>CAMAOY010000028.1 GCA_945859865.1 Phenylobacterium deserti
GAGAAGGGCCTCGCCGTGGCCCGCATGGCCGCCCACATCACCTACCTGTCCGAGGGCGCCCTGCAGCGGAAGTTCGGCCGCGAACTGCAGAGCGACGGCCTGTCCTGGGGCTTCGACACCGACTTCCAGGTCGAGAGCTACCTGCGGCACCAGGGGGCGAGCTTCGTCGACCGGTTTGACGCCAACTCCTACCTCTACATCACCCGGGCCCTGGACTATTTCGACCTGGCCGCAGCCTACGACGGCCAGCTGGCGGTCGCCTTCGTGCCGGCCCGGGACGTGCGCTTCTGCGTCCTGTCCTTCTCGTCGGACTGGCTCTACTCCACGGCCGAGAGCCGGCACGTGGTACGCGCCCTCAACGCTGCCGGCTGCCGGGCCAGCTTCGTCGAGATCGAGACCGACAAGGGCCATGACGCCATCTTCCTGGAAGAGCCGGCCCTGGACTCGGCCCTGCGGGGCTTCCTGGCCTCCGCCGCCGAGAAGCGGGGACTGACGTGAACGGGCCAATGCGCGAGGACTTCCGCGAGATCCTGCGCCTGACCCCTGTCGGGGCGCGGGTACTGGACGTCGGCTGCGGCGAGGGTGACCTTCTGGACCTCCTGACCCGGGAGCGGGGCGTCGACGGCCAGGGGCTGGAGATTTCCGCTGATGGGGTCTCTGCCTGCCTGGCCCGGGGCCTCGCCGTGGTGCAGGGCGACGCCGACCACGATCTCGACAGCTTCCCGACCCGGGCCTTCGACGTGGCTATCCTATCCAAGACCCTGCAGCAGATGCGCGACCCCCGGCACGTGGTCTCGGAGCTCCTGCGGATCGCCGACCGGGCAGTGGTGAGCTTTCCCAACTTTGGACACTGGCGGGTGCGCTGGGCCCTTCTGGCGCGCGGCCGCATGCCCGAGACCCGGGCCCTGCCCAATCCCTGGTGGTCCACGCCCAACATCCACCTGTGCACCCTGCACGACTTCCTGGCCCTCACCGATGACCTGGGCCTGAGGATCGAGGCTTGTGCAGCCCTTTCGGGCGGCCGGCCGGCGCGGCCCATCCCCCCCCGCTCGGTGCTGGAGAACTGGCGGGCCGAGGCGGCCGTCTTCGTGCTGAGGCGGGACTAGCCCGAGATCGCCGCGGCGTCGGCTTCGCCGGTGCGGATGCGCAGGGCGGTCTCGAGGTCCATGACGAAGATCTTGCCGTCGCCGATCTTGCCGGTATTGGCGCTGCGGGTGATGGCCTCGATGACGGCGTCGGCGATGTCCGTGGGGACGGCGATCTCCAGCTTGACCTTGGGCAGGAGCTTCACCTCGTACTCAGCTCCCCGGTAGACCTCAGTCTTGCCTCTCTGGCGACCATAGCCGCGGACTTCCGTGACGGTGAGACCCGAGGCACCGGCCTCGGTGACAGCCTCAAGGACGGCGTCCAGGCGGCTGGGCTTGATCACGGCGACGATCATCTTCATGGGCAGGCTCCCGAGTGCGCCCGGCGACACTAACGCCGAACCGGCCCGGTGGCCAAGACTCACCGCGCCTCAGCGTCCGGCGAGGTCCAGGAGATATTGGCCGTAGGCGGTTTTCGAAAGGGCCTCGCCGGCCCGCCGGACCTGGTCGGTGTCGATGAAGCCGTTGGTGAGGGCGATCTCCTCCAGGCAGGCGATCTGCAGGCCCTGGCGTTTCTGGAGGGTCCGGACGAGTTCGCTGGCCTCGAGCAGGCTGTCGTGGGTGCCGGTGTCCAGCCAGGTGAATCCGCGATCCATCTTCTGAACGAAGAGGTCGCCCCGCTCCATGTAGAGCCGGTTGAGGTCGGTGATCTCCAGCTCGCCCCGGGCCGAGGGGCGCACCCGCCGGGCGAGGTCGACCACGTCCCGGTCGTAGAAGTAGAGGCCGGTCACCGCCTGTCGGGAGCGCGGGCGTTCGGGCTTCTCCTCCAGGCTGAGGGCCCGGCCGGTGGCGTCCAGCTCGACCACGCCGTAGGCCTCGGGGCGTTCGACCTCGTAGGCGAAGATGGTAGCGCCGGTTGTGCGGGCCGCAGCGGCTTCCAGAAGTCCGGTCATGCCGGCTCCGAGGAAGATGTTGTCGCCCAGGACCAGGGCGGCCGGGTCGCCAGCCAGGAAGTCCTCGCCGATCAGGAAGGCCTGGGCCAGGCCGTCGGGGCTGGGCTGGACGGCGTAGGCCATGCGCACGCCAAACTGGGAGCCGTCGCCGAACAGGCGCTGGTAGTTCCCCAGGTACTCCGGCGAGGAGATGATCAGTATGTCCTGGATCCGCGCCTGCATGAGAACGGACAGGGGATAGTAGATCATCGGCTTGTCGTAGATCGGCAGGAGCTGCTTGTTCACCGCCAAGGTGGCGGGGTGGAGGCGCGTACCGGCGCCGCCCGCCAGGATGATGCCCTTCATGCTCTGCCTCCCTGTCGCTCGCCCGCCCCGGTGAGCCGGTCGACCACCTCGTCCGCCGCCTCCGTCCAGGGACGGGGCGCAAGCCCGAATGTGCGGGTGAAATGCGTCGTGTCCAGCCGGGAATTCGCTGGCCGGCGAACCGGGGTCGGCCAGTCAGCCGAGGGGATGGGGGTCAGGGCCGGGACCCTTACGCCTGCCTGGGCTGCGCGCTCGAAGATCCGGGCGGCGAAGCCATACCAGGTTGTCTCGCCGGCGCCGGCGAAGTGAAAGATCCCGGCTGGCTGTGGCGCGGGGTCGGCGAGCCGCCGGCAGACGGCCCCGATCGCCCCGGCGATGTCCAGGGCCGAGGTGGGGCAGCCCGCCTGGTCGTTGATGACGGAGAGGGCGTCGCGGGTCTCGGCCAGACGCAACATTGTGCGCAGGAAGTTGGTCCCCCAGGGGCTGTAGACCCAGGCGGTCCTGAGGATCACATGGCGGGGATTGAGGGCAGCCACAGCCATCTCACCTGCAGCCTTGGAGGCGCCATAGACGCTGACGGGTCCGACCGGGTCGTCCTCGCGGTAGGGCCGGTCAAGCCCGCCATCGAAAACGTAGTCTGTCGAGATATGGACAAGGGGAAGGCCGCGTTCCGCGGCGGCTCGGGCCAGTATGGCCGGCCCGAGGGCGTTGGCCGCCCAGGCCTCGGCGGCGTGGGTTTCAGCGGCGTCTACCGCCGTCCAGGCCCCGGCATTGACGATCGCCGCCCAGGGCCGATCTCCCACCCAGCGGCGCACCGACCCGGCATCGGCCAGGTCCAGTTCCGCGCGCGGAGGCGCCACGACCTGAAAGCCTGCCGGCGGAGCCTCGCGCAGGGCGAGACCCACCTGGCCTGAGCCTCCGGTCAGGAGAAGGGCAGGAAGGCTAGAGCCGGACATGACGTTCCGTTGGGACGACCGGCTGGAAGCCGGTCGTGCACCCCGGTCAGCCCTCGGTGCTGTCGCTGGAGGTACCGGCGCGCTCGGCGGCGGCCAGAGCCCGCTCGGCGGGGGTCATCTGGCGCTCGGCGATCCGGGCCGACTTCCCGCGGCGGTCGCGCAGGTAGTAGAGCTTGGCCCGGCGCACGACGCCGCGGCGCTTGACCTCGATGCTCTCGATGTTCGGCGAATGGATCGGGAAGATCCGCTCGACGCCCTCGCCGAAGGAGATCTTGCGGACCGAGAAGCTCTCGTTGATGCCCTGGCCCTGGCGGGCGATGCACACGCCCTCATAGGCCTGGACGCGCTCGCGCTCGCCTTCCTTGATGCGGACGTTGACGCGGAGGGTGTCGCCGGGCCGGAAGACCGGAATGGCGCGGGTGGCGACCAGACGGTCGGCCTCTTCCTTTTCCAGTTCCTGGATCAGGTTCATGGTTCAGTCCTTTCGTACCGGGCTTTAATCGCCCTTTGCCTGTTGATTGGCGAGCCAGGCAGCCCAGAGATCCGGACGCCGTTCCCGCGTAGCGCGTTCCCGCTCGGTCCGCCGCCAGGCCGCCACCTGTGCGTGGTGGCCGCTGAGCAGGACCTGCGGAATTTCCAGACCCTCAAACGTCCGCGGTCGCGTGAACTGCGGATGCTCCAGGAGCCCGTCCTCGAAACTCTCTTCACTGAGGCTCTCCGCCTGGCCGAGGACGCCGGGCACGAGCCTTATGCAGGCCTCGATGGTCACCAGAGCCGCCGCTTCGCCACCGGCGAGGACCGCGTCTCCGACCGAGACCTCCTCGAACCCCCGGGCGTCGATCACCCGCTGGTCCACCCCCTCGAACCGACCCGCCAGGACGATGAGTCCCGGCCCGTCGGCCCAGTCCTTCACACGCGCCTGGGTCAGGGGCCGACCCCGGGCGCTCATATAGAGAAGCGGGCGCCCGCGCCGTTCGACGCTGTCGAGCGCCGAGGCGATCACGTCCGCCCGCATCACCTGCCCCGGCCCGCCCCCTGCGGGGGTGTCGTCGAGGAAGCCGCGCTTATCCTTGGAAAAGCCCCGGATGTCCAGCGTTTCCAGGGACCATAGACCGGCCTCGCGCCAGGCCGTCCCGACCAGCGAAACCCCCAGCGGCCCAGGAAAGGCCTCGGGGAACATGGTCAGGACAGTGACCTCGAAGGGCGGCGGCGCGGACATGCGGGGCTTGTGGACGAAGACGGCGTGTTTTTCGAGTCCCGGCGTCGCCCCGCGCTTGCCTTGCCGCGCCGGTCGACTGGCTCTATGCCCTGTTCTCTCGCATCTGCAGCATTGATCTCCGAGCCATGTCCAAACCCGAAAACCTCGTCGATACCCTGGCGCTCGAGCGCCTTGAGGTGAACCTCTTCCGCGGACTGTCGCCGAACGAGGGACCGGGCCGGATTTTCGGCGGACAGGTCATCGCCCAGTCCCTGCTGGCCGCCTATGGCACGGTCGAGGACCGGGTCTGCCATTCCCTGCACTGCTATTTCATCCGTCCGGGCGACCCGACCATACCGATCCTCTTTGACGTCGACCGGTCCCGCGACGGGGGCAGCTTTACCACCCGCCGGGTGATCGCCGTCCAGAACGGCAAGCAGATCTTCAACCTCGCCGCGTCCTTCCAGGCACCGGAAGAGGGCTTCGAACACCAGGCCGCCATGCCGGCCGTGGCCGGGCCCGACGCGCTTCCCGGCGAGGCCGAGGCCCTCAAGGCGGCCCTCGAGAAGATGCCGGATGAGGCGCGCAAGTGGGCCATGCGTCCGCGGCCCATCGAGATGCGCCCCGTGGACGGCTCCAGCCTCTTCGACCGTGAGCGGCCCGAGGCGCGGGAGCCGAAGAGCGAGGTCTGGTTCCGCGCCCGGGCGCCGATCGGCGAGGACCCCGTCCTGCACCAGGTACTCCTGTCCTACGCCTCGGACATGAACCTGTTGTCCACCGCCATGCGGCCGCACCGGGTTCACTGGCAGACGCGCAACTTCCAGTCCGCCAGCCTCGACCACGCCATGTGGTTCCACAAGCCGATGAACTTCAACGACTGGCACCTCTACGCCCAGGACAGCCCCAGCGCCGCTGGCGGCCGGGGCTTCATCCGCGGATCGATCTATTCCCGCGAGGGGGTCCTGGTGGCGAGCGTGGCCCAGGAAGGCCTGCTGCGGCTGCGCAAGGACTGACCTGGTCTATTCGGTCTCGGCGGGGGGTTGGGCGACGATCCGACCTCCGGCGAGGTCAATCTCCGGGACGGCCTCCCGGGTGAAGGGCAGCCAGAAGGAGGGGGCCCCCTCGGGCTTGATCTCCAGGAGGTCCCCCGCGCCAAAGTCCTGAACTCCACGCACAGCCCCGAGCACCTGGCCGTCCGGGGTCTCGACCCGCATTCCGACCAGGTCGGTGAGGTAGAACTCGTCCTCGTCCGGAGCCGGCAGGGCCTCGCGCAGGACATGCAGCTTCAGGCCCCTCAGGGCCTCGGCCTGCTCGCGGGTCTCGACCCCGGCGGCCCGGGCGACCAGGCCGCCCTTGACGGGCCGCGCTCCGGACAGGGTCGGCGCCGGGGAGCCGTCCGCCCGCCGCAGGTCGCGGTATCCGGCCAGGGTCAAGGGATCGGCGGTGAAGCTGGTCACGCGCACGTCGCCGCGGACGCCGAAGGCGCCGGCGATATGTCCGACAAGGATCAGCCGATCCGCCATTTCCGACCCTGGATCGGCCCGACGCAGGACGCCGGGCCGTCAGGTTCAGCCCTTCGAGGCGGTCTCTTCGGCGACGGCTTCCTCAGCCGGGGCCTCAGCGGCGACCTCAACTGGAGCCTCAGCCGGGGCCTCAGCAGCGACCTCAGCCGGAGCTTCAGCCGGAGCCTCAGCTGGAGCCTCAGCGGCGACCTCAGCCGGAGCCTCAGCCGGGGCCTCAACGGCGACCTCAGCCGGGGCGGCCTCAGCGACCGCTTCCTCAGCTGGCGCTTCGGCGGCAGGCGCCGCCTCTACCGGTGCTTCGGGCTCGGGCTCGGGCGCAGGCGGCGGCGGCGCGGCGGCGGCGGCCTCGGCGGCGGCGGCGAGGTCAGCGGCCTTCTGGGCCTTTTCCCCGGCGCGCTCCTTGGCCTTTCGGCCGGGTTCGCCCTTCTTCAGGTTGCTGCCGGCCTGCCAGGTGACCAGGCCTTCGGTGGCCAGGAAGCGGGCGACGCGGTCCGAGGGCTGGGCGCCCTTGGCGATCCAATCGCTGATGCGCTCGACCTTGAGGGTCACGCGGCCGGGGTCGTCCTTCTTCAGGAGGGGGTTGTAGGTGCCCACCTTCTCGATGAAGCGACCATCGCGGGGCGCATGGCTGTCGGCGACAACGATGGAATAATAGGGGCGCTTCTTGGCGCCACCGCGGGCGAGACGAATCCTGAGCATTGGGTGTCCTTAAGGTTCGAGTGTCTGATTAGGATTTCTTGAAGGGGTTGAAGCCCGGCGGCAGGCCGCCGCCGAGTCCGGGGAGTTTCAGGCCGCCGGGAAGTCCGCCAGGCAGCTTGTCGGCCATTTTCGCCAGCGCCTCGAGCTGGGCCGCGTCGGGTGTGGGCACCTTGCCGCCACCGAGGGCCTTCAGGCGGTCGAGTCCGCCGCCGCCCCCAACACCGCCACCGCCACCGAGCATGCCGGCCATGCGTGCAAAGCCCTTGCCGCCGTCCCGGCTCATCATCTTGAAGGTGTCGGCCATCTGACGGTGCTGCTTCAGAAGGCGGTTGACCTCGGCCACGTCGACCCCGGCCCCGGCCGCAATCCGCCGCTTGCGGGAGGCCTGAAGGATGTCGGGCTTGCGGCGCTCGGCCTTGGTCATGGACGAGATGATCGCCGACTGGCGGTCGAGGCTCTTGTCCGAGACGTTGGCCTCGGCGATCTGCTTCTTGATCTTCTGAACCCCGGGCAGGAGGCCCATCAGACCCTCCATGCCGCCCATCCGCTTCATCTGGGCCAGCTGGTCGGACATCATGTCGAGGTCGAACTGGCCCTTGGCCAGGCGACGGGCCATGGCCTCGGCCTTGGCGGAGTCGAGGTCCTGGGTGGCCTTCTCCACAAGGGCGACGATGTCCCCCTGGCCGAGGATGCGACCCGCCACCCGGGCGGCGTCAAAGACGTCCAGGCCGTCGACCTTCTCGGAGACGCCAAGGAACTTGATGGGCAGGCCGGTGACCGCCCGCATGGACAGGGCCGCGCCGCCGCGGCCGTCGCCGTCCGCCCGGGTCAGGACCAGGCCGGTCAGGGGCAGGCGTTCATGGAAGGCCCGGGCCGTGCGTACCGCGTCCTGGCCGGTCAGACTGTCGGCGACCAGGAGGGTCTCGGTCGGCGAGGCGATCTGCGCGATCTGCGCAGCCTCGGCCATCATCTGCTCGTCCAGCGTGGTGCGGCCGGCGGTGTCGAGGATCAGGACGTCATAGCCGCTGAGCTTGGCCGCCTGAACCGCGCGCCTGGCAATGTCGGTCGCCGACTGGCCTGGGACGATCGGCAGGGTGTCGACCCCGACCTGGGTCCCCAGCAGCGCCAGCTGCTCCATGGCGGCGGGACGGCGCGTATCCAGCGAGGCCATCAGGACCTTCTTGCGGTCCATCTTTGTCAGGCGCAGCGCCAGCTTGGCCGAGGTGGTCGTCTTGCCCGAGCCCTGCAGGCCGGCCATCAGGATCACCGATGGCGGATTCAGGGCCAGCCGCAGCCCGACCGGCTCCTCGCCGCCGAGCATCTCGACCAGACCATCGTAGACGATCTTGACCACCTGGTCGGCCGGCCGGATCGAGCGGATCACCGCCTCGCCCAGAGCGTCCTCGCGGGCCTTGCTGATGAAGTCCTTGACCACCGGAAGGGCGACGTCAGCCTCGATCAGGGCGACGCGAACCTCGCGCAGCGCCTCGTCGATGTCCTTTTCACCCAGAACGCCCCGACCGGAGAGCCGGTCGAAGACGCTGCCAAGTCGTTCTGTAAGGCTGTCGAACATGCCGTTCTGAACCGTTAATCCTCGTCGAAAGGCCAAACGCAATTCGCCCCCGTGGACGATCACGTCGACGGGGGGCCTCGCCGCCCTCGTCCCACCCTGAAGTCCGGTTGGGGGTCGTGGCGGTAGAGGGCGCTGAACTGCATCTGCGCCGGGAGGCGGATCTTATGAGTGGAAAAGGCCGCGAAATCAAGTTCGGGTCGCGGGGACACGCACGGGCGTTCGTCTCCCCGCACCGCGTCAGGAGACGGGGAAGCCCCGAACCTTCAGGAGCGCGGTCACGTCCGGGTCGCGTCCCCGGAAGCGTCGGTAGGCTTCGGCCCGGTCGGTGGTGTTGCCCTCGGCCAGGATGATCGCCTTGTAGCGGCGGGCGATGTCCGGATTGAACACGTCGCCCGACTCCTCGAAATAGGCCCAGGTGTCGGCATCCATCACCTCCGACCAGAGGTAGGAATAGTAGCCGGCCGAGTAGGCGTCGGAGGTGAACAGGTGATTGAACTGCGGCAGGCGGTGCCGCATCACGATCTCCTTCGGCATGCCCAGCCGCGCCAGGCTCTCGCGCTCGAAGGCGTCGATGTTGGTCGGCGGCGTGGCCCGGGTGTGCAGGTCCATATCGACCAGCGCCGAAGACATATAGCTGACCGTCGCATAGCCCTGGTTGAAGGTCTGCGAGGCCTCGATCTTGTCGACCAGTGCCTGCGGCATCGGCTGGCCGGTTTCGACGTGCTTCATGAAGCCATCGAGTATGGGCCGGCTCAGCACCCAGTGCTCGTGAACCTGCGAGGGATACTCCACATAGTCCCGCGGTGTGTTGCCCAGTGCCGGATAGGTCACACTCGACGACAGGTAGTGCAGGGCGTGGCCGAATTCGTGGAACAGGGTCTCGGCATCGTCCAGCGAGATCAGCAGCGGCTGGCCGGGCTCGGCCTTGGTGAAGTTGTTGTTGTTCGACGCCAGCACGTTCTGCGGCCCGTCGAACGTGGAGTACGCCCGGTAGGTGGTCATCCAGGCGCCTGACCGCTTGCCAGGGCGAGCGAAGTCGTCGGAGTAGAACAGGCCGATGTGACGCCCGCTGGCCTTGTCCTTGACCTCGAAGACCTCGACGTCGGGGTGGAAGCCGGGAACCGTCCCGGCGGGCAGCCGGATGAAGTCGAAGCCGTACAGGCGCTCGGCCATGTAGAAGGCGCCGCGCTTGACGTTGTTCAGTTCGAAGTACGGTTTGATCTCGTTGGTATCGAGGTCGTACTTCACCTTCCGGACCTTCTCGGCGAAGTACAGGTAGTCCCAGGGCTCGATGTCATAGCCGGCGATCTTGCGCATGTCGGCTACTTCCTCGGCAACGCGTGCCTTGGCTGGCACCCAGACGCGGTTCATCAGGTCCATCGCCTTGGCCGGGGTCTTGGCCATCGTGTCCTGCATCCGCCAGTCGGCGTGATGGGCAAAGCCCAGCAGCTTCGCGCGCTCGGCCCGCAGCTTCACGATCTCGGCAATGGTCGCGTTGGTATCGTTGGCGTCGCCGTTGTCACCACGGCCGACGAACTTGCGCCAGACCTTCTCGCGCAGCCCGCGATCATCGGCGAAGGTCAGGAAGGGATCGACGCTCGAGCGGGTGTTGACGATCACCCAGCCCTGGATCCCGCGGGACCGTGCAGCGGCAGCGGCCGCCGCCCGGTTGGACGCGGGCATGCCGACCGTACCGGCTTCGCTGGAGATCACGGTCCAGGTCTTTTCGTCGCCGACGACCTTCTGGCCAAAGCTTGTGAAGACGTTGGACAGGGCGGTGTTGATACGGCCCAGTTCGGCCTTGCCGGCGGCGTCGAGCGCCGCGCCATTGCGCACGAAGCTGTCGCGGCTGCGGGTCGCCACGCGGGTCTGCTCGGCCGTCAGGCCGGCAGCGGCGGCACCGTCAGCGACCGCCTTGACGCGCTTGAACAGGGCTTCGTTGAAGGTGATCTCGTCACTGGCGGCCGACAGCAGGGGTGACACCTCGGTGTCCACGGTATTGTAGTCATCCGAGCCGATGTTCTGGGTCATTACGCCGAACAGAGACAGGGCGCGGTCCAGCGGCTCGCCGGCCATCTGCATCGGCACCAGGGTATTGGCGAAGGTCGCGGGCTCGGGGTTGTTTGCGATCGACAGGACCTCAGCGCGCTGCAGGTCGATGCCCTCCAGGATGGCCTGGCGCAGCTTGGCGGCGCTCACCTTGTCCCAGGGTGGCACGCCGCTGTAGAGGCCGGTCCATTTCTGCAGCAGTTCGGCCTTCGGGGTCTGGCTGGGCAGGACCGCGCGGGCGACCGCGGCATCCTCGGCGAGGGTGGTAGCGGAAGCTCCGCCCCCGACCAGGCTGCCTGTCGAGGCGCAGCCGGTGACTGCGAAGAGGCTCGCGCCCCCGATAAGGACATGCCGTCGATGCATGATCGCTCCGTGGTCAGAAAATGTCGTCATGAACCATCTTGGGCGCATTCCCGATGATCGTCACATGAACGGACTGTAATGCACCGCATGGACGCCTCGCGGGCGGAGCGCTAAAACCCGTTCATGTCCATTGGCGTCTTCGATTCCGGTGTCGGCGGCCTGTCCGTGCACCGCGCGCTTGTCGAGCGGTTTCCGGCCGCCGACTTCGTCTATCTCGCCGATCAGGCCAATGCGCCCTACGGCGGCCGCCCGGGCGAGGAGATCGTCGAGCTCACCCGGGCCGGCTGCATCCGGCTGTTCGATGAAGGCGCCAGCCTTGTCGTGCTGGCCTGCAACACCGCTTCGGCCATCGCCCTGCGCCGGTTGCAGCAGACCTGGCTGCCGGGATACCGCCGCGAGACGGGCCGCGCCCTGAACGTGCTGGGGATCATTGTCCCAACCATCGAGGCGGCCACCGGCTTGCCCTGGGAGCACGAGGCCGACCGCCGCGGCGAACAGGTGACCAAGGTCGATGTTCTCGGCGTCTTTTCCACCCCCGGCACCGCCAGCAGTCGCGTGTTCGAGATCGAGATCGACAAGCGCAAGCAGGACCTCGCCGTCTTCTCAGAGCCCTGTCCGAACCTGGCGCGGATGATCGAGGACGGTGCCGGGCAGGCGGTTTTGGCGACGGAGATTGCGGGCCATGTCGACGCCCTGCGCCGCCGTATCGGTCGTCATCCTGACCGGGCCGTGCTCGGCTGTACCCACTACGAGATCGTCGCCGACCTGTTTCGAGCCGCCCTGCCACCCGGCACGCCGCTGATCCACCAGCCGGACGCCACCGCCGAGGCGCTGGGTCGTTACCTGGAGCGGCACCCGGAGTCCGTCGCCGGCGGAACCGGCCAGCGCCGTTTCCTCACCACCGGAACGCCCGGCCCGCAGAACGGCCTCGTCGCCACCTTCTGGGGTGGGCCCCTGCGCTTCGACCCGGCTTGACGCCCGGGACTGCTTTTTGCCGCTACCCTAAGCCCGGCTGGCGCGGCAAGATGGCCCCATGAAGCTACTGCTCTCCCCCGCCTCACCCTATGCCCGCAAGGTCTGGCTGGCCGCCGTCGAACTCGGCCTCGAAGGCCGGATTGAGGCGACGAATGCGTCCGCCTCGCCGGTCGCCGACACGCCCGAGCTCTCGGCCCTGAACCCTCTTGGCAAGATCCCGGTGCTGATCACGGATGAGGGTGACGCCCTTTTCGACAGCCGGGTGATCGCCGACTACCTCGACAGCCTCACCCCCCGGCGGCTGTGCCCTGCCGATGGCGAGGCCCGCTGGCGGGTTCAGACCCTCCATGCCGCCGCAGACGGCCTGCTCGATGCGGCCCTGCTCGCCCGGTACGAGGAAGCGCTGCGGCCCGAGCCCCTGCGCTGGGCCGACTGGCGCCGGGGACAGGGTGAAAAGATCCGCCGGGTCCTCGACATGCTGGAGGGCGCAGATCTCCGCCCCGGCGACGATGCCCGGATCTGCGACATCGCCGTCGCCTGCGCCCTTGGCTACCTCGATTTCCGCTTCGCCGCCGAACCCTGGCGCCCTGGCCGGCCCAGGCTGGGCGCCTTCTTCGACGCCTTCACCCGCCGACCGGCCTGGGTCCAGAGCGATCCGGCGCGCACCCCGTGACCGGGCCGCCGCCGTCTTCCTCCGGGCGGGACGCCCTGGCCGCCCGCTTCCTCAGCGGCGAGGGCCGGCTGGGCCGCCGGGACTTCCTGGTCTCTGCCCTGGTCCTGCTGGCTATCGCCGTCGTCTACGACGTTGTGTCCGCCGGCCCCTTGCAGTGGATCACCGGCTGGCTGGTCTGGCCGCTCCTGGTCTGGGTCGCGGCCTGCCTCCTGGCCCGGCGTCTGCATGACCGCGGACGGAACGGCTGGCTCGCCGCCCTGGTCCTGGCCGCCCTGGTCGCCGTCTGGCCCCAGCCCTCGGGGTTCCTCGACTTTCCCTTCGTCTTGGTGCTGATCTGGTCGGCCGTGGAGCTGGGCGTGCTCTCCGGCGAGACCGGAGTGAACCGCTACGGCCCGCCGCCAGCCGGGGGCTCCGCCCTCGCCTAGACCGGCGGTTCCGCCGGCGTGACCGGCCCGAACACCCCGGTGAAGGCGGAAAGCAAGGCCGCATCCGCATCCTCCAGCCTGCAGGTCAGGCCCAGCTCTGCAAGGCTGGTCACGCCATGGGCCGTCTGGCCGCAGGGCACGATGCCGCTGAAGTGTGAGAGGTCCGGCTCGACGTTCAGCGATATCCCGTGGAAGGAGACCCAGCGCCGGACCTTGACCCCGATGGCGGCGATCTTGTCCTCCCGGACCGGCACCCCGGGGCTGCGCCGCTCGATCCAGACGCCCACCCGGCCCTCGCGGACGACGCCGTCGACGGCGAAACGGGCCAGGGCGGCCAGGATCCAGGCTTCCAGGGCCCTCACATAGGCGCGGATGTCCTTCTGGCGGGCCGACAGGTCGAGCAGGACATAGGCCACCCTCTGGCCGGGGCCGTGATAGGTGTACTGCCCGCCCCGGGGGCTGCGGAAGACGGGGAACCGGCCGGCATCGAGGAGGTCGGAGTCCCGCGCCGAGACCCCAGCGGTGTAAAGGGGCGGGTGTTCCAGCAGCCAGACCAGTTCGGACGCCTCTCCCCGGGCGATGGCCTCGGCCCGGGCCTCCATGGCTGCCGCCGCCTCGGGATAGGGCGTCAGCCCGGGCGAGACGGCCCAGCCGCAGGCACCGCCGTCCATACGCCTGAAATCTGGGATGTTTAACGTCCGGTCAATCATGTTGCGGGCACTGTGGGTGCGGTTGAGTCGCCGCGCAAGCTTTGCGCGGACCGGTTTGCGTTCTTGGAAGGTGACCCGCCTTGGGCCAGATCAACGCCGTCAACGTCGAAATCTCGGTGCTCCTTGGCCGGTCGATCCTGCCCATGGCCCAATTGCTCCGGATGGGCCGCGGTGCCGTCATCCCCCTGGACGCCACGGTCAATGACGAGGTCTGGATCCTCGCCAACAACCATCCCGTGGCCCGTGGCGAGATCCAGGTCAATGACGACCGCATCGCCATCACGGTGACGCGGGCGGCGGACATCTACGACTTCATGGCGGGCTCCAGTTCCTGATCGCGCTTCACAAAGCCGTCCGGCTTTGGTAGGCCCCCCCCTCACCACGCGCGGTCGTGGCGGAATTGGTAGACGCGCAGCGTTGAGGTCGCTGTGGGGCAACCCGTGGAAGTTCGAGTCTTCTCGACCGCACCAGTGAGTCAAAGGGTCAGGGGACAAGGTCCAGTCTGAAACGCAGAGGGGGGGGCAGGTCCGCATGAGTCGCGACACTGAACGTTCCCTGCGTGCTGGCCTGATGGCGGACGGTCCGGTCGTCGAGGACCTCGAGGACCTGGCCCTCGGCGACGACTACGCCCTCAATCCCGACTTTGTGGCCCTTGTGGTCGACGCCGCCGACCGGGGCGACGCTGAGCGCCTGCGCGAGCTCCTGGCCGCCCTCCATCCCGCCGACGTCGCCGACCTGATAGGCTTTCTGTCGGCGGGGGACCGCGAGGAGGTGATGGCCCACCTCGACCCCGAGGCCCTGGCCGAGATCCTGTCGGAGATCGAGCCCGAGATCCGCGAGGAACTGCTTGATCGCATGTCCTCGGCCACCCTGGTCCGGGCCCTCGGCGAGCTGGACTCCGACGACGTCGTGGACCTGGTCGAGGACCTGGAGGACGACAAGCGGGCCCAGGTCCTGGCCGCCATGCCCGACGTCGACCGGGCTGCCATCGAGACCTCCCTGAGCTACGAGGAAGAGTCCGCTGGCCGCCTGATGCAGCGCGAGGTGGCCTCAGCGCCCCAATTCTGGACCGTCGGCCAGGCCCTCGATCACTTCCTTGCGGCCGGCGATGAGATGCCGGAGCTGTTCTTCGACGTCTACGTGGTTGACCCTTCCCACCGGCCCCTGGGCGGGGTTCCTGTCAGCCGCCTGCTGCGACATGACCGCGATACGCCCCTGGCCCGGATCATGGAGCCCCTTACCGAGATCCCGGTGGGCATGGACCAGGAGGAGGCGGCCTATATCTTCGACAAGTACCACCTGATCTCCGCCCCCGTGGTCGAGCCGGGGGGCCGCCTGGTGGGCCAGCTGACTGTTGACGACATTGTCGGCGTCATCCGCGAGGCGGGCGAGGAGGACATCCTGGCCCTGGCCGGCGTGTCCGATGTCGGACGTGACGCCAGCCTGGCCGGTGCCATCCGCTCGCGCCTGCCCTGGCTGGTCCTCAACCTGGGCACGGCGGCCCTGGCCTCCAGCGTGATCGGCGCCTTCCAGGGGGTGATCGCCCAGATCCTGACCCTGGCCATCCTCATGCCCATCGTCTCCTCCCTGGGCGGGAACGCCGGCACCCAGACCCTCGCCGTGGCGGTTCGCGCCCTGTCGAGCCGGGAGCTGAACGCCGCCAACTCGGCCCGCATCATCGGCCGCGAGGTGGCGACGGGCCTCCTGAATGGCTCCATCCTGGCCGTGCTCCTGGCCGGCGCCGTCTGGGTCCTGTTCCAGGATCCGCGGCTTGCCCTCACTGTGGGGCTGGCCATCGTGGCCAACTTCTTCGTCGCCGCCCTGGCCGGGATCCTGGCCCCGATCATGCTGGATCGCCTTGGCCGGGACCCGGCGGTCTCGTCCTCCGTGCTGGTGACCTTCGCGACCGACTTCATGGGCTTCCTGGCCCTCCTTGGCATTGCCCGGATGATCATGCTCTAGGCGTCCCGCCGGGCTCCGCCACCTCGCTCCCCTGATCGCCCCGTGCTATCGCAGGGGCCATGAGCCAGCCTGAATTCAACTTCGCCCTGGGCGAGACCACCGACGCCCTGCGGGCCTCCGTCGCCCGCTTTGCCGCCGAACGCATCGCCCCGCGCGCCGCGGCCATCGACCGGGACAACGCCTTCCCCCGGGACCTCTGGCCACAGATGGGCGCCCTGGGCCTCCTGGGCCTCACGGTGGAGGCCGAGGATGGCGGTGCCGGCCTGGGCTATCTCGAGCACGTGGTGGCCATGGAGGAGATCTCCCGGGCCTCGGCCTCGGTGGGCCTGTCCTACGGTGCCCATTCCAACCTCTGCGTGAACCAGATCCGCCGCTGGGGAACCGAGGCCCAGAAGGCGCGCCATCTGCCCCGGCTGATCTCGGGTGAGCATGTCGGCGCCCTGGCCATGAGCGAGGCGGGATCGGGCTCGGACGTCGTCTCCATGCGCCTGCGCGCCGAGCACCGAGGCGACCGCTATGTCCTGAACGGCACCAAGTTCTGGATCACCAACGGCCCCCACGCCGACGTCCTGGTGGTCTATGCCCGCACCGAGCCTGACGCCGGTCCCCGGGGCATCACCGCCTTCCTGATCGAGCGCGGTTTCGCCGGCTTCTCCACCAGTCCCAAGCTCGACAAGATGGGCATGCGGGGCTCCGACACCGCAGAACTGGTCTTCCAGGACTGCGAGGTCCCGGAGGACAGCGTCATGGGGCCGGTGAACGGCGGTGTTGGTGTCCTGATGAGCGGGCTGGACTACGAGCGGGCGGTGCTGGCGGGCGGGCCGCTGGGCATCATGCAGGCCTGCCTGGACCTGGTCGTGCCCTATGTCCGCGAGCGCCGCCAGTTTGGCCAGGCCATCGGTTCCTTCCAGCTCATCCAGGCCAAGGTGGCGGACATGTACGTGGCCCTGAACTCGGCCCGGGCCTATGTCTATGCCGTGGCGCGGGCCTGCGACGCGGGCCAGGCCACCCGCCACGACGCCGCCGGCGCCATCCTCCTGGCCTCGGAAAACGCCGTGAAGGTGGCGCTGGAGGCGATCCAGGCCCTGGGCGGCGCGGGCTACACCCGCGACTTCCCCGCCGAGCGCCTGCTACGCGACGCCAAGCTCTACGACATCGGCGCGGGTACCAACGAGATCCGCCGCTACCTGATCGGCCGGGAGTTGATTGGCGCCTGAGGCGACCCAGGCCTCGTCCTCGCCCTGCATCCCTTGCCCTCCGTTTTACCCGCCGGTCACAGCCGTATCCGGGTGCCGTAACGAAACGGGCGGCCCGGTTTCCCGAGCCGCCCGACACCGATCGTGGAAGTCACAGCTTCGCACAAAGACGATGGGAGAATGCTACCGCGCGAGCGCGGAGGTCATAAATCCAGCAGCGACTTCCGAGGGATAACGGTGAGACACTGGATCACCTCCTTTCAAGGGTTGGACAAGGAGGCCAGCGTGCGCCTGCTTCGCTGGCCCTGACAAGCCGGCTTTTTGTCCTGTCAGGGGGATTCGGGGGCTGGCTGGGGGGTGCGCCTGCGCAGGTCTTCCAGCGGGCGGTCCAGGGGGTCGAGAGCGGCGATGGCGGCGGCGTGGCCGGCGGCCACGGCGGGGTCATAGGCGCTCCAGTCGCGGATCTCGACCCCGGCCAGCTCAGGCAGGATGAGGACGTCCGCCGCCTCCCGATCTGCGGCGAGATCCCGGCCGGAGGATACGGTCGCTGCCCGGATCAGCAGGGAGACGATGGGGGGGCCCTTGCGCCACTGGCCCGAGAGGATCCAGCGCAGCATGGAGCGCGGCCGGACAATGTCAGCGGCGGTGATGGACAGGCCGCGGCTGACGTCGACCCCGATGATGGGCCCGGACAGGCCGCTGCGCATGACGTCCACGGGCAGGTTCTTCAGGACGGCGCCGTCCACCAGGACATTCTGGCCCTGGGTGGCGGGGGGCAGCAGGCCTGGTAGGGAGATCGAGGCGCGCAGGGCCGCCCGGACCAGGCCGCGCCTGTGCACCTGCGGCACGCCCGTGGTCAGGTTGGATGAGACGCAGAAGCAGGGCCGCCAGAGGTCGGCGAACTCGACGTCGCCGAAGTTCTCCTCAAGCCTGCGGGCGACCTTTCCGCCCCGGGTCATGGCGAGCATGGGGAAGGCGATGTCATCCAGGGGACTGGAGTCGACGAAGGCGAGGCGGATGCGCCGGTCCATCTCCTCCAGGTCCCAGCCGAGGGCCAGGCCAGCGGCGATGACCGCACCCATGGACGCGCCGCCGACATAGTCGATGGGCACCCCCCGCTCCGTCAGGGCACGGATGACCCCGATGTGGGCGTAGGCCCGGGCGCCGCCGCCCGACAGGACCAGGCCCACGGCCCTGCCGGTCAGGCGCCGGACAAGCCGTTCGAGGTCGCCGGGGTCGCCCCGGCGGATATGGGTCAGCCCAGACGCCCCGGTGGCCGTCATCCAGGCCTCGCTGCCC
Source organism: Phenylobacterium deserti (assembly GCA_945859865.1). Taxonomy (GTDB): domain Bacteria; phylum Pseudomonadota; class Alphaproteobacteria; order Caulobacterales; family Caulobacteraceae; genus Phenylobacterium; species Phenylobacterium deserti_B. The sequence goes on from CAMAOY010000028.1 coordinate 17,943, forward strand.
CTTGGCCTGCGGATACCCGCTGGCTGGACGAGGACCAGTTCGGCGCCAAGGCCAAGCGCTGCTGGCCTTGCGGCGGCGGACCCGGCCGGCGGCGGGTAATCGCCCCGCCCGACGCGGAAGAGCTGGTCGACCTGGCGGGCGATCTTGGCCGCCCAGGACTGTTCCTCCAGGTCGGCCATGTAGAGGACGTAGTCGACCCCGCGCTCGAGGTTTGAGAACCAGGAGGACTCCTCGTCCTGGGCCTCGACCCCGGCGACGGCGACGGAATAGCCAGTCGCCCGGATGCGCGCGGCCAGCGCCTCCACCAGCTCCCGCAGGCCGTCCATTGGCCCGGCGGTGACAAAACCGAAGACTGAGGGCTCGACGAGGGCGGCGGGCCGCCCGGCGTTCCGGGCGCGGCCGACCATCTGCCGCGCCACGTCCACCAGGATGTCCGGATCGGCGTCGCAGGCCTCGAAGAAGGCGTCGCGGCCCACGGAGACGATTTCGGAATCCCTGAGGGCGGTCAGCCGGCCCGAGTGCAGGCCGCCGGTGATCAGGCTCATCTCGCCGGCCGGCTCGCCGGGGCGGACGACGCCCAGAAAGCGCGGCTCTTCCCGGGGCTCGACCCGGAAGGCGCCCAGCCGCCCGGCCCGTAGGAAATGCAGTTCGTCCGCCGGTTCGCCGGGACGAAAGAGGTCGCTTCCCCCTGGCAGGCACCACCACCGTCCTGCACCGGTCTGGCGGGCGGTCTCGAAGAGCCGGGTAAGGGCGGGTCCGGTCGGTAAGGGCACGATCCGCAGACTATCCCGCTTCCACGACAATGAGAAATGCCCCCGCACCTGCGGTCAGCACGGACTAGCCGCCGGGCCGGGCCCCGGCTATGCCTTGTCCATGCCCGTCCTGAAGTCCGTCCTCGATCCGGCCTCGGCGGCCTTCCGCGCCAATGCGGAGGTCAACCGAGCCCTCGCCGACCAACTCCGGGAGCGCGTCGCCGCTGCCGCCCTAGGCGGGCCCGAGGACAGCCGACGACGGCACGAGGCCCGCGGCAAGCTCCTGCCCCGGGACCGGGTTGAGGGCCTGCTGGACCCCGGCGCGCCCTTCCTGGAGATCGGCGCCCTGACAGCCTTCGGGCTCTACGACGGCGACGCGCCGGCCTCGGGCCTGATCGCCGGGATCGGCCGGGTGAGCGGGCGCGAGGTGATGATCCTCGCCAATGACGCCACAGTGAAGGGCGGCGCCTATTTCCCCCTGACCGTGAAGAAGCACCTGCGGGCGCAGGAGATCGCCGAGCAGAATAACCTGCCCTGCGTCTACCTGGTGGACTCCGGCGGGGCCAACCTGCCGCACCAGGCCGAAGTCTTCCCCGACCGGGATCACTTCGGGCGCATCTTCTTCAACCAGGCCCGCATGAGCGCCCGGGGGATCGCCCAGATCGCCTGCGTCATGGGCTCGTGCACGGCGGGGGGTGCCTACGTCCCGGCCATGTCCGACGAGACGGTGATCGTCCGCGGGACCGGGCCGGAGAGCCAGGGCACCATCTTCCTGGGCGGCCCCCCCCTGGTGAAGGCGGCCACGGGCGAGATCATCTCCGCGTCGGACCTCGGCGGCGCCGACGTCCACGGCCGACGCTCGGGCGTTGTGGACCACGTGGCCGAGGACGACCTGCACGCCCTGGCTATCGTCCGCCGCATCGTTGCCGGCCTGAACACCCGCCGGCCCGAAGGCCCGGTCCTGGCCGATCCCCGCCCGCCCCTGTTCGACCCCGAGGAGATCTACGGGGTCATCCCCCAGGACGTCCGCGCGCCCTACGACGTGCGTGAGGTGATCGCCCGGATTGTCGACGGCTCGGTCTTCGAGGAGTTCAAGGCCCTCTATGGCCAGACCCTGGTCTGCGGCTTTGCCCGCATCTGGGGCTATCCCGTGGCCATCCTCGCCAACAATGGCATCCTGTTCTCGGAGAGCGCGCTCAAGGGCGCCCACTTCATCGAGCTGGCCTGCCAGAGGGGTATCCCCCTCCTCTTCCTGCAGAACATCTCGGGCTTCATGGTCGGCGGCCGCTACGAGGCCGGCGGCATCGCCCGGGACGGCGCCAAGCTGGTCACCGCCGTGGCCTGCGCCGAGGTGCCCAAGCTGACCGTCCTGATCGGCGGCTCCTTCGGGGCGGGCAATTACGGCATGTGCGGCCGGGCCTATTCACCGCGCTTCCTCTGGAGCTGGCCCAACGCCCGCATCTCGGTCATGGGCGGCGAGCAGGCCGCCAGCGTCCTGGCGACGATCCGCCGGGACGGGATCGAGGCCCGGGGGGGCGACTGGCCCGCCGACGAGGAAGAGGCTTTCAAGGCGCCGGTCCGCGAGCGCTACGAGGTCGAAGGCGATCCCTATTTCGCCACCGCCCGCCTCTGGGATGACGGGATCATCGACCCCGCCCAGACCCGGGACGTCCTGGGCCTGTCCCTGTCCGCTGCCCTGAACGCCCCCGTCGCGCCGACGCGCTTCGGCGTCTTCCGAATGTGACCGATCCCCGAACCCGGAGCCCCTCCATGTCCAACCCGATCGCAGATCCCCTGGTCGCGGGCGTCGACAGCGACGCCAGCTCCGACCTGGTGCACCTGGACACCACCCAGGAAGGGGTGGCCGTGGTTACCCTCAACCGGCCGGAGGCGCGCAACAGCTTCAATGCTGAGCTGATCGGTACCCTGCACGAGACCTTTGAGACCCTGCAGGCCGCAGAGGGCGTTCGGGTGGTCTTCCTGCGCGGCGCCGGCAAGGTCTTTTCCGCCGGGGCCGACCTGAACTGGATGCGCGACGCCGCCCACTGGACCGAGGCCGAGAACCGCGACGACGCCATGGGCCTGGCGCGCATGCTCAAGGCCCTCTGGGACATCCCGGCCCTGACGGTGGCCCTGGTGCAGGGCGGTGCCTGGGGCGGGGGTTGCGGCCTCGCTGCCGCCTGCGACCAGGCCGTGGCCGAACGGTCGGCGAAGTTTGGCTTCTCCGAGGCCCGGCTGGGGCTGATCGCCGCCACCATCAGCCCCTATGTCGTGGCCGCCATCGGCCCCCGGGCGTCCAGGGGCCTGTTCGCCTCGGCCCGAACCTTCGACGCCGACGAGGCCCTGCGCCTGGGCCTGGTGTCCGAACTGGTCGAGGACGCTGCCGACCTTGCCACAGCCGCTGACCGCATCGCCGGTGAGGCCATGGCCTGCGCCCCCGGTGCCATCGCCGCTTCCAAGGCCCTGGTGGATGCCGTCGCCTGGCGGGCGATCGACCCTGCCCTCATGGAGGACACCGCCCGCCGGATCGCCCAGGCCCGGGTCAGTGAAGAGGGCCGCGAGGGCGTAGCTGCCTTCCTCGCCCGCCGGCGGCCCTCCTGGGCTGGTCAGGGCTGACCAAGCCCGTGTTCCGCTCCGTCCTTGTCGCCAACCGGGGCGAGATCGCCCGCCGGATCTTCCGCACCGCGCGTCGGCTGGGGATCGAGACGGTGGCCGTCTGCTCGGACGCCGACCTCGACGCTGCCCATGTGCGGGAGGCCGACCGGACTGTTCGCATCGGCCCGGCGCCGGCGGCAGAGAGTTACCTGTCCATTCCCCATCTGGTCGCCGCAGCCCTGGAGAGCGGGGCCGAGGCCGTGCATCCGGGCTACGGCTTCCTGTCCGAGACCGCGGCCTTCGCCGAGGCGGTGCAGGCGGCCGGCCTCATCTGGATCGGACCCTCGCCGGGGGCCATCCGGGCCATGGGCCTCAAGGACTCCGCCCGGGAGCGGATGATCGCTGCCGGCGTGCCCGTGACACCCGGCTGGCAGGGGGATGACGGTCGCGAGGGGACCCTCCTCGCCGCCGCCCGGGACCTGGGCTGGCCGGTCCTGATCAAGGCGGCGGCAGGGGGCGGGGGTCGCGGCATCCGCCGGGTGGACGAAGCCGCCAGCTTTGCCGCCGCCCTGGCCGCCTGCCGACGGGAGGCCCTGGCCGCCTTCGGGGACGACCGGGTCCTGCTGGAACGGTGCATCGAGGCCCCCCGCCACATCGAGGTCCAGGTGTTCGGCGACGCCCATGGCGGCCTCGTCCACCTGTTCGAGCGCGACTGCTCCCTGCAACGTCGCCGCCAGAAGGTGATCGAGGAGGCGCCCGCCCCGGGCATGACCGATGAGGTGCGCGCCGCGGTATGCGCCGCGGCCCTCGCCGCCGCGCGGGCGGTGGACTATGTCGGCGCGGGCACGGTGGAGTTCATCGCCGACGCCCGCGAGGGCCTGCGCGCCGATCGCATCTGGTTCATGGAGATGAATACGCGGCTGCAGGTCGAGCATCCGGTCACCGAGGCTGTCACCGGGGTGGACCTGGTGGAATGGCAGTTCCGGGTCGCCGCCGGCGAGCCCCTGCCCCTGTCCCAGGACCAGATCGTCCTGGACGGCTGGGCCGTGGAGGCGCGGCTCTGCGCAGAGGTTCCCGAGCGGGGCTTTATCCCCTCTATCGGCCGGCTGGAGCACCTGCGCCTGCCCGAGGGCGTGCGGATTGATTCCGGCGTCGAGGCCGGGGACGAGGTGGGGCCGCACTACGATTCCCTCATCGCCAAGCTGATCGCCTGGGCGCCGACCCGGGAGGGGGCGACGGAGGCCCTGGCCGAGGCCTGCGCCGGGGTCGAGACCTGGCCCCTGCAGACCAACGCTGCCTTCCTGGCAAAATGCCTGGACGACCCCGACTTCCTGGCCGGGCGGATCGACACCGACTTCATCGAGGCCCGGATAGACCAACTGGCGACCCCCGCAGGGCCCTCGCCCGACCTCGCCAGGGCCGCCGCCGAGGCCCTAGGGGCCGTGGCCGCAGAAGGCGCCAGCGCCCCGTCGGCGGGACTGGCGGGCTTCCGCCTCAACGCACCGCCCCGGGCGACCGTTCGCCTCTGGTGCGACGGTCAGCCCCTGGTCGTCTATCTCGACGGGGAGGACGTGGAGGCGGACCTTCTCGATACCGGCGAAGGCCTGGTGTTCTTTGAATTGGGAACCGCATTCCGCTTCACTGCCGATCCTCCGGACCCCGAAGTGGGTGCGGGCGCGGGCGGTGACGGATCGGTGGTTGCCCCCCTGCCGGGCCGCGTCGTCGCCGTTCCGGTCGCCGAGGGCGCCCGGGTCTCCCGGGGCGATGTCCTGGTGGTCATAGAGGCGATGAAGATGGAACACGGCCTGACCGCGCCCTTTGATGGCGTGGTCGAGGGACTGTCGGCCGCCGTGGGCGACCAGGTCCG
>CAMAOY010000029.1 GCA_945859865.1 Phenylobacterium deserti
ATGGCCGAGTAGACGAGGTTCTTCAGCTGGCCTCGGAAGTTGAAGGTACCGGAGGGCATGAGCTGGGTCATGAAGACCATGGTCATGTCCTCCTTCGGGTCGACCCAGAAGATGGTCGAGGCCGCGCCACCCCAGTAATAGTCGCCGACGCCGAGGCCGCCGGTCTCGACCACGCCCTGCGTCGAGGCGAAGCCCAGCCCGAAGCCTACGCCCTCGTTGGCGGTCTCGGAGAAGGAGCCGATCGCCAGCTGGGTCAGGTCCTTGCCGCCGGGCAGGTGGTTCATGTGCATCATCTCAAGGGTCCGCGGCCCCAGGATACGCACGCCGTCGAGTTCGCCGCCCCGGCGGAGCATCTCACAGAACCGCATGTAGTCCGCCGTGGTGCCTGTCAGGCCACCGCCGCCCGATTTGAAAGCGGCGTCGCGGGTATAATTGCTGGTCTGGGGATCGTCGATCAGCTTCAGCGCCTTGTCCGGTCCGCGCTGGTAGTTGGCACAGAAGCGGTCGACCTTGTCGGCGGCGACGTGGAAGGCGGTGTCGACCATGCCCAGGGGCTCGAAGATCTCCTCCCGCAGGAAGTCGGCGAAGGGCCGGCCCGAGATGATCTCGACCAGAGCACCGCAGACGTCAGTGGCCAGGGAATACATCCAGCGTTCGCCGGGATGGTAGCGCAGCGGCACCTCGGCCAGCTTGTCCATGAACTCCACCATGGTGTCGGTGGTGTCGGATGAGCGTATCTTGAGCGCCCGATAGACCTTGTCGATGGGGTGCTGGAGTCCAACGCCGGGAAGTCCCCCGCCATAGGTCAGGCCCGCGGCGTGCGACAGGACGTCCCGGAAGGTCGCCGGCCGGCGAGGCCGCTCGGTGACCATGTCCTCGCCTTCGCCAGACACCCAGACCCGGTGGTTCTTCCAGGAGGGAACATAGCGGCTGACCGGGTCGTTCAGCTGGAAGTAGCCCCGCTCGTACAGCATCATCAGGGCAACTGAAGTGATCGGCTTGGTCATGGAATAGATGCGGAAGATGGCGTCGTCGCGCATGGGCCTGTTGCGCTCCAGGTCCATGCTGCCGAAGGCTCCGGAGTAGGCGGGGACGCCGTGGCGGGCGATGGCGATCTGGCAGCCGGCGATCTTCCGGGGACCAATGTAGTTGCGCTCAATATGCTCGCCGATGCGCTCCAGGCGCGAAAGGTCGAATCCGGTTGCGTGCGTCGCCGTCATGGCTCTGGGCCTCCCCCCGTGTTTGTCTCTCGGACTTTCCGGGGCATCATGCCCCTCACAGGCGGGGCATGGCCAGCCCCCGCGACGCTTTGGGAGCCGCACCATGACCGCCATCCTCGATACCCTTGCTGAGTCCATCGCCGAGGCCCTGCGCGCCCGGGGCGAAACGGTTGCCGTTGCCGAAAGCTCCTCCGGGGGGCTGATCTCGGCGGCCCTGCTGGGGGTTGGTGGCGCCTCGGCCTACTATCTGGGCGGCGGCGTGATCTATACCGCCAAGGCCCGCTTCGCCCTGCTGGACATCCCGCGCGAGGCCACGGTGGGCATGCGCTCGTCCAGCGAGCCCTATGCCCTGCTCCTGGCGCGATCGGTACGTGAGCAGTTCGGAGCCAGTTGGGGTATTTCCGAGACCGGTGCGGCCGGGCCAACCGGGAACGGCTACGGGGATGCGGCCGGACACTCCTGCGTGGCCATCTCGGGACCCATCGAGACCGTGGTCACCCTGGAGACGGGCAGCGCAGACCGCCGGGCCAACATGGAGGCCTTCGCCGCCGCGGCCCTCGATCTTTTGGGCCGTGGCCTGGCCGCCGCGGGCTGAGCCTCAGCCCATATAGCCGGGCATCCAGCCTTCGTGACGGGTCCGGAGGTCGTCGAGGGCCAGGCTGAATAGGCCTTCGCAGGCGAGGATGCGTCCGCCAGCAGATCCGATCACCTGGGCAGGAACCCCGGCGGCGACCGCGGCTGACAGCACGGCGGCGGCGTCCGCGCAGCCGAGCAGGTATCGGCCCTGGTCCTCGCCGAACAGCCAGGCTTGGGCGGGCAGGGGCCCTTCCGCCTTGAGGGTGATCCCCATATCGGAGGCTAGGGCCATCTCAGCGGCGGCGGCGACAAGTCCGCCATCAGAGAGGTCGTGGACCACCTTGACCTGGCCGGATCGGACCAGACTTCGGACCAGGTCGCCGTTCCTGCGCTCCGCGGCGAGGTCCACCGGGGGCGGGGCACCGTCCTCCCGGCCCAGGATCTCGCGGAGGTACATGGAGGCACCCAGTTCTCCATGGGTCTCGCCCAGGAGCACCAGGGACATGCCGTTTTCCAGGCTGGAGAAGTCCGCGCGATGGGAATGGTCCGGGATCAGGCCAACGCCCCCGACGGTCGGGGTCGGCGGGATCGCGACGCCGCTCGTCTCGTTGTAAAGGCTGACATTGCCGCTCACGACCGGGAAATCGAGGACTCGGCAGGCTTCGGCCATGCCGTCGATGGCGCGGACGATCTGGCCCATGATCTCGGGCCGCTCCGGATTGCCAAAGTTGAGGTTGTCGGTGATGGCGATGGGGTCCGCGCCCACCGCGGTCAGGTTGCGCCAGGCCTCGGCCACCGCCTGCTTTCCGCCCTCGAAGGGGTCGGCCTGGACATAGCGGGGGGTGCAGTCCGAGGTGGCAGCGATGGACTTCCGGGTCCCATGCACCCGCACGATCCCGGCGTCTGCGCCCGTGGCACTGTCCTCAAGGGTGTCGGCCATGACATGGCGGTCGTACTGCTCCCAGAGCCAGCGCTTGGAGGCCATGTCGGGGGCGGACATCAGGCGCAGGACCGCTTCGGCGAAGTCGGGCGGCGCCGGGACGCTGGAAGGCTCCACCCGGGGCTGGAGGACGGGCTGGGTCCAGGGGCGGTCATAGAGGGGGGCATCGTCGGACAGGGGTGCCAGGGGCAGGTCGCAGACGATCTCGCCCTGGTGGTGGAGCACGATCCGCCCGGTGGTCGTGGTCTGGCCGATGACGGCGGCGTCCAGTCCCCACTTCTCGAAGATCCGCTGCCCGTCAGCCTCGCGGCCCGGCTTGAGGATGGCCAGCATGCGCTCCTGGCTCTCCGAGAGCATCATCTCGTAGGCGCTCATGCCGGTCTCGCGCTGGGGCACCCTGTCGAGGTTAAGCTCGATCCCGACCCCGCCCTTGCCGGCCATCTCTACGGAAGAGGAGGTCAGGCCCGCTGCGCCCATGTCCTGGATGGCGGCCACAGCACCTGAGGCCATGAGCTCAAGGGTGGCTTCGATCAGCAGCTTCTCGGCGAAGGGGTCGCCCACCTGCACCGTGGGCCGCTTCTCGTCCGAGGCGTCGTCGAACTCTGCCGAGGCCATGGTGGCGCCGTGGATACCGTCGCGGCCGGTCTTGGAGCCGAAATAGACCACCGGCAGCCCCGCCGCGGGGGCGGCCGAGTAGAAGATGGCGTCGGCGCTCGCCAGGCCCACGCACATGGCGTTGACCAGGATGTTGCCGTCGTAGCCCCTGTGGAAATTAGTCTCGCCGCCGATGGTGGGCACGCCGACGCAGTTACCATAGCCACCAATGCCCGCGACCACGCCGGACACCAGCCGGCGTGTACGCGGATGGGCCGGGTCGCCGAAGCGCAGGGCGTTGAGCAGGGCAATGGGCCGGGCGCCCATGGTGAAGACGTCCCGCATGATCCCACCCACACCCGTCGCAGCGCCCTGGTAGGGCTCGATGAAGGAGGGGTGGTTGTGGCTCTCCATCTTGAAGATGCAGGCCTGGCCGTCGCCGATATCTACCACGCCGGCGTTCTCGCCGGGGCCACAGATCACCCGCGGTCCGGTGGTCGGGAACTTGGACAGGTGGCGGCGGCTCGATTTGTAGGAGCAGTGCTCGGACCACATGACCGAGAACACGCCCAGCTCGACGAGATTCGGCTCGCGCCCCAGGCGCTGCAGGATGAGGTCATACTCGTCGGGCTTCAGCCCGAACTCAGCGGCCGTCTGGGCCATGGACTGGGTCGCGGAAGTCATGAGCCGCTTCTATCCGGACTCGCGCAGAAGGGCGATAGGCCCGCACAGCAAGTCTTGACCTGTAACGTTTACATTGTATAGTTACGTCCTCAAGCGAGGAGGTCCCCATGTCCAAAATCATCGACAAACGCATCTGCGCTGAAATCGAGGGAGACTTCGTCCTCTTCCTGATCGGCATGAGGGTGAACCGCCCCCTGAAGTTCTGGAAGTGGGGACCGGTGGCCAACGCCATGCCTAAGATGATCATCGAGCTGTCCAAGCGGCCAGAGCTCGGAATGCTTCACGCCCGGACCCACTTCGGCTTCCCGGACATCTTCCTGGTCCAGTACTGGCGCAGTTTCGATCACCTGGAGGCCTATGCCCGGTCCCGTGAGCTCGAGCACCTGCCGGCCTGGCAGGCCTTCAACACCTCCGTGGGCTCCAATGGCGACGTCGGCATCTGGCACGAGACCTACCTGATCCAGAACGGGGCCTACGAGAACGTCTACAACAACATGCCCGCCTTCGGCATGGGTCTGGCCGGCCAGGTGCGTGACGCCACAGGCGCACGCAAGGACGCCCGGCAGAGACTGCAGGCGGCCTCGGGCCATCCGCAGGGCGGGTGAGGCGGACCATTCCGGCCTCAGACATTGCCGGAACCGCCAATGCTGGCTAGCGTCCCCCCCACATGCCCCGCAGGCGCGGGTCGAACCAGGAGACACAGATGGCCAATGGGGGGATTTTCCGACGCAAGTCCGTCGCCCAGATCCAGTCCGAGCATGAACATGGCGAACTCAAGCGTACCCTCGGGGCGCTGAACCTCACCCTGCTCGGTATAGGCTGCATCATCGGGACGGGCATTTTCGTCCTGACCGGCCGGGCCGCCGCCGAGTTCGCCGGGCCGGGCATCATGATCTCCTTCATCATCACCGGCACGCTCTGCGCCTTCGTGGCCCTCTGCTACGCCGAACTGGCCTCGGTTCTGCCTGTCTCTGGATCCGCCTATTCCTATTCCTACGCTTCCATGGGTGAGGTCGTCGCCTGGGTCATGGGCCTGCTCCTGATCCTGGAGTACGGCCTTGCAGGATCCACTGTTGCGGTGGGCTGGTCAGGCTACCTAGTCAGTCTGCTGAAGGACATTGGGGTCGTGATCCCGCCAGCCTTCACGGCGGCGCCCGGTGTCGCGGTCAAGGACGCCTCCGGCGCTGTGATCGCCACGGGGATCATGAACCTCCCCGCCATGGTTGCCCTTCTCGCCGTGACGGGCCTGCTGGTCAGGGGTGTGTCGGAGTCCACGACCGTCAACAACATCGTCGTCGTTATCAAGGTGGCCGTAGTGATCGCCTTCATCGGGATCGGCGCCTTCCACGTTAACCCCGACCTCTGGAGCCCGCTGATCCCGCCTGAGGTTCCAGCGCCTCCCGCCGGTACGCCCATGGACATCTGGAGCCAGATCTGGCGGGCCCTGGGTGGTATCATTAGCGGCGATACCGACTCCCGCTTCGGGGTCAGCGGCGTCATTCAAGGCGCTGCGGTCATCTTCTTCGCCTACCTCGGCTTCGAAGCGGTCTCAACCGCCGGCGCCGAGAGCCGCAACCCGGCCCGCGACATGCCGATCGGCATCCTGGCGTCATTGGCCATCTGCACCGTCCTCTACATACTGACCTCGGCGGTGCTGGTGGGCATTGTGCCCTATCAGTCCCTCGACAACCCCGCGCCCATCGCCCTGGCGGTGGATTCGATCGGCCTGGGCTGGTTCGCCATCCTGGTGAAGATCGGGGCGCTCGCCGGCCTGTCCTCGGTGATGCTGGTCCTTCTCTATGGCCAGACCCGGATCTTCTACACCATGAGCCGGGACGGCCTGCTGCCGGATGTCCTGTCCCGCGTGCATCCCAAGTTCCAGACGCCTTGGGTGAATACGATCCTTGTCGGCGTCCTGGCCTGCCTGGCCGCCGGCTTCATGTCCCTCGACAAGCTGGCAGACCTGTCCAACGTTGGAGCGCTGACGGCCTTTGGCGTGGTCTGCGCAACAGTGATCTACCTCCGCATAGCCTCGCCTAACCTTGAACGCCCGTTCAGGGTTCCGCTCTACCCCGTGGTCCCGATCCTGGGCGTGCTGATGTGTGGCCTGCTGCTGCTCACCCTCATGAGGACGGACCACACCCGCAACTTCTTCCTCGGCTACCTCGTCATCGGCATCGTGGTCTATTTCGTCTACAGCATGCGCAACTCGAAGCTGGGTCGTGGGATCCTTGTCACGGGTCACGAGGCCGACCCGATGGAACTGCCCCACAAGGGCGACTGACGTTAAAAAGCCCGGACGGAAACAAAGAGGGCCCCTCCGGATCCGGAGGGGCCCTTTTCATGTCCGGTCGCAAGTCCGGCGTCCCGGCGGTCAGGCCGTCTCGAGTAGGCTCTGGAAGAGCAGGGCGCCGTCCGCCGACCCCAGCTCCGCCTCAAAGGAACGGTCGGGGTGGGGCATCAGGCCGAGGACGTTACCACCGGTGTTAATCAGCCCGGCGATGTCATTGAGCGAGCCATTGGGATTGTCCGCATAGCGGAAGACCACCTGGCCCTCGCCCTCGACCCGGGTAAGGGTGTCTGCGTCCGCGAAGAAGGCACCCTCGCCATTCCCTACGGTCATCACCGCCCGGCGACGGCTGCCAAAGGCGCGGGTGAAACGGGTGTCCGGGCGGACGATGTCGAGGTCCACCGGCTTGCAGACGTACTTCAGCGCCGCATTGCGGAGCAGGGCACCCGGAAGCAGGCCGCTCTCGCAGAGCACCTGGAAGCCGTTGCAGATGCCGACGACCGCCACGCCGCGCTCAGCCGCCTTCCGCACCTCGGTCATGACCGGCGACAGGGCCGCCATGGCCCCGCAGCGCAGGTAGTCGCCGTAGGAAAAGCCGCCGGGCAGGACGATCAGGTCCAATCCCGGGGGCAGGGCGGTCTCGGCATGCCAGACCATGTCGACGCTTGCGCCCGTGGAGCGCTCAACGGCGACCTTGCAGTCCCTGTCACAGTTGGAGCCCGGAAAGACGACGACGGCGGCCTTCATGGTCAGGCGACCTCGATCCGGTAGCCTTCGATGACGGTGTTCGCCAGGAGGGTCTCGCACATCCGGCGCACCTCGCCCTCCGCGGCCGCAGGGTCAGGGCCAGCGAGGTCGAACTCGACCGTCTTGCCAACCCGGACGTCCGAGACGCCGCTCCAGCCGAGCCCGTGCAGGGCGTTCTCGACGGCCTTGCCCTGGACGTCGAGGACGCCCGCCTTCAGAAACACATGGACCCTTGCGCGCACTAGTGTAGCCCTCCCCGGATGACGGTTGGCATTTCCTTCATGATGCCCAGGCGACGGGCCACTTCGGCATAGCCCTCGATCGCATCGCCGAGGTCGCGGCGGAAAAGGTCGAGGTCAAGCTTCTCCCGGGTCTGGGCGTCCCAGAGCCGGCAGTTATCCGGGCTGATGTCGTCGGCCAGGACCACGCGGGAGAAGTCGTTCTCCCAGAGCCTGCCGTACTCCACCCGGAAGTCGATCAGCGAGATGCCCACCGCCCCGAAGGCACCGTTCAGGAAGTCGTTAACCCGCAGGGACATGGCCATCATGTCGTCGAGCTCCTGGGTCGAAGCCCAGTTGAACGCGGTGATGTGCTCCTCGGTCACCATGGGATTCCCAAGCTTTTCGTCCTTCAGGTAGAACTCGATGATCGACCGGGGCAGGGCCTGGCCCTCGGGAATGCCAAAGCGCTGTGACAGCGAGCCCGCAGCGGCGTTCCGCACCACGACCTGAAGAGGAATGATCTCCAGTTCGCGGATCAGCTGCTCGCGCAGGTTGAGCCGTCGGATGAAATGGTTCTGGACACCGATCGTGTTCAGCCGGGTCATGAAGTACTCGCTGATCCGGTTGTTCAGCACGCCCTTACCCTCGAGCACGGCCTGTTTGGCATTGTTGTAGGCGCTGGCGTCATCCTTGAAGTACTGAATCAGGGTGCCGGGCTCGGGACCCTCGTAGAGAATCTTGCCGTGCCCTTCGTAGATCTTCTTGCGACGGGTACTCATCGGCGCCTTCTCCAGGCCTCAGGGGCGGGACAGGTCTTCCGGAGACAAAAAGGCGCGGGAGCAAAGGCCCGCGCACATCCGGACGACTCGACGATCGTGTCCCGCCGAGGCCGCTGCAAACTAGCCGAACCGGGGGGGGTTCGCAAACCGCACTGCTTTCCGTTGCGGACCAGCGATGCAGCGGATAGACAGCCCCCTCAAAGCCTGTTTGGGAACACCATGACCTCTTTTGAAAATCGTGAGCGCGGGTTCGAGAGCAAGTTTGCCCTCGACCAGGAGCAGGAATTCAAGGCGGCGGCCCGGCGTAATCGCATGTTGGGCGAGTGGGCGGCGGGCCTGATGGGCCTGCAGGGTGATCATGTCGCCGAATACGCCAAGGCGGTGGTCAAGTCCGACCTCGAACTGCCCGGTGACGACGACGTGCACCGCAAGGTCTTCGAGGACCTCAAGGGTGCGGGCGTGACGGTCTCCGAGGGCGATGTCCGCAACAAGATGGGCGAGTACCTCGCCGTGTCGCGCCAGCAGCTGCGGGACGGCAACTAGAGGGGGGCCCGGCCCTCCAGCCTTCCGGTTAGGCGCCCAGGACCCTGGCGAAGACCGTATCGACAGCCTTGAAGTGATAGCCGAGGTCGAAGAGCTCGGAGAGCTCTGCTGCGTCCAGGTGCGGCTGGATGGAGGGATCGGCCTTCAGGAAACCCAGGAAATCGCCCTCGCCTCGCCAGACCTTCATGGCGTTGGTCTGTACCGCCGAATAGGCGGCCTCGCGCGACATGCCCTTCTGGGTCAGGGCCAGCAGGACCCGCTGGGAATGCACCAGGCCGCCGAGGCGGTCGAGATTGCGCATCATGTTCTCGGGATAGATCATCAGGCGCTCGACCACGCCCGCCAGCCGACGCAGGGCAAAGTCGAGGTGAATGGTCGTGTCCGGTGCGATGGCTCGCTCGACGCTAGAATGGCTGATGTCACGTTCGTGCCAGAGGACGACGTTCTCCAGGGCCGGCGTCACGGCAGAGCGGATCAGGCGGGCCAGGCCCGTGAGGTTCTCGGTCAGGATCGGATTGCGCTTGTGCGGCATGGCGCTGGACCCCTTCTGGCCGGGATCAAAGGGCTCTTCAGCCTCCAAGACCTCGGTCCGCTGGAGATGCCGGATCTCCACCGCCAGGCGCTCGATGGCGCTACCGGCGATAGCGAGGGCAGCGAAATAGGCGGCGTGGCGGTCGCGGGGGATGACCTGGGTTGAGACCGGCTCCACAGCCAGGCCCATCTTCGCAGCGACGTGGGCCTCCACCTCGGGGGCCACGTTGGCGAAGGTGCCGACAGCACCCGAGATGGCGCACGTGGCGATCTCGGCCCGGGCGGTCACCAGGCGTTGCCGCGTGCGCTGGAACTCGGCGTAGTGACCGGCCAGCTTCAGGCCAAAGGTCGTGGGCTCCGCGTGAATGCCATGGCTGCGGCCTACGCAGGGGGTCATCCTGTGCTCCAGCGCCCGGCGCTTCAGGGCTGCCAGGACCAGGTCCACGTCCTCGATCAGCAGGTCTGTGGCGCGCGACAGCTGGACCGCAAGGGCGGTGTCGTTGACGTCCGAGGAGGTCATGCCCTGGTGCAGGAACCGCGCCTCCGGCCCGACCAGTTCGGTGACGTGGGTCAGGAAGGCGATGACGTCATGCTTCACCTCCCGTTCGATCTCGTCGATCCGGTCGACGTTGAAGATCGCACCCCGGCCCTTTTCCCAGATGGTCCGGGCGGCTTCCTTGGGGATCACGCCGAGTTCGGCCATCTTGTCGGCCGCATGGGCCTCGATCTCGAACATGATGGTGAAGCGCGTCTGGGGCTCCCAGATGCGGGCGAATTCAGGGCGGGTGTAACGCGGGATCATGTGTCGGGCTTCTAGGCCCAAGTGAGGGCGGATGCAAAGCCGGCGGCGGGCTCAGCCGGCAGAGGAGCCCTTGAGGGTCTCGAGGTAGTACCGTCGGAAGGCGAGGGTGGCCCGGTCGGTGCCCACGGAGTGCTCCTCGGAGGGTGGCGGAACCTCCTTTGGCCAGGAGCTTTCCACCACGTCCCGGTCTTCATCGGCGATCTTTGCGGCATTGCCCTCGAAGAGACCGGTAAAGCCCTTCCACTTCAGGAAGCTGCGGGCGCCGACCACAAAGAGCCGGGTGTGGGTGGCGTCGATGGGAACGACCAGGGCGTGGATCTTCAGGCGCATCCGCGGGATCGGGATGTGCAGGGTCATGACATTGGGGCGGTGGAAGTCCAGCCGGCCGCCGCCATCCCGGCCATCCATGAGGGCGTGGGTAGAGCCGCCGAAGTCGGTATCTTCCCAGATCACTTCCATCTCGGAGTCCGGCTTCATGTAGCGGCTGACGAACTTCCCTATGGTCTTGCGATGAACAAACGGCAGGTGCGGACTGTCGAGCATGTTCTCCATGGCCCGGGTCCAGTGGCAGTTCCAGGTCCGCTCGATGATGATCCGCGCCAGGGAGGGATCGGTCAGGGTTTCCGGGACAACAGGCTCGCCGGGCGGGTCCCCGGCCGGGTCGGTGTAGGCCCAGACGAAGTCGCCGATCGCCCGGGCTGGAAGCGCGGTCGCGCCAAGGGTTTCCAGCCGGGCCTTCGGGTTCAGGGGCGCGCCCCGGTTGGTTCCGTCTGTCCCGAACCTCCAGCCGTGGAAGGGACACTCCAGGCACCCCTCCGGCGTGATGCGTCCCAGGGAAAGTCTCACACCGCGATGGGGGCACTTGTCGACAAGCACGCCTGGCGTTCCGCCGGGACCGAGGAAGACCGCAAGGCGCTCTCCCGCCACCTGGACGCCCACCGGCCCCTGCGCGAGGCTGCGCAGGGGGAGGAGGGGGGTCCAGACCCGGGCGAAGTCCCCGAACATCAGGCCTCTCCGCGGGCCTTGCGGGCGTCTGCCAGGGCCTTCACCAGGCCGAAGGAGCCGAGGAAGTAGTGGAAGGCCGCCCACAGGTAGAAACACAGGGAAATGATAACGCCCGAGCGGGTCGCATCCACCAGGCTGTCTTGGCAGCGCGCGACCAGGCCAGACGCCGATCCTGCCGGCGCCAGACCGCCGGGGCAGGCCTTGGCGAAGCTCTCTGCGCCACCTGCGCCCCCCAGCATCTGGCCGATCGAGGCTAGTACGCCGTGCCCGGGACCATTGTTGAAGTTGAACTGGGCGAATTGGTCGATCACCCAGCCGGTGAAGGGCGGGCCTCCGCCAAGGGCGATCAGGTTCAGGAAGAACAGCATGATGGCCGCCGCCGTCGCCCGGCGACGGCTCTCGACCATGTTCTGGACCACGCCGAAGGTCGGACCAAGATAGATGTAGTGGAAGATCCCTGGGATCAGGAGGATCAGGGCTGCCGACTGCCAGGAGGGCTGGAGGTAGGCGATGATGTAGATCGGCGTCGCAATGGCCAGGCCGATGGCCGGGGCCAGCGAGTACCACCGGGGGCTGCGCAGGGCGAGGCGGTCAGTCACCACACCCCCAAGCAGGGTGCCGATGCCCGCCGAGATGCCACCCACCAGGCCGGTGATAAGGCCAACCTGGGCATAGTCGAGGCCAAAGGCTCGGGAGAAGTAAGGCGGCACGAACTGGCCCGACCCATAGGAGCCGAAAGAAGCAATGGTCACGCCGAGGATCATGTGAAGCACCGGCCACTTGCCGAACAGGGTTTTCACGATGGCCCAGATCTCACTGAACTCACCGCCCAGCGAGAAAGGCGGATGCGCTGCCAGCGAAGCCCCGCCGTCGGCCTCGGAGTATCCCCGGGGGGGTTCCTTGATCAGGAGCTTGATGGCGATGGCGATGAGTACGCCGGGCAGGCCCACCAGCATGAAGGCCACCCGCCAGGAGAAGTTCTGGGCCAGCCATCCCCCCGCCACCGCGCCAAGCATGGTGCCGATGGGAATCCCCAGGGCATAGACGGCCAGGGCGCTGGCCCGCTTCTTGGGCTCGAAATAGTCGCTGATCAGGGAGTGGGCCGGCGGGTTCAGGCCAGCTTCGCCAAAGCCCACCCCGAACCGATAGGCCGCCAACATGGCAAAGCTTGTCGCCGTGCCGCAGAGGGCGGTGAATCCCGACCAGACGACGATGGCCGCGGTGATGATGTTGACCCTGGAGAACCGCTCTGCGAAGCGCGCGATGGGGATCCCGAGGGTGGTGTAGAGCAGGGCGAAATAAAGTCCGCCAAGCAGGCCGAGCTGGGTGTCCGTGAGCTTCAGGTCGACCTTGATGGCCTGGCCGATCGTGGAAATGATCGTGCGGTCGATGAAGTTGAAGGTGTAGGCCGTGACCAGGAGGGTCAGCACCAGGGACTTGTAATTGTTCGAATAAACGGGGCGATCCGCTGACGGCAGATCGGCTTCACGCGTGGACATAGACTCTCTTACCCCCTTGGCGGCGACCGCCTTGACTAAGATTGTCACGGTTCGGCCGGGCAGGGGAAGTGGCCGTCATGGGCCTGGAGGCCGGGATCGGCTAGAAGGCGGAATGATCGAGCAGATCACAGACCCCATGGATCCCCGGATCGCCGACTACCAGGAGGTCCGCGAACGCGACCTTGTGGGCCGCCAAGGGCGCTTTATCGCAGAGGGCGAGGTTGTGCTTCGCGCGCTCCTCCGGAGCTCCCAGGCGCGCACCGTTTCTCTCCTGGTCGCCGATCGCCAGTTGGGGCGGCTGGAACCCCTGACATCGGCGCTTCCGGGCGAAACACCTGTCTTCGCCGCCTCCCAGGCTGTGATGGACGCCATCGTCGGGTTTCCCATCCACAGGGGAATCCTCGCCGTCGGAGAGAGGCTTGCACCGCCCGATCCCGCCGGCCTCCTCGCCGGCGTCCCCGGTGAGGGCCTGATCCTGGCCCTCTCCGGGATTTCCAACCACGACAACATGGGCGGCCTGTTCCGAAATGCCGCCGCATTCGGTGTTTCGGCGGTGCTGCTCGATGCCGGCTGCTGCGACCCCCTCTACCGGAAGGCGCTCAGGGTGTCGGTGGGCGCTGTCCTGCGGGTTCCCTTCGCCCGGCTGGAGCCCGGCGGTGACCTTGCCGCCTGCCTTGAAGCCTCAGGCGTCCGACGGCTGGCCCTCAGCCCGTCCGGCGACCAAGCTCTTGGGGATGTCCGGGTCGGCGGGCGTTTGGCGGCCCTCTTCGGCGCCGAGGGGCCCGGCCTCTCACCGGAACTCATGGCGCGGTGTGAAACCGTCTGTATTCCCATGGCCGAGGGATTTGATTCCCTGAACGTTGCGACGACTTCGGGCATCGTCCTGCATCACCTCTCGACCGCGCGCCGGTCTCAGGCGCCCCTGTCGTGACCGCCCTGGTGACCAACATGCTGGTCAAGGCGCCAACAGCCTGGATCCTCGGAGGTCGCGACTATGGCCTTCGGGTGAGCCTGGGCGCCGTGCTGCTGGCCGCGAGCGCCTTCGGGGCCGCTGTATTTACCGGGCTGGTCCGTCCGTGAGCGGCAAAGCTTGTCAAGGACGGCTTGCCGCGGCTAGAGCCTAGGCCTCGCCGGTCCCCCGGTGGCATCGACGCGTGAAGTTCAACGGAGACTCCCAATGGCCATTGACGCGGCGACCGTCCGCAAGGTCGCCAAACTGGCCCGGATCGCCGAACCCGAAGCCCGGATCGACCCGCTCGCCCAGGAACTGACCGGCATCATGGCGTGGATCGAACAACTGGCCGAGGTCGATGTCGAGGGCGTGGAGCCCATGACCTCGGCGGTTTCCATGTCTGCGCCCCTCCGCGATGACGTGGTCACCGAAGGCGGCGACCCGGAGCGCGTCCTGTCCAACGCCCCGCGCCGGGCGGGCGACTTCTTCGTTGTTCCCAAGGTGGTCGAGTGATGTCCGGACTGACCGACCTGACCCTGCGCCAGGCCCTCGACGCCCTCGGGACCCGGAAGATTTCGTCCGAGGAACTCACAGGCGGGTACATCGCCGCCATCGAGGCCGCCCGGCCCCTGAACGCCTTCGTCCTCGAGACCCCCGAGAAGGCGCTCGAAATGGCGCGCGCCTCGGATCATCGACGCGCCTCAGCCGAGGCGGGCCCGCTTGATGGGGTTCCTCTTGGCATCAAGGACCTGTTCTGCACCGAGGGCGTGCAGACCACCGCTGGCAGCAGGATCCTCGGCACCTTCACGCCGACCTATGAGTCCACCGTGACCTCCCAGCTCTGGCGAGACGGTGCGGTCATGGTGGGCAAGCTGAACCTGGATGAGTTCGCCATGGGCTCATCCAACGAGACCTCGGCCTTCGGGCCTGTGGTCAGCCCCTGGCGACGCCAGGGCGACGACGCGCCCCTTACGCCCGGCGGGTCTTCGGGGGGCTCCGCGGCCGCTGTCGCTGCGGGCCTCTGCCTCGGGGCTACGGCCACCGACACCGGCGGCTCGATCCGCCAGCCTGCGGCCTTCACGGGCACAGTGGGGATCAAGCCCACCTATGGTCGGTGTTCGCGCTGGGGCGTGGTCGCCTTCGCCTCCTCGCTCGACCAGGCCGGACCCATCGCCCGGACGGTAGAGGACGCGGCTATCCTCCTGAAGTCCATGTCCGGGCATGACCCCAAGGACTCCACCAGCCTGAACACCGAAGTCCCCGACTTTCCAGCCTTCGTCGGAAAGTCGGTCAAGGGGCTCCGGATCGGCATACCTAAGGAGTACCGGATCGAGGGCATGTCCCCCGAAATCGACGCGCTCTGGGAACAGGGGATTGCCTGGCTTCGCGACGCCGGGTGCGAGATCGTCGAGGTTTCCCTGCCACACACCCGCTATGCCCTGCCGGCCTATTACATCGTTGCCCCCGCGGAGGCCTCCTCCAACCTCGCCCGCTACGATGGCATGCGCTACGGCCTCAGGGTCGAGGGCGGGAACCTGACGGAGACCTACGAGAAGTCCCGGGCCGCCGGCTTTGGCGAAGAGGTCAAGCGGCGGATCCTGATCGGCACCTACGTGTTGTCGGCCGGCTATTACGACGCCTACTACCTGCGCGCCCTCAAGGTGCGCCGGCGCATCGCGGACGACTTCACGGCGGCCTTTGGCAAGGTCGACGCCCTGCTGACGCCTACGGCACCCTCTGCTGCCTTTGCCCTCGGTGAGAACGCCGAGGACCCGGTGGCCATGTACCTGAACGATATCTTCACGGTGACCGTGAACTTGGCCGGCCTGCCGGGAATGAGCGTTCCGGCGGGGCTGGACGCTCAGGGCTTGCCCCTGGGCCTGCAACTGATCGGCCGCCCCCTTGATGAGGGCCTGCTGTTCTCTCTGGGCGGTGCCATCGAGAAAGCGGCGGGCTTCTCGTCGAAGCCCGCGCGCTGGTGGTAACCCCTTAGGGGCTTACTTCGACGAAGTCTTGCCAACCGGAGCCGGGGCCGAGCCCTGGGGGGCCGCATTCAGGGCGGTCTGGATGGCCGCAAGCTTCTCGTCCGACAGCATGCCGCCAGACATGGGCTGCAGCTGGCGCAGGGTCATGCCCTTGAACTGGTCGTAGGCCGGATGCTGGGTCATGCCCGGCATTTCCTTATCGAGGACAGCCTTGGAGGCGGGATCGGCAACGAGCTCGGCGATCGGGGTTGCGTCGACCGTCTTCTTGCCGTCTGCAAGGGCGGGAATGGCGGCGAAGGCGAGGGACAGGCCGGCCAGGCCGGCGATCAGGGTCTTCTTCATTTTGGTCTCCAGGCGCGCGGGGTCCTTCCCGGGCTCTGGGGTCGGAGGTTGAAGACAGACTGGCCGGGAGCGCAAGAGGCTTTCGCAGGGAACTCGCCCGATCTAAACAGAGTGTATGAGCGAAGCATCCAAATTGATCGAAGGCCGGACCGGGCCGTGGGAAATCGTATTGGGCCTCGAGGTTCACGCCCAGGTGGCCTCCCAGGCCAAGCTTTTCTCCGGCGCAGCCGTCGGCTTTGGGGCAGGCCCCAATGCGCAGGTCAGCCTGGTGGACGCAGCCATGCCTGGCATGCTGCCAGTCCTGAACGGGTTCTGCGTCGAGCAGGCGGTCCGCACCGGGCTGGGCCTGGGTGCACAGATCAACCTGACCAGCCGGTTCGACCGTAAAAACTATTTCTATCCCGACCTGCCCCAGGGCTACCAGATCAGCCAGTTCAAGGATCCCATCGTCGGCGAGGGCGAGGTCCTGGTGGAACGTGACGACGGGACCAGCTTCACCGTGGGTATCGAGCGCCTGCATCTCGAGCAGGACGCCGGCAAGAGCCTCCACGACCAGGATCCCGATTCGACCTTTGTGGATCTCAACCGGTCGGGCACGGCCCTGATGGAGATCGTCTCCCGGCCGGACATGCGTTCGTCGGAAGAGGCAGCGGCCTACGTCAAGAAACTCCGCACCATCCTCATCTATCTCGGCACCTGTGATGGCGACATGGAGAAGGGCAACCTGCGCGCCGACGTCAACGTCTCGGTCCGCAGGCCCGGCGAGGGCCTTGGCACCCGCTGCGAGATCAAGAACGTCAACTCCTACCGCTTCATCCAGCAGGCCATTGAGTACGAGGCCCGCCGCCAGATCGAGATCCTCGAGGACGGCGGCCACATCCACCAGGAAACCCGTCTGTTCGACCCGGTGAAGGGCGAGACCCGCTCCATGCGGTCAAAGGAAGACGCCAATGACTACCGCTATTTCCCGGATCCAGACCTGCTTCCCCTGGTCCTCGACCCGGCCTGGGTGAAGGCGATCGAGGCTAGCCTGCCCGAACTGCCCGACGCCAAGAAGGCCCGCTTCCAGGAACAATATGGGCTCACCGCCTATGACGCGGGTGTGCTGATCAGCGAGCAGGCCCGGGCAGACTATTACGAGGCCGCTGCGGCAGGGCGGGACGCCAAGCTGGTGGCCAACTGGGTCACCAATGACCTTGCCGCCCGCCTGACGGCCGCTGGAACGCCTATCTCCGATAGCCCGATTGCACCGGACGAGATCGCCGAGCTTGTCGCCCTGATCGAGGAGGGCGTGATCTCCTCCAAGATCGCCAAGGATGTCTTCGAGCGCATGTGGGCGGGGGACGGCCGTCCCCGGGCGGTTGTCGAGGCCCAGGGCCTGCAGCAGGTTTCGGACACCGGTGCCCTGGAGGCCCTGGTCGAGCAACTGATCGCTGAAAACCCGGGTCAGGCGGCTGCGGTCCGCGAGAAGCCCCAGGCCATCGGCTGGTTCGTCGGCCAGGTCATGAAGGCGACCGGGGGCAAGGCCAATCCAGCCGCCGTGAACCAGATCCTCAGGTCCAAGCTCGGGGCCTGAAGCCACTGACAGGGAGACGCAGCATGGCATCGGCGTTCGAGACGGCCTGGACCTGCTTCGAGGTGACCCTCCAGGACCGGGTGGCGCATATCCGCCTCAACCGGCCTGAGGCCTTCAATGCCATGAACAGGGCGTTCTGGAATGAACTGCCGGCCATCGTGGATGACATCAGCGACAATGCCCGGGCCCGGGTGATCGTGATCTCCGCCGCCGGGCGCCATTTCTCGGCCGGCATGGACCTGCAGAACTTTGACGGGGTCGGGGGCGGCTCCGGTCCGGTTCGCGCCGACATCGCCGGGGAGGCCTCCCGGGCGCACCTGGAGTCGCTGCAGGACACGTTTTCCTGCCTCGACCGCGCCCGGATGCCGGTCATCGTCGCGGTGCAGGGCGCCTGCGTCGGTGGTGGCGTCGACCTGACCTCGGCCTGCGACATCCGTTACGCCAGCGCTGACGCCTTCTTCTGCATCCAGGAGATCAACATCGGCATGACCGCGGACGCGGGTACCTTCCCCCGGCTCTGCCGCCTCATCCCCCAGGGTTGGGTGCGCGAGCTGGCCTATACCGGTCGACGCCTCCCGGCCGATGCGGCCCAGGAGATCGGCCTCGTCAACACGGTCCTGCCGGACCCGGAGACCCTCCTGGCCCATGCCCTGTCAACGGCCCGGGAGATCGCGTCCAAGTCGCCCCTGGCGGTGGCCGGCTCCAAGGTGATGATCAACTACGCCCGCGAGCACGACACCGAGACCGCCCTGGAATACCTGCGGGTCTGGCAGACGGGCATGTTCCCGTCGGCCGACATGGCCGAGACTTTCAAGGCCCGCCAGGATGGGCGCGAGCCCGACTTCCCCGACCTGCGCCCCGTCCGACGGGGCATGTAGGACGTTGCGCCGCGCCGCCGCCTTCGGCTAAGAGAGGCGCTCCCCGCCGGGGACTGGTGACGTGGCCGAGTGGCTGAAGGCAACGGTTTGCTAAATCGTCATACCCGAAAGGGTATCCAGGGTTCGAATCCCTGCGTCACCGCCACCCGCCTTTCCGACATTTCTGCCTGAGCAGACTGGTTCCGCCATGTCGCGAAATGTGCGGGACAATTCGCGCTGTCAGGCCCTCAAGCGGGCGACGTCGGTACGCTTGGGAGTCCCCGGCCTTGCTGCTGCTACCGGGTGATTGGCAGTGGCGGCACATGGGTGACGACCACTGTCCGACCCGAGGCGATCGACCAGATTTCGCGGTTAGCGGTTCGGTCCCAGGCCCAGCCCTGGCCCTCGAAACCGACATTTACTGTAGCGACGTGCCGTAGAACCGATCCGGCCTCAGGCAGGGCAAGGACATAGAGCTCCGGGGCATCATGGCCTGAAATATAGAGCAGGCCATCGTCACCCCAGCCGCCGCCGGAGCTGGATGTTGGGGCGAGCCGCGCGAGCACCGAGGGTGGAAAGACCCAGCTCTCCATGCGCCGCCATTGGTCATCAAACCGGACGAGGGTGGTGGAGGTATGATCGCGCCCCGGCTGGCCACCGCGCTCGTTGTAGTTGGCAAACAGCGCCCACCAAGCCCCGTCCTTCCGGTCGATCCAGGTCAGGGACCCGCTCTGTTCGCCGAGGCTGACGGTGTCAACATGGGCCAAGGTCCGCGGATTGAACACCTCAACTGAGGACACCATGGGCAAGTGGGGGAAGTTCGAATGGGCGCACATCAGCCGGGCCTCGTGCACGAGGCAGGCGTTGAGATGGACGAACAGGGTCGGGTCACCCGCCCATTCAGCAAGCTTGGCACCGTCCGCCTTGGCGTAGCGGCCCAGCCGTGTGTTGACCACGGCGAAGAAGTCGCTGCCTGCGGCCGCTGCGCCCTGGCCAGCCTCGCGGATGCCCGGATAGCGGCGCAGTTCAACCGAGGCGAAGGTCGGTGGAGCGGGCGGCTGGGGCAGGGGCCGCTCCGCCCGGCGCGGATAGTTGGCCAAGGGCGGGATCGGTCGAGGCTCTGCCGGCTGGGCGACCTTCGGGCGCTCCTGACCCTGCGCGGCGGCGGCGGCGCAGCTCAAGGCGAAGGTGGCAAGCACAGTGGCGGCGAGAAGGGTTCTGGGCATTCAGTGTCTCCAATCCGCCCCCGTTGGGGTTGAACATGGCGGAGCCGTGAAACAAGTTCGAAGCGTAGGCCAGCCTACGGCCAAGTCCTCAAGACCGGAATTCCCCAGGGTAGACTGCAGACATGACGATGCCTTGTCATAGCCCAGGCAATTTCGAGCCGGACCGGCAGACAAGCTGATCAGGCTCGACAGAGGCGCGGGTTCCGAACCCTCTGGCCTGCCGTCCATGGGGCGCCGCGCGCCGCCTCAGGGCCGAACCCCGCCGGAAATCGGTCGGGCTCGGACACCAAGGTGATTGGCCGAGGGGCGTTCACGCCCGGGCACCCCGGTGTGGATCGGGCGGTTCAGTACAAGATGTCCATTCGCAGACTCCACCACCATGGTGGTGGATCCGCCCCCATCAAGATTGATCGCGTCCCTAGCCCCCAACGAAATAAAAATGTCGGTCAGTTCGTCAAGACTGGCGCCCTCGCTGAAGCCCGGCTGACGTCCATCGACGGTCACAAGCCAGGCCAGCCGCCGCCGGGCGTCGAGACCCAGGGCGGTCCGCGGGTGACGGGCTGCGCCGTAGGTAGCGTCAAAGGTCGTGTAGGAAAGGCGCCGACCGTCCTTGAGCAGGCGTGGGCCGGCCGCCATGGCCTCGCGCACCCTTGGGCCACAGTCCTGCCCATCCCTGATCACCACCTTGGCCTCGCCCCAGATGCAGAGGATGGCATTGACGCGCCGGTCGAGGTCCGGTTCGATGGGTGACACAGTCCGCCCGTTGTGGATCGCGGCTCCCGATACATCCGTCCCCTGGCCAGGCTGGGGGATATAGTCATCGCCCCCGGGCGATCCGCCCGCAAACGGCAGGAAATAGCCACCGTTGACGGCGACCTGCCAGTCATTGGCCAAGAGCGCCTCGGACGTCTTCAGCGCCCGGTACTCGTGACCCTCGCTGGGATCTCCCGGCGTGACGACCAGTGACACGCCGGGAGCCGCCAGATCTATCCGGAGCACATGGATCGCCATTGGGACCGGACCTGTGGCTGGCAGGGTCTGATGCAACACGCCCTTGAATAGCGCGACCGAGGGGCCCGAAGCAGGTGCGCGCTCAGGGACGGTGCTACAAGATGCGACTGCAATCACCACAGTTGCAAGGCATGCCTTAATAACTATGGAAGCCTTAGAGATCATTGAACACTCAGTAGCATTTCGACGTAATAGATTAAGGTCAGTATTATGAGAACCTGACCTCAATCGCCTGATTTTCTGATATTGTCTCATACATTTTGATCACGCAACAAATCTGTACAGTCGCAAAAAATTCTCCCTTTCTTGATCTAAAATTCACGCGATCAAGGCGCCGTTGTCATCATTCCGGGAGATTGAAAAAGGCTGGATTAGCTCGATGTTTCGGGCAGGCCTCTGACAGGGGCGAGCCCTCTGGGGATTTACCTTCATGATGCCTTCGCTGCGGACCCTGCTCATGACAATGAGCAGTCTTGTCGTTCTGTCGTCCCTCGCGGGCCAGGCCTTCGCCCAGTCGGCCGGCACCAGCCAAGAGGCCAAGGACATCGATGAGATTGTCGTCGTCGGTTACCGCGCCCAGAATGAACAGGCCATCCTGGCGCGTCGAGAGGACGACCGGATCGCTGACTACCTTGCGGCCGACGACCTCGGCAGCCAGCCCGACTATAATATCTCTGATGCGCTCAGGCGCCTGCCAGGCGTTCAGACCGTGTTCGATGAGGACGAAGGCAAGTTCGTCTCGATCCGGGGCCTGAACCCCAGCTACACCCTGGGTGCGTTCGACGGCGCGACGATCGCCACCTCCGAACGCTCAAACCGCCAGCTCAACATGGAAGCGATCCCCTCCGGTGCGATCCGCCAGGCGGTCGTGACCAAGTCGCGGACACCCGACGTTGATGGCAATGCGATCGGTGGCACGCTGAACCTGATCACGCGCTCGCCCTTCGACTCGGCCGGATTTTATCTCGCGGGCACAGCCTCGGTCGGAATGTCCTCCGACACTGTCGTCCCCGGCAAGGGTTTCAGCCGAGACTATGACGATGCGCCGAACTGGCGCTTCGATGCGACGATGTCGCAACGCTTCGGCAACAGCGGCGAGTTCGGCCTTCTGGTCGGGCTGAACTATCTTCAGCGCAACCGCGACCAGGAGAGGCTCCTGCCTCAGCAGGTCCAGCCCTCCATTTCTGCGACCCCGACGCCCGTGGGAACGCCGGCCGCCTCTGGATCCCAGACGGATCTGCTGTGGTCGACCTATCCGAATACGATCGAGCGGCTCGGCGGTATCCTGAAGCTGGAATGGGAACCTCTGGTGGGGTTGCGTACGGGCGTCTCGCTCGTTCACTACGTGCAGAACGACACCGAGTTGCGCCACTCGCAGCGCCTGCGTAATGGGACCGGCGGGAACGCCAGCTTCGTCCGCTTCAACGATTTTCCGCTCGAGAAGCCGACGACGGTGGCGCAGGTCTTCTTCGATTGGGCCTTCGACGACGATCAAACCCTAGCCTTCCAGGCTGCGTATTCCGAGGCGCAGTTCCGGGAGCCATCCAACCAGCTGCAGTTCAACCTGACGGGCCCGGCGGCAACATTCGATGTGGCCCTGCAGGGGAAGGTGCCGGTCGCGACCAACCTTGATGCCCGCCTCTCCAATCCGGCCAGCTATACCCTGCTAAACAACGCCTTCACCCCCTATGAAGACGACAGCGACGAATACGTCCGTGAAATCGCCTTCGACTATGCCCGCAACACCGATCGCGGCGACATGGGTTTGGGGTTTGGTCTGGGCGTCAAGGCCCGCGAGATCGTCCGCGACAATGACTCCACGACTTGGGCCTGGACCTTCACAGGCGCGCCCCTGTCGCTCAGCCAGTTCGCGATCCCGACCAGCTACCAGCCGCCGTTTGCAAACTTCAATCAGATCTTCGTCGACTTCGACGCCTTCAACACCTTCTTCAACGCCAATAGCTCGAGCTTCACAGGCGGTCGTAACGAGAACCGGCAGGCCGACTGGCGGTTCGATGAAGATGTCACCGCCCTATACGGCCTCGTGCGTCACGCGGGCCCCCGCCACACGGTCATCCTCGGCGGCCGCTACGAGGACACCGCAACCTCGGTCGAGCGCAACCGGACCCAGGGCACGACCCAGTCGCGGGTAACCCGCAAGGGCGAGTACGACCACTTCCTGCCATCGCTGACAGTCTTGTACGACTTCACGGACTCGCTTCGGCTGCGTGCGGGCGCGTCGAGGGCGGTGGGACGTCCCAACCCCAGCCAGCTCTCCTCAGGTGAAACCGTCAACCAGACCACGGGTGCCATCAACCGCGGCAACCCGGAACTGATCGCCCGCGAAGGCGACAGTTATGAAGCCTCGCTCGAGTACTACATGCCCGGCAATACCGGTGTGTTTTCGGTTGGTGTATTCCGCAAGGACATCAAGAACGAGATTGTCACCCGCCTGACCATCGCTGGCGGTCCCAACGGGGAAGACATCACCCAGCCGATCAATGCCACCAAGGCCGA
>CAMAOY010000030.1 GCA_945859865.1 Phenylobacterium deserti
GAGACGAACATGTCCACGAAGCGCGAACCCAGGTAGTCCCTGAGCACTTCGGAGGCCTCCAGGCGATCCACGGCGGCCACCCAGTCCGTGGGCAGGCGGACCCCGTCCCGGGCCGCCGCAGCATAACCGTCGCCCTCGACGGGCGGGCCGGGATCAATCCGGTGCGTCAGGCCGTGGTGGGCGGCGGCCAGAAGGGCCGCCAGCACCAGATGCGGATGGGCGTCAGCCCCGGCCACGCGATGCTCCACGTGCCGGGTGATGGGCGGGCCGGCGGGCACCCGCAGGGAAACCGTGCGGTTGTTCACGCCCCAGGTCGGTGCCACCGGCGCGTAGGAATTGGCCCGGAACCGCCGGTAGCTGTTGGCGTTGGGCGCCAGTATGGCCATGCAGTCCGACATCAGGGCCTTCATGCCGCCGATGGCGTGCCGCAAGAGGTCCGAGCCCTCGAGCCGGTCGTCGGCGCACAGGTTGCCGCTTGAGGCGTCGGCAAAGCTGAGGTGGACGTGGAAGCCGCTGCCGGCACGGTCGGCCCAGGGCTTGGCCATGAAGGTGGCCTCGCAGCCGTGGCGGGGGGCGATCCCCTTGACCGCGCGCTTGTAGCGCACGGCGTCGTCGGCGGCGGCCATGGCGTCGGGCTTGTGGTGCAGGGTCAGTTCCAGCTGGGCCGGAGCGAATTCGGAGATCGCACCCTCGAGGGGGATGCCCAGGATATCGGCCGTGGCCCAGAGCTCGCGCAGGAAGGGCGCGTGATCCTCGATCTCGGGAAGGCCATAGACCTGGATGCCCTCGGGCCGTCGGCCGGTGCGGACCGATCGCGCCGGCAGGACCTCGCCGTTCGGCCCCCGGGCCATGTCGACCAGGTAGAATTCCAGCTCGCAGGCGGCGACGGGGGTCAGGCCATCGGCCGCATAGCGGTCGAGGACCCGGCGCAGCACATGCCTCGGATCGAGGTCGTTGGGGGCCCCGTCCAGCTCGTACATGGACAGAAAGACCTGGGCGACGTCGGGGCCCAGCCAGGGCGCAGGGGTCAGGGTTCCAGGGATGGGACGGGCCCGGCGGTCGGCGTCGCCGTCCTCCCAGACCAGTCCGGTATCCTCGCAGTCGGCGCCAAGGGTGTCGACCACCAGGATGGAGCCCGGCAGGAAGCGGCCATAGTCAAAAACCGCCGGCAGCTCATCGATCCGCAGGCGCTTGCCCCGCGGCACGCCGGTCATGCCTGTGAAGACCACCTCGACGAACTGGATCTCGGGGTGGGCGGCCATGAAGGCCCGGCATTCCTCGGGATCAGCGACGGGATTGGCGGGCATGGAAGGAACCTCGGATCAGATGTCACGAGCACCTTTGCCACGCCCGGCGGGACGCGCCAACCGGGCCGGGCGCTTACCCTGGCTTCTGGAGCACGGTCTCGATCATCTTGGAGACCCGTTCCATGGGCGCCTGGGAGGTGGTGATCAGGCCCGAGGCACTGTTGTCCATGTCGATGATCAGGCTGAGGGCCAGGGCGATCAGGACAAAGAGGCCGCTGGTCGAGATGAAGTGTCGGGATCCTGTCGCCGCAAGGGTCAGCCCGACAAGCAGCGCGGACCCGACCGCGTAGGCCAGGAGGCTCAGGAGGATGCGCGTCGGTATCCTGGCGTCGAAGGCCGCGTAACGTCGCTCGGCGTCGTCGAACATGTCATTGGTGGCGCTGAGGAGCGGAACGGAGATGCGCTGCCCCGCCGGGGTCTCCAGCGCCCGGTCCGTGGCCTCCCAGATCTTCGCCTGGAGCTGGCCTGTCTGCACGCCGACCGTCTCCATCGCCTCCCGGTCCCCACGGACGCGGCTGAAGCCCGTCCGCACCCGGACATACTCCGCCATCAGAGTGTTGAGTTCCCGCCGCTGGGCTGTGTCCAACAGCTGTTGGCGGAGATGCGCCGTCGAGATGGCGTTGGCCTCATGGGTCACGAGGTCCCGGCGCAGTTCGTAGTTGGACTGGGCCATGTTGAAGGTGAAGCCGACCAGGAGCGCCAGAAGCGTCAGGGCCGACGACATGACGAAGGACGATCCTTCATCACTGGCCATGTCGCGTCGGTCCCGCACCCAGAGATAGGACCTGTAGCCGACCTCGGTGGTCAGGATCAGCAGGGCCGCAAGGCCCACCAGGATCAGGGTGGATATCAGCATGGCGAAAGCAATCCTCCGGGCCGACTATTCGCGGGTTGGCACCCCGGTGGGAACATAAACCTCTCCACCCCCGTCGCGGAAGCGCCGAGCCATGTCGGCCATACCCTCGGCCACGTCATTCTGCGCCGCGGCCGCGTCCCGGATCTCCTGGCTGATCTTCATGGAGCAGAACTTTGGACCGCACATCGAGCAGAAGTGAGCGGTCTTGAAAGCCTCCTTGGGCAGGGACTCGTCGTGATAGGCGCGGGCGGTCTCCGGATCCATGCCGAGGTTGAACTGGTCCTCCCAGCGGAACTCGAAGCGGGCCCGGGATAGGGCGTCATCCCAGGCGCGGGCGGCCGGGTGGCCCTTGGCGAGGTCCGCAGCGTGGGCGGCGATCCGGTAGGCGATGACCCCGTCCTTGACGTCCTTGCGGTCGGGAAGCCCCAGGTGCTCCTTCGGCGTGACGTAGCAGAGCATAGCGGTGCCGAACCAGCCGATCATGGCCGCGCCGATGGCCGAGGTGATGTGGTCATAGCCAGGCGCCACGTCCGTGGTCAGCGGGCCCAGGGTGTAGAAGGGCGCCTCGCCACAGACCGCCAGCTGCTTGTCCATGTTGGCCTTGATCTTGTGCATGGGCACGTGGCCGGGCCCCTCGATCATGGTCTGGACCCCATGCTTCCAGGCGACGCGGGTCAGCTCGCCCAGGGTCTCCAGCTCGGCGAACTGGGCGGCGTCGTTGGCGTCGGCCAGGCAGCCCGGCCGCAGGCCGTCGCCCAGGCTGAACGAGACATCGTAGGCCCGCATGATCTCGCAGATGTCCTCGAAGTGCTCGTAGAGGAAGTTCTCGCGATGATGGGCCAGGCACCACTTGGCCAGGATGGAGCCGCCCCGGGAGACGATGCCTGTGACCCGCTTGGCCGTAAGGGGGACGTAGGCCAGCCGGACCCCGGCATGGATGGTGAAGTAGTCCACGCCCTGCTCGGCCTGCTCGATGAGGGTGTCGCGGAAGACGTCCCAGTTGAGGTCCTCGGCCACGCCGCCGACCTTCTCAAGGGCCTGGTAGATGGGCACCGTGCCGATCGGGACCGGGCTGTTGCGGACAATCCAGTCGCGGATGTTGTGGATGTTGCGGCCGGTGGACAGGTCCATCACCGTGTCAGCGCCCCAGCGGATCGCCCAGACCAGCTTGTCCACCTCGTCGGCGACCGTGGAGAGGACGGCGGAATTGCCGATGTTGGCGTTCACCTTGACCAGGAAGTTGCGGCCGATGGCCATCGGCTCCAGCTCGGTGTGGTTGATATTGGCCGGGATGATGGCCCGTCCCCTGGCCACCTCGTCGCGGACGAATTCGGGGGTCACGAAGTCGGGGATGGCGGCGCCAAAGTCCTCGCCGTCGCGCAGGGTCGGATCCGAGGCCTGGCGACGCAGGTTCTCGCGGATCGCCACGTACTCCATCTCAGGGGTGATGATCCCCCGGCGCGCATAGTCCAGCTGGGTCACCGTCGCGCCGGTGCGGGCGCGGTAGACCCGGCGGGGCGTGTCGAAGGCCGGGGCGAGGTGGGCCCCGGAGGCCCCGCCATTGTCCTCGGGGCGGACCTGGCGGGGGATGGCGACCATCTCCACGTCCCCCCGGGAGACCACCCAGGGCTCGCGCGTGCGGGGAAGCCCCCGGTTGATGTCGATCTCGACGGCGGGGTCGGTGTAGGGGCCGGACGGATCGTAGAGGGTAACCGGGGGCTCTTTGGCGGAGGGATGGACGGCGACCTCCCGGAAAGGCACCCGGATGTCGGGCCAGAGGCTGCCGACCTGGTGCACCTTGCGGGAACCGGGGATGGCTCCGGTGGCGACACCGGGACGGACGGGGTTCTGGACGTTCATGGACGCGCTCCGCATGCAGCGGGACATCCGGCTCGGGCGAGCGTTTTCGAGGCGCCATTCCCTTCGCCGGCATGACCCGGATCAGGTTCTGCGGGTCGCGGGCTCGCCCGCCTCTCAGCCGCCTGCGCGCGGCTCCCCGAGGACGAAGGGAACCTAGGTCGGATTTCCACTCTTGGAAAGGAAAAGGGCGGCCGCCGGACTGGCGACCGCCCCATTCCGTTACCGAGCGAGGCTCAGCCCTTCGGCGAAGCCGCGGTCCCGGTCGCCGTGCGGGTCTGGGACTTCTTGGACACGGTGAGGATGTAGGCGCGCAGATCCTCCACCTCCTTGGCGTTCAGGAACCGCGAGAAGCTCGCCATGCCGCGGCTGGCAAGGGCCCCGTCCAGCATGACCGATTTGAAGCTCTCGGCGCTGAGCAGCATCTGCGACTTGCGCAGGTCAGGCAGGTAGGTCCCGGAGACGCTGGGTCCATGACAGACTTGGCAGTTCTCGTGGTAGAGCGCGAAGCCGTTCTTTGCATCGCCCTGGCCCGCCACGACCTGTGTCAGGTCCAGTGCCGCGATTTCGGGAATGACATAGGGCTTCGCTGTCGCCTTCCCGCCCAGCTTGAAGACCATCAGCCGGCCAGCGAGCCGGGGACGATCCTTCAGCATGATCGACGCCGAGGTCGGACCCGCGCCGCCGTAGCCCACCATCAGGGCCACGTACTGCTGGCCGTCCAGTTCATAGGTGGAGGGCGCTGCGACGATGCCGTTGCCGGTGTCCAGGCTCCAGAGCTTCTTGCCGGTGGCCGCCTCGTAGGCCACGAAGTCCCCTTCGCCCGCGCCCTGGAAGACCAGGCCGCCCGCCGTCGACAGGATGCCGCCGTTCCAGAAGAAGGGATGCTCGACTGTCCAGCGCGCCTTGCCGGCCACTGGATCCCAGGCGATCAGCTGGCCCTTGTACATGGCCTTGATGGCCTTGATCTGGGCGGCGTCGTCCGGCAGGGCGTTGGCTAGGATGTCGGTGCCGACGTTCCAGGCGCCCGCCTTGTACTTGAAGTCCTTCACGTTGGTGTAGGCGAAGGGCGCCGTATGCGCAGGGATGTAGACCAACCCTTCCTTCGGGTTGAAGGCCATCGGATGCCAGTTGTGGGCACCAAGAGGGCCCGGCAGGGCCATAGCAGGGGCGTTCTCGTAGCGAGCACCCTCGACCTCAATGGGACGGCCGGTCTTCAGGTCGACCCCCTTGGCCCAGGTGACCGGGGCGTAGGCGTTGGCTGAGATCAGCTGCCCGGTGGCCCGGTCGATCACGTAGAAAAAGCCGTTCTTCGGAGCCTGCATCAGCACCTTGCGCGGCTGGCCGGCGATGTTCAGGTCGGCCAGCATGATGTGCTGGGTGGCGGTGTAGTCCCAGCTCTCGCCCGGTGTGGTCTGGTAGTGCCAGACGTACTCGCCGGTTTCCGGCTTCAGGGCGAGGATGGAGGAGACGAACAGGTTGTCGCCCTTGCCGTCCGAGCGCTTCTGGTGGTTCCAGGGGGTTCCGTTGCCGACGCCGAGGTAGACGATGTCCAGGTCCGCGTCATAGGCCATGGAGTCCCAGATGGTCGCGCCGCCGCCCGTCTTCTTCCAGGTCTCGCCGAACCAGGTGCCGCCGGCCTTTTCAGCCATGATCTTGTCCGAGGCCGCGCCGTCCGGCTTACCGTCGGGGTTCGGGGCCGTGTAGAAGCGCCAAACCATCTTGCCTGTGGCTGCGTCGTAGGCGGAGACATAGCCGCGCACGCCATACTCGGCACCGCCGTTCCCGATCAGGACCTTGTCCTTCACGATCCGGGGCGCGCCGGTGATGGTGTAGGGCTTGGAATTGTCGGTGGTCTGGACCGACCAGTCCGGCTTTCCAGTGTCGGCGTTCAGGGCGATGAGGCGCCCGTCAAGGGTGCCGAAATAGACCTTGCCCTTCCAGACCGCGACGCCGCGGTTCACCACATCGCAGCAGGCGTCAAAGCCCTTTGAGCCGTCCACCTCGGGATCGTAGGACCATTTCAGGGCGCCAGTCCGGGCGTCGAAGGCGAAGACCTTGGACCAGGCGGTGGTGGTGTAGAGCACGCCGTCCACCATGACCGGCGTAGCCTCCTGGCCACGGTCGGTGTCGAACTCGTAGTACCAGGAAAGTCCCAGGTCCTTGACGTTCGAGATGTTGATCTTGTCGAGGGGGCTGTAGCGCTGCTCGTCGTAGGTCCGGCCGACGGCGAGCCACTCGCCGTTGTCGGTGGCCGAGGCCAGGCGCTGCCCGTCCACCCGACCACCCTTGCCGCCAGCCTGACCGCAGGCTGCCAACAGGACCGTCAAGGCGACTACTCCCACAAGGCGCTTGAGCGTCATCGTTTCCTCCCCGGATAGGCCACATTGGGCCAAGTGCAGTATGCGCAAGCGGGCCGGGACGGCAAGCCACGACGTCACGCCACTTGACGAGCCCGTTAACCTCTTACTCACAAGCCGGAAACCCCGCCTTTACCTGATGCCGCCACAGTACCAGATCGTGGCGGGCTGGATCGCAGGCCGCGCACCGGGGACGTGTAGTCGATGAGTAAGACGATTGTCGTGGTGGATGATGATCCGACCCAGAGGCGCCTGATCCAGGCCGTCCTCGAGCGGGAGGGCTTCACCGCGGCGCTTCTGGAGGGCGGGGATGCCCTGCTGGCGCGCCTTGCGGCCGGTTCCCCCTGCGACCTGATCCTGCTGGATCTCGTCATGCCCGGGCGTTCAGGCCTGGAAATCCTCTCCGAACTTCGATCACGCGCCCATCAGCAGCCGGTCATCGTGCTGACGGCTTCCGGCGGCATAGACACCGTGGTCCAGGCCATGCAGGCCGGGGCCACGGACTTCTTCATCAAGCCGGCCTCGCCAGAGCGCATCACCATCTCAATCCACAACGCCCTGTCCATCGGGGCGCTGCGCTCGGAGGTCGCCCAGCTGCGCAAGCGGGCGGAAGGCAGGACGACCTTCAGCGATCTGGTGGGCACATCCGCCGCCATGGGCCATGTCCGCAGGATGGGCGAACGCGCGGCGCGATCCTCGATCCCGGTGCTGATCTCCGGGGAAAGTGGGGTCGGCAAGGAAGTCGTCGCCCGGGCGGTGCACGGCTCGTCGGACCGCGCTGGCCGGCCCTTCGTCGCTGTGAACTGTGGGGCGCTCCCCGAGGCGCTCGTGGAGTCCATCCTGTTCGGCCACGAGAAGGGCAGCTTCACGGGTGCCTCGAACCGCCATGCCGGGAAGTTCCAGGAAGCGAACGGCGGAACCCTGCTTCTCGACGAGGTCAGCGAGCTTCCCCTGGACATGCAGGTCAAGCTCCTGCGCGTCCTGCAAGAGGGCGAAGTGGATCCGGTCGGCGCCCGCAGTTCGGTCAAGGTGGATGTCCGGATCATCTCGGCAACCAACCGCGACCTCGCCCGGGCCGTCGCCGAAGGTGCCTTCCGTGAGGATCTTTTCTACCGGCTGAATGTCTTTCCCATCGAGGCACCGCCCCTGCGCGGGCGCCGAGAGGACATTCCCGAACTGGCGGACACCTTCATCCGGCGCTTCAGCCTGGAGGAGGGCCGGCCAATCACCCGCCTCACACCGGAGACCCTGAGCCTCCTGGTCAACCACGACTGGCCTGGGAACATCCGGCAACTGGAAAACGCGATCTACAGGGCCATTGTCCTGGCCGACGGCCCGGCGCTCCAGCCCTACGACTTTCCGGCCGTCTCAGGCCTGTCTCCGCCCGTACCCGCCGCCGTTGTCGAAACGCCACAGCCCGCATGGGAGGCCGCCGACGCCCCCCTGGTCGCCGCGGCCACCGGCCAGGGCGAGAGTCCCGTGCGAATTCTGGACGAAGGCGGCCACATCCGGTCGCTCGACGCGATCGAGGGCGATCTGATCCGCCTGGCGATCGAGCGTTACGAAGGACACATGAGCGAGATTGCGCGGCGTCTCGGAATCGGAAGATCAACCCTCTACCGAAAGGTCAGGGAGAACGGCCTTGGTGAGCTGGCAGGTCTTGCCGACGCCTGACCCCCGGCTTCGAGCCTGGGGTCTGTTCCGAAAACCGGTCCCCGCCTATCGGAACCGGATCTAGGCCTCGTCGTTCGCCTGCGTACCCGGACGGCGCCTTCGCCCCAGCCCGCCCCTGGCGAAGCGACCGGTCTTTGCGTCAGGCTCCCCGCCCGCCGCCTTGGCGGCGATTTCCTTCAGCTTTCTCTGCTGGAGCGCCGACAGCGCCTGGCCTGGGGCCCCCTTCTCCGGGTCGCCGAAGGCCCGGCCGAAGGTGAGGATCCGGGTCTCGACAGAGCCGAGAAACTCGCCCTCCCATTCCGAAAGGTCGACCCCGGCACGTTCCGCTTTCCGCCGCGCCCGCCTGAGCGCATTCAGCGCCGAACGGCGCGCCGCTTCCCTGGGATCGGGTGGACGGGACTTCAAATCTCGCCGATCGCAGCGAGGTAGAGGTCGAGGATGGCCTCCTCTTCCTGGCGCTTGGCGCGATCCTGCTTGCGGATACGGACGACCTTGCGGATGATCTTGGTATCAAAGCCGCCACCCTTGGCCTCGGCGAAGATCTCTTTGATCTGCTCCATGACCTCGGACTTTTCCTGCTCCAGGCGCTCGACCCGCTCGATAATGGTCCGCAACCGTCCCTGGGCGTCCTGGTTCAGAACTTCGGAGTGGGCGTCTTCACCGGACATGACATCAGGCTCCTGCAGGATTGTGTCGGGGTTGGGGCGGGGAAACTAACCGTCCAGGCGAGCCGAGTCGCGGGTTCAGCCGCCCTTAGGGGGCAGCGAGTACAGATGATCTGTGGAAAACTGTCCGCCCCTGGGGGCGGCGCAGGCGTATCAGCCCTGCTTCGCCTTGAAGCGCGGGTTGGTCTTGTTGATGACGTAGACCACGCCCTTGCGGCGCACGAGCTTGCAGTCGCGGTGGCGAGTCTTGAGCGACTTGAGCGAGCTTCTGACCTTCATGACCTTCGACTTCTTTGGGTGCGGGACGGGAGCCCGGGCGACCAAGTGAGCGGCGCGTATACGGAACGGGTCGCGCCGAGTCAATTGCCCCCGCGACCGCAGCGGCCTAATCCTTTCGGCATGAAACGTCGCACCTTTCTCGCCACCGCCGCGGCCGCCCTCGCGACCCCCGCGCAGGGATCGGACCCCGTCGCGGCCAGGACCGAGTCTGTCGATGCCGCCTTCCGGGCCTGGCTCGACGGCTTCAAGAAGACCGCGGTCAGCTCAGGCCTGCCTGCCGACCTGGTGGACCGGGAGCTCTCCGGACTGACGCCCGATCCCAGGGTCCGCGGATCGGACCGCAACCAGCCGGAGTTCTCCAGACCCTTCAGCCATTACGTGCGACGGGCGGCTTCGGAGGATCAGGCTGCAGTCGGTCGCCGCCGTCTCGCCAGCCTCGATGCCGTCGCCCTGTCCAGGATCGAATCCGAGCGCGGCGTGCCCCGGGAAATCCTCGGGGCCATATGGGGCATGGAGTCCGGGTACGGGGCGGCCATGGGCGACCAGGACGTCATCCGCTCCATGGCGACCCTCGCCGCGGATGGCCGCCGGCGGGCCTTTGCCGAGGAACAGCTTCTTGCGGCATTGAGGATGCTGGCCTCCAGGGAGGTTTCGCGCGCCCAACTGGTCGGATCCTGGGCGGGTGCCATGGGGCAGACCCAGTTCATCCCCTCCAGCTTCCTGCGGCTGGCAGTGGATGGGGACGGTGATGGCCGGCGGGACGTCTGGGGATCGCCGATCGACGCCCTCGCATCTGCAGCAAACCTGCTCTCCCAAGCGGGCTGGAGGCGCCAGGAGCCCTGGGCGATCGAAGCCACCGCACCTGAGAGGTTCGACTATTCAATGTGCGAGGTCCTGACCTGCCCCCTGTCCCAGTGGTCGGACCTGGGCGTGTCCAGGCCTAGCGGTGGCGGCTGGCCCGATGCAAACAGAGAGGCCAGCCTGATCGCGCCCACGGGGGCGGGCGGGCCCCTGTTCCTGCTGCTGGCCAACCATTTCGTCATCCGCCGCTACAATAACGCCGTAACCTACGCCATGGCGGTGGGCCTGCTGGCGGACCAGATCGCCGGGCGTCCGGGGCTGGTCCGGCCCTGGCCGGAGGAGACCCCCCTGTCCCTTGCTGATCGGACCGGTGCCCAGACCGCCTTGAAGTCGCAAGGATACGACGTTGGAGAGGTCGACGGGGTCATGGGGCTGAAGTCGCGTCAGGCCCTGCGCGCCTGGCAGAAGTCCCAGGGCCTTGTGGCGGACGGCTACCTGTCACCAGACATGATCGCCAGGCTGCGCAGCGCCGGTTAGACCAGGGCCTGGTCGGGCCCATCGACCCGGGCGGGCCGCGGATTGGCGGACCTCAGCTGGGGGTTCCGATAGGCGTAGATCAACATGGCGACCATCAGCACGGCGTTCAGGAGAAAGGGCGCGGCCTGGATGTGCTGGTAGAGGAGGACAAAGGCGGGCGCGAGAACTACGTTGATCCCATTAACGGCTGCAATCGCGCCGGCGGCGCGCGCCTGCTCCTCGAGGCGAACGGCCAGGGAGGCCCCCACCGTGAAGCCCGGGCGGGCGAGGCCGAACCCCAGGCTTGAGATGGCGTAGCCGGCCACCACGCCCCAGTAGTCCGGCGCGGCCGCAACGATCAGGTTACCCACAGCGGCAACGCCGACCCCCCAGCGCAGAAGCTGACGCGGCGTCATGGCGAACCGCGGGATGAGGCCCCACTGGGCGAGAAGCCCCGCCATGGCGCCGAACATCATGGCGATGGCGATGAAGCCCTGGGCGACGGTTGGGGAAACCCCGAGCTTGTCAATGATCAGGAAGCCGAGCGTCTGGCTCTGGGCCGTCTGGCTGACCGCGACGATGAACCCGTAGACTAGGAAGGGTGTCAGCCGGGGGTCCAGCCACATCGGCCGGCCACGCACTCCAGGCTCCGACTGAGGGGATTTCCCCGGCGACGACAGGGGCCAATAGAGGCTCTCCGGCAGCCGGCGCCAGACGACCACCAGCATGACGCCCGCGATGACGGAAAAGCAGGCCATGGGTCCCGCCAGGCCGAGCAGGGGCAGGATGAAGAGCGGCGCGAGGAAGGGACCGATCACAGTTCCCAGGCTGAAGGCCCCCGCGAGGGTGGAGATGGACTGGGTACGCTGCGCCTCGGGCGTGTACTCGGCCACATAGGCCTGGGTCGCGGGGTTCGACGCCGCGCCGAACAAGCCGAAGAGGGCCCGGGCCAGCAGGAAGAGGATGAAGATCACGACCGGTGCCGCCAGCTGGTGCAGACCGGCAGCCACAACCACCGCGCAGAGGGCCATGGAGACCATGAACCCCGCCAGCCCCACCATCATCAGGGGCTTGCGTCCGTAACGATCAGACATCCGCGCCCAGAAGGGTGAGGAAAAGGCCCAGAGCAGGGCCGATAGCGAAAAGACCGCAGCGACCATCGCGTCCGGCATCCCGATCGACCGGCCGATGGCGGGAAGCACGGAAATCATCCCGGTATTTCCCATGGCCGTGACCATGGAGACGGCGAAGATGATTGCGAAGGAGGACCGCGGCAGGCCGCTGGTACCGCCTGCCGCGGGCATGGACGCGGTGGACATGGCCGGGTGATAGGTCCGCCACAACCGCCACGCCACCCCTGATCATGCTCACCGGACGTTAAGCATTCCGGTCCACCCTGAAGGCCGGTTTAAATCAGGCGCCGTTCGCATGTTCCAGATCATCGGCATTGTCATGCTCTTCGTCTGCGTGTTCGGGGTCTATGTGATCTCGGGCGGCAAGCTCGACGTGGTCATGGCCGCCGCGCCCCACGAGATGGGCACCATCCTGGGCGCCGCCATCGCCGCGCTCCTGATCGGCAGCTCCCTGGATGTCATCAAGGGCGTCGGCGGCGGCTTGGCCAAGATCTTCGCCGGACCCAAGTGGAAGGCTGGCGACTACAAGGACCTGCTCTCCCTCCTGTTCCTCCTGACCAAGACCATGAAGGCCAAGGGGGTCATCGCCCTCGAGAGCCACATCGAAAATCCGCACGAGTCGACCCTGTTCGGCCGTTTCCCAAAGATCGTGAAGGATCACTTCGCAGTCGATTTCATCTGCGACACCCTTCGCATGATGACCATGAACCTCGAGGACCCCCACCAGGTCGAGGACGCCATGGAGAAGCAGCTCGAGAAGCACCATCACGAGGCGCTCGGACCGGCCCATGCCCTCCAGACCATGGCCGACGGCCTTCCCGCCCTGGGAATCGTGGCCGCCGTGCTCGGGGTCATCAAGACCATGGGCTCAATCACGGAACCGCCGGCGGTGCTGGGCGCCATGATCGGCAGCGCCCTGGTCGGCACCTTCCTCGGGGTTTTCCTGGCCTACGGGCTCGTAGGCCCCTTTGCGGTCCGGCTGACCTCCATCATCGATGAAGAATCGGCCTTCTATCGCATCATCCAGTCCGTGCTGGTGGCCCACCTGCATGGCAATGCGGCCCAGATCTCGGTCGAAATCGGCCGCGGCAGCGTGCCGACCCTGACCCAGCCGTCCTTCACGGAACTTGAGGAAGCCCTTCAGGCGATCCCGCCCGAGGGCTGAGGCGCTCGATCCTGTTTCGATCCGATAGCCGGTTCCCGCTTATCCGAACAGGATCTAGAGCGGGAACACCCGGTTGACGTGGCCCATCTTGCGGCCCTCCCGGGCCTGGCGCTTGCCGTACAGGTGCAGGCGGGCGTTGGGTTCGGCTGCGATTGCCACCCAGTCCTGCACGGCCTCGCCCAGCAGGTTTTCCATCTCCACACGGGCCCGGGCCTCGACCGGCCCCAGGGGCCAGCCGGCGACGGCCCGGATGTGCTGCTCGAACTGGTCGGTTGCAGCGCCGTCCTGGGTCCAGTGCCCGCTATTGTGCACCCGAGGGGCGATCTCGTTGACCAGGAAAGAGGCGTCTTCGAGCTCGAACAGCTCGATCCCGATCACACCCACATAGTCGAGACCTGAGAGGATCCGGTCCGCGATCCGGCCGGCCTCGGTCGCCTGTCCCGGCGTCACGACTGCGGGCGCGGAGGACAGGTGGAGAATGCCGTTCCGGTGGACGTTCTCGGCCAGGGGGAAGGCCGCCAACTCTCCGCTCCAGCCCCGGGCGGCGATCACGGACAGTTCTCGCCGGAAGGGCGCTGGCGCCTCGACGATCACCGGGCGACCGCCAAGCGACAGGAAGCCTTCGGCCGCCGCCTCGGGCGAATTCGCCCAAGCCTGGCCCTTGCCGTCGTATCCATCGCGCCGGGTCTTGATGAGCACCCGGCCGCCGAGGTCCGCCGCGGCCCGGGCGGCGGCTTGGGGGGAGTCCGCCGGCGCGAAGGCGACAGTTGGAGCACCCGCGGCGTTGAGGAAGGATTTTTCCTCCACCCGGTCCTGGGCCACGGCGAGGGCATTCGCGCCGGGCGCAACCGGAACGCCGAGCCCGATCAGGATGGCGAGCGCGCCGGTGGGCACATTCTCGAACTCCAGGGTCACGACACCGCTCATCTGGGCCAGGCGCGCGAGGGCCGCGGGATCGTCGTAGGCGGCGCACAGGTGCCGGGCGCAGACCCGGGATGCCGGGCAATCTGGCTCGGGGTCCAGGATGGCGACGTCGAAGCCCAGGCGCGCCGCGGCCAGGGCCAGCATGCGTCCGAGTTGGCCGCCACCGAGGATTCCGATCGTCGATCCGGGAGCGAGCGGCGTCATGCGGCGGTCAGTCGTCGGCCACGGTCTCGGCTACCGAGGCGGTCAGGGCGCGTCGCCAGTCCGACAGCCGCACCGCAAGCGCGGGATCGGAAAGCGCGAGGATCTGAGCGGCGAGCAGGCCCGCATTGCGGGCGCCGGGCTCGCCGATGGCCAGGGTTCCCACCGGAACACCCGCCGGCATCTGGACGATGGACAGGAGGCTATCCATGCCCTTCAGGGCCTTGGACTCTATGGGGACGCCGAGCACGGGCAGGTCGGTGAGGGCGGCCGTCATGCCCGGCAGGTGGGCCGCGCCCCCTGCCCCGGCGATGATCACCCGGACGCCGGCGTCGCGGGCGCCCTGGGCAAAGGCGACCAT
The DNA here is from genome assembly GCA_945859865.1 of Phenylobacterium deserti. Classification (GTDB taxonomy): domain Bacteria; phylum Pseudomonadota; class Alphaproteobacteria; order Caulobacterales; family Caulobacteraceae; genus Phenylobacterium; species Phenylobacterium deserti_B. The sequence continues at coordinate 14,100 of CAMAOY010000030.1, forward strand.
GCGCAAGGGAGTCCTGTGGGCGGACACCACGCGCGCCTCCCAGCCGACTTCCAGGGCGTCGAGCATGTCGGCAGCCCCTTTGAGGGTCGGCCAATCAGACCGGCTGCCCATGATGATGGCGACGGGTGCGGTGGAACCGCTCATGACATGGACCCCTGTCGGCGAGGCGCGCCAGAATAGGCACCGTCCTCCTAGGGTCAACACACCGTGCATAAAATGTTAATGTCAGGGGAGATTCGCAGGGCCCCAGCATGGTTCTCAAGATCACCGGCGCAAGAAACCAGCCATTTTCGGACATCCGAAAGCGGGCCCTCATGCAGGCTGGCGCCAAGGTGGTGGGCCGCGGGCCGACCCGGCCAGACGAGACCGCCTTCCTGGGCCTCTCCGAAGCGGACCTGACCCCGGCCGTCCAGGGGGCCATACGAACCCTGCTGACCGAGGTCGACGACCTGCGCCAGGAGGTGTCTCGGCTGAAGGCCCGGCTGAACCAGGCGGAGATCCTGGCCGACCAGGACCCCCTCACGCCAGCCCTCAACCGCCGGGCCCTGATGCGGGAGCTCGAACGCATCCGGACCTTCAGCCACCGCTACGGATCGCCCGCGGCGTTGGTCTATATCGACCTCGACGACTTCAAGAGCGTCAATGACCGGTTCGGCCATGCGGCGGGGGACGAGGCGCTCCGTGCGGTCGCAGACCGCCTCCGCGGCCAGTTGTCCGGGCCGGACCTCGTGGCCCGTATCGGCGGTGATGAATTCGCGGTCGTTTTCGGCCAGGCGACCCTCGCCGGCGCCGAGGCCCGCGCCCGAAACCTGGCCCGGTCCCTGGAGTCGACGCCCATCCGGTTCGGCGAATGGTCAGCACCCATCCACGTGTCCTTTGGTGTGAGCGAGATCACCCCGGACCTGGAGCCCGAAGAGGTGGTCGCCCGCGCAGATGCGGCCATGTACGCCCGGCGCCGGGAACGGCGCGGCTAGATCCTGTTCCGAATTCACGAGATGATGTCGTCAGGCGATGATGTCGTCAGGCAATAATGTCGTCAGGCAATAATGTCTGGGGTCAGCCGGTCCTTGATCCGCTGGATCTCGTCCTTCAGGGCCAGCTTCTTTCGCTTGAGCCTGCCGATAACAAGCATGTCCGGCATGGGGGCCTGGCCGATGGCCTGGATGGCGACCTCCAGGTCATTGTGGTCCAGCTGATGCTCGGCCAGTCGCCTGCGGATCGCAGGCTCGTCCGCCTCTTCCGGAAGACTGCCCCTCATCCTTGCCCTCCCCCTCCGGGTGATGGCGCCCGCAGACCGGGCAGGCCCGACGACAAGATGTGCATGTGGCGATCCCGGAACTGCGAAGGGCCCAAAAGCAACCTTATGTGATCTGACAGCCCGCGCCAGCGGGTGTTCACTAGCTTCAGTCGAATGGAAGGAGACCCTAAGTCATGTCCATAGACGGTCGCATCCGCGAACTCAGCCGCAGGCACCTGTCCCTGGAAGCCCAGCTCCAGGACGCCCTCGCCCACCCCAGCTCACAGGATGAAGCGATCCGCGAGATCAAGCGACGAAAGCTGCGCCTCAAGGAAGAGATCGAACGCCTGAGGGCCGGGACTCGATCCGCCGCCTGACGCCGGGATCAGGCGTCGTCGTCCGTCCGGGGCCAGGGCTCGGCTCCGGTTTCCGCGGCGGGCTCCAGGGTCGGCCCCTCCGGCTCGACAATCCCTTTTCGGGCATTGTCACGGATGCGCTTCTCGGCGGCCTTGAGGACGATGTCATCCAGCTCGATCTGGGTCGATAGTCCCAGGCTGACGGGATCCACCGGCTTGATGTTGGCCGAGTTCCAGTGGGTGCGGTTGCGGACCTGGTCGATGGTGGCCTTGGTGGTCCCCAACAGGCGCGAGATCTGGGGGTCGGTCACCTCGGGGTGGTTGCGGACGAACCAAGCGATGGCATCCGGGCGGTCCTGCCGTCGGGAAACGGGTGTGTAGCGCGGTGCCTTCTTGGTCGGCTTCAGGTGCTCAGCATGACGGCTCTTCAGGGCCACCATCCGGCGCTTGGGATCCTGCTGGGCGGCGTCAATTTCCTCGCGGGAGAGTTGGCCATTGGCGATCGGATCTGCGCCGCGGATATCCCGGGCGACCTCGCCGTCGGCGATACCCTTAACTTCGAGGGGATGGAGCCCACAGAGATCGGCGATCTGCTCGAAGGTCAGAGACGTGTTGTCGACCAGCCAGACAGCGGTCGCCTTCGGCATCAGAATGTCGGCCATGAAGGTCTCCTGAAATGACGGCGCCCGGCCTTGCGACCGGGCGCTGCGTTAAGCCGGAAAACCTATACCCCTGAATCTGGTCTTCAGTCGAGGGGGCGACGATCAAGGATACGCAGGCCGTATCCCGCCGACCCCGGGAGGACGGTTGCCGAATTGGTCAAGAGAACCATGTCTCGGACGCCAAGGTCGATCAGGATCTGTGCGCCCACGCCATAGTCGCGCAGGACATTGGCTCCATGGTCAACCTCAGGGTCGGCTCCGTAGCGCTCGGAGAGCCAGGCCGGATTGGTGTCGCTGATGAAGACGGCAACGCCGGCACCTTCCTCTGCTGCGATCTTCTCCAGCGCCTGCTGGACGAGGGCGTTGCGGCCCGCTCCGGCACCCAGCATGTCGGCCGCCAGGTCCAGACGGTGCATGCGGACCAGGGTGGGGCGGTCAGGTTCGACTCGTCCCCGGGTCAGCACCAGGTGCTCGGTGCGGTCCAGGATGTTCCGGTAGATCACCATCCGGAAGCGACCGCCGAAGGCGCTGTCGATCGAGGTCTCCAGCACCCGCTCCACCTGGCGCTCGGTGCGCCGGCGATAGGCGATGAGGTCGGCGATGGTACCAATCTTCAGGCCGTGGGTCTGGGCGAAGACGATGAGGTCGGGCAGGCGGGCCATGGACCCGTCGTCCTTCATGATCTCGCAGATCACGCCCGCCGGGTTCAGGCCCGCCAGGCGCGAGATGTCGACGGCGGCCTCGGTATGGCCAGCCCGGACCAGGACGCCGCCATCCCGGGCGACGAGGGGGAAGACATGGCCCGGCGAGACAATGTCGCCCGCGCCCTTGGTGGGGTCGACCGCCACGGCGATGGTGTGGGCCCGGTCATGCGCCGAAATGCCCGTGGTCACGCCCTCGCGGGCTTCGATGGAGACCGTGAAGGCGGTGCCGTGACCCGACTGGTTGTCCGCCGACATGGGGGGCAGGCGCAGATGGCGTGACCTTTCCCCGGTGATGGACAGGCAGATCAGGCCGCGGGCGTGCTTGGCCATGAAGTTGATCTGGTCGGGCGTGGCGAACTGGGCCGGGATGATGATGTCGCCCTCGTTCTCGCGGTCCTCGGCGTCGACCAGGATGTAGGGGCGGCCATTGCGGGCGTCCTCGATGATGTCCTCGATCGGGGAAATGGCGGACTCACCCGCTGAGGCCGGGGCATCGGTGACGAGATAGGTGCGCTTCATGACGTGAACCTCATCCTTGCAAACTGGACCACCTGGGCTGCGACAGTGTCGAGCTGCCAGGCGTCGCGGGGCTCCAGGGGCCGGCCGTCGGGCCCAAACGAATCGGAATTCACGCTTATGGCGGCGCCGAAGGGGGTCGGCCAGCCGCGCATGGCGTGGATGATGGAACGGACGGCGGTGAGGGTCGTGCCCGCCGCCTGCAAGCCGGCGGAGGTGACGATCACACCGACGGCCCGCTCCGAGAAATAGGGACGCGTGTCGTCGCGAAGAAGCTCCAGGGTATCCAGGGCGTTCTTCATCACCCCGGAGAGCGAGCCGTGGTAGCCGGGCGTCGCGATGATCAGGCCATCTGCGCTCCGGATGATCTCGGCCATCTCGGCCTGTCTTGGGGTTGGGTCCCCCGGGCGCGGATCATAGATCGGCAGATCGGCCAGGAAGTCCCCGCCCACCAGTCGGGTGCGGGCGCCAAGGGCCTCGGCGGCACCGAGGGCGGCGGCCAGGGCCCGCTCGGTGCTGGAACCGGGCCGGGTGGTGCCGCCCAGGCCAACGATCAGGGGCGCGCCCTCGCTCATGTACGCGCCTCGAACACCGACTTCAGCTCTGTCTTCAGGATCTTGCCGTTGGCGTTGCGCGGCAGGGGCTCGGGCCAGAAGCGGACCTCGACCGGGACCTTGAAGGCCGCCAGGCGCTCGCGCACCCACTGCCTCAGTTCGGCCTCGCCGGCGGTTCCGCCAGGCTTCAGGTGCACCACTGCGGCGGGCTCCTCTCCGAGTGTCCGGTGGGGAACCCCGACCAGGGCGGCGTCCATCACATCCGGATGGTCGTAGAGCACGTTCTCGACCTCGACGCAGTAGATGTTCTCGCCGCCGCGGATCAGCATGTCCTTGGCCCGGTCAACGATGAAGAGGAAGCCCTCCTCGTCCAGGCGGGCCAGGTCTCCGGTGCGCAGCCAGCCATCCTGGAAGGTCTCGGCCGTGGCCTCGGGCTTGTTCCAGTAGAGCTTGACCACCTGCGGGCCCTTGACCCAGAGCTCGCCCACCTCGCCGACGGGCAGCCGGGTGACGCCGTCCCCGGGATCGCGGATCTGCATGTCGCCGACGGGCGCGGCGGGGCCGGCGCTGTCGGGCCGGGCCTCGTAGTCCTTGCCAGTGTGGCCGGTGAAGGTGGCCGTGGTCTCGGTCATGCCCCAGCCATTGCCGGGCGCCGAGCCCGGGAAGACCTCGACGATCCGCCGCACCAGCTCCGGCGCAGAAGGCGCCCCGCCGTAAGAGACCGACACCAGGGAAGACAAGTCGTACTTCGCCCGGGCCGGATGCTCGATCAGCTGCCAGGCGATGGTGGGCACGCCGCCCGTGGCGTCGATGCGCTCACGCTCGATGATCTGCATGGCCTGCTCGGCTTCCCAGCGGCGCATGAGTACGATCTTGCCGCCGGCGTTCATGGTTGGGCCGAGGGTGGCCGACAGGCCGGTGGCGTGGAACAGGGGCACCACCAGGAGGGAACTTCGCTGGGGCAGCTTGTGGGGGTCGCTCTCGGGCAGGGGCTGGCCTGCCCGCAGGAAGTTGCGCGCTGCAGCGATGCCGCTGGTCAGCACGTTGGCGGTCATATTGCGGTGGGTGCCCAGGGCGCCCTTGGGCCGGCCTGTGGTCCCCGAGGTGTAGAGGATGGTGGCGTCGTCGTCGGGGGCGATATCGACATCCGGAAGGGCAAGGTCCGGCAGGTCTTTCCAGCTGTTGACCGGTCCGATCACCGTCTCCAGCCGCCGCACCCGGCCCGTCGCCTCCACGCCCTCGGGCAGGCGGGCGACATAGATGCGCTCCAGGTCGGCAAGGCCCGCCAGGAGGGGCGTGATGCGCTCGAGCCGCTCGTCGTCGACGATGACGATCCGGGTCCCGGAGTCGGCGAGGCCGTACTCCAGTTCGGGACCGGTCCACCAGCCGTTCAGGGGGGTCACGATGGCGCCGGCAAGGACCCCGGCATAGAAGGCCACCGGCCATTCCGGAAGGTTGCGCAGGATCACCGCCACCCGGTCGCCCTTGCGCACGCCGTCCGCCTGCAGCTGGCGGGCCAGGGTGATGGCGGCCCGGGCGAAGGCCTCGTAGGTCGCCCGGTCGTCCTCGTAGACCAGGAATTCCCGGGGCCCGAAGGCCCGGGCGTTCAGGAAGATGTCTCGCAGGGTCGGCGGCGCGTTCTTCCAGACCCGCTGGCGGACGCCGCCGATCTCCATCTCCTCCATCTCGTAGCGCTGGCCCGGCGCCGTCAGGCGCGCATGCGCCTCGGCGATCGACAGGACGGGCCATTCGGGAGCGGAGTCTGACGACATGAGGCGGATCTCGGAGGAAGGGGCAGGTTGGCCAGGACCCTGAGGGCCTGACGCCGCGCCGATCAAGTCAAAAAGGAAGGGGACGCCCCGAAGGACGCCCCCCGTTTCAGATCAGGCTAAGGGCTCAGGCCGACGCGGCGTCGCGGGCTGTGCGGGCGTACTCGTCCTTCATCTCGGCCAGCTCCTTGGAGAACCTCTCCTGGGCGTCCTCGCGCAGGCGCGGGATGTGGTACTTGGGGAAGAGGTCGTTGTCGGGCAGGTAGTCCTTCAGCACCTGCTTGGCCAGGGTCACCTTGTGCACCTCAGTCGGGCCGTCGGCGATGCCCATGACCAGCGAACTGGTCACCATATTCATGAAGGGCATCTCGTTCGAGACCCCCAGGGCGCCGTGCAGGTGGGCGGCCTTGGTGGCAATGTCGTTGTAGACCTTGGGCATGGCCACCTTGATGGCGGCGATGTCCTTGCGGACCAGGTTGTAGTCCTTGTGCTTGTCGATCAGCCAGGCCGTCCTCAGCACCAGGAGGCGGAAGCTCTCCAGGGCGATCCAGGAGTCTGCGATCTGCTCCTGGACCATCTGCAGGTCGGCCAGCCGGCCGTCCCGGGTGTTGCGCGAGACCGCCCTCTGGCACATCAGGTCCAGGGCATGCTTGCAGGCGCCGACCGTACGCATGGCATGGTGAACCCGGCCGCCGCCCAGCCGGACCTGGGCGATGACAAAGGCCGCGCCGCGCTCACCCAGCAGGGCGTCGTAGGGGATGCGGACGTCCTTGTACTCGACATAGCCCTCGCTCCCGCTGCCGATCTCGCCGCCGCCGCCGTTGGCGACATTGCGGATGATCCGGACCCCGGGGGTGTCGGTAGGCACCAGGAAGATGGAGGTACGGCGGTAGGGGTCCTTCGCGTCAGGGTCGGTGATGGCGTAGACCACCAGAACCTTGGCCCAGCGGGCGTTGGTCGAATACCACTTCTCGCCATTGATCACCCACTCGTTGCCGTCCAGCACCGCCCGGGTGCGGAAGGTCAGGGGATCAGAGCCGCCGGTGGGCTCGGACATGGAGAAGGCCGAGCGGATCTCGCCGTTCAGGAGCGGCCAGAGATACTGCTCCTTCTGCTTGTCCGTGCCGTAGTGGGCGATGATCTCGGCATTGCCGGTATCCGGCGCCTGGCAGCCGAAGATGGTGGGGGCCAGGCCGTTGCGGCCCAGCTTCTCGTTCATCAGGCCCAGCTTCAGCTGGCCATAGCCCTGGCCGCCGAGTTCCGGACCGAGGTGACAGGCCCAAAGGCCCTGGGCCCTTACCTTGTCCTGCATGGGCTTGATGAACTTCTCCCGGCCCAGGGGCCCATGGGCGGCCATGCCCAGGTGGCTGAGGGGTTCGACCTCCTCACGCATGAAGTCCTCGATCCAGTCGAGCTTCTTCTGGAATTCAGGATCGGTCTCGAAGTCCCAGGCCATGTCGTTCCTCCCATGCGCCGCCGTGCGGCTTGGTCATTCACCAACTATCGGACCGAAGGGCCGGTTGTGCAACGCCAGCCTTTGCGAATTGGGGCCCGGTGCCGCAAGGTCGCCGCAGACTCCAAAGGCAAGGAAACGCCATGACCCGCCCGCAAGCCCTCGGCTTCTCCCCCGCCCGCCTGGCCCACATCGACAGGTTCCTGGAGGAAAAGTACCTGGCGACAGGGCGGTTGCCGTTCGCCCATCTCCAGGTTTTCAGGGGCGGCGACCTCGTCCACGAGACCGTCCAGGGCCTGGCCGATCGCGAGCGCGGCCGCGCCGCCACCCGCAACGACGTGCACCGCATCTATTCCATGACCAAGCCGATCACGAGCCTGGCCTTCATGATGCTGGTCGAGGAGGGCAAGGTCGCCCTGGACGACCCGGTGTCGCGGTTCATCCCGGAATGGAAGGACCTGGCAGTCTTCTCGGCCGGGACCGGACCCTACCTGACCACGCCGCCGGCTCGGCCCATGCAGATGGTCGACCTGCTGCGCCACACCGCGGGCCTGACCTACGGCTTCCAGACCCGGACGAACGTGGACGCGGCCTACCGCAGGCTGAAGATCGCCGACACCCGTGGGCCGCTCGACATGCAGGGCTTTGTCGACGCCCTTGCCCGCCTGCCGCTGGAGTTCTCGCCGGGCGAAGCCTGGAACTATTCCGTCGCCACGGACGTCCTCGGCGTGCTGGTCGAGAGGATCTCCGGCCAGGCCTTCGAGGCCTTCCTGAAGGCCCGGATCCTGGATCCCCTCGGCATGGGAGAGACCGGATTCTCCGTTCGCGCCGACCAGGCCGACCGGTTCTCGGCCTGCTACGCGCCCACGCCCGAAGGCGGCCTGACCCTGCAGGATGATCCCCGAACCAGCGCCTACCTGACCCCGCCCAGCTTCCACTCCGGCGGCGGCGGCCTGGTCTCCACGGCGGACGACTACATGAAGTTTTGCCGCATGCTGGTGAACCACGGCGAGCTGGGAGGCCATCACCTGGTCGCCCCGGCCACCCTCCGGCTGATGGCCTCGAACCACCTGCCGGGCGGCCAGGACCTGACCATGCTTTCGCGCTCACTCTTCTCGGAAGCCACCAACGCCGGCGTGGGCTTCGGCCTCGGCTTCGCCGTCACCTTCGACCCGGTGCGGGCCATGCTGACCTCGAGCCCCGGCGAGTACTATTGGGGCGGTGCCGCCTCCACGGCTTTCTGGATCGATCCGGTCAAGGACGTGGCGGTCGTCTTCATGACCCAGCTCATGGGGTCATCGACCTATCCCATCCGCCGGGAGCTCAGGACCCTGGTCTACTCGGCCCTGATGGAGCCCTGAGGCCAGCTCAGGGCGTATCCAGCCGCGGCGGCGAGACGACGACTGCCGCAGGTACCTCGTCCCGGGTCGGCGCGAAGGCGGCCAGCAGGCTGGAACTGCGCCAGTCG
>CAMAOY010000031.1 GCA_945859865.1 Phenylobacterium deserti
ACCGGCGCCACGTGCTGGATGCCGGCGTTGTTCACCAGGATGTCCAGGCGCCCGAACTCGCGGACGGCGTAGGCGATCAGGTCCTTGATCTCCTCGGGCCGGGTCATGTCGGCGGGATGGTAGCGGACAGCCGCGTTGGTCCGGGCCTGGAGGGCCTGGCGGTCGGCCTCGATCTTGGCCGGGTCGCCCAGGCCGTTGAGGACCACATTGACCCCCTGCTCGGCCAGGGCAGTCGCCAGGGCCTGTCCAATCCCGCTGGTCGAGCCGGTGATGACCGCCACGTGGCCTTCGAGTTTGTAGTCGACGGCCATGGGCCTACTCCTTGTCAGCGCCGGCGGGCGCGGGTTGGGGCCGGGAAAAGACCCAGAGATCGGCCAAGGACTGCCCGGCCTGGAAACGGTAGCCGTCGCGGTCGAAGGCCTTGAGGTCGTCCGCACGCTCGATCCGGTTATCGATGGCATAGCGGGCCATAAGCCCCCTCGCCCGCTTGGCGAAGAAGCTGATGATCTTCGAACTGCCGTCCTTCTCCTCGAGGAACTTGAGGTCGATGACCTGGGACCGCAGGGCCTTTCGGTTCACGGCCGAGGCGTACTCTTGGGAGGCGGCGTTGACGATGACGGGGTCGGCATGGCCGGCCAACTCCTCGGCAAGGGCCCGGCCCAGGCGATCCCCCCAGAAGGCGTAGAGGGTCTTGCCGCGCCGGGTGCGCAGGGGCGAGCCCATCTCCAGCCGGTAGGGCTGGATGCCATCCAGCGGCTTCAAGACGCCGTAGAGGCCCGAGAGGATGCGGACATGGTCCTGGGCCCAGGCCAGGGCCTGCGGGTCCAGCTCCCGGGCCTTCAGGCCGGCATAGACGTCGCCGTTGAAGGCGAAGGCCGCCTGCAGCGCACCCTCGGAGTCGGGGTCGAAGGCCTGGAAGCGTTCGCGGTTCAGCACCGCCAGCTTTTCAGAAAGGTCCATGAGCGACCGGATCTGGGCCACCGAAAGCTTTCGGGTCGCCGCGGCGAGCTGGGCTGTGTCGGCCTCCAGGACCGGACGCGTCAGGGGCGCCGGGACCGGGGGCGGGTCGAAGTTCATCGCCTTGGCGGGGGAAAGGAGGATCAGCATGTTGCGACTCTCAGAATAGCACGCGCGGGTTCAGGATGCGGCCCGGATCGAGGGCCGAGCGGATCGTGGTCAAGAGGGCGATCTCGGCGGGGTCCTTCTGGCGCCGCGCCTCATCGGCCTTCATGACGCCCAGGCCATGCTCGGCCGAGACCGACCCGCCCAGGGCGATGGCGATGTCGTGCACCCGGGCCTGGCCCTCGGCCCGGCGGGCGAGGTGGGCCGCGTTGTCCCCGCCCTCAGGCCGCAGGACGTCGAAGTGGATATTGCCATCGCCCACGTGGCCAAAGGCGCTGATGCGACAGCCGGGGACAAAGGCGGCCATGGCCCCGCCGGCCTCGCGCAGGAAGCGCGGGACCTGGCTGACAGGCACCGAGATGTCGTGCTTCCAGGTCGCCCCTTCGGGCTTCTGGGCGGCGGACTGGTTCTCCCGCAGGGACCAGAGGGCGGCGGCCTGGGACTCGCTCGCTGCGATGACGGCCTCACCGATGACGCCCGCCTCGGAAGCCTCGGACAACAGGGTCTCCATGAGGTGGCCGGCGCCAGCCGGATCCGGAGAGGCGATCTCTAGGAGAACGCGCCAGGGCGGGGCGCCGGACAGGGGGTCCCGCTGGCCGGGGATATTGCGGAGGGCGAACTCGACGCCCTGGCGAGCCATCAGCTCGAAGGCCTCGAGGCCGGCGTCGGCGTTTCGCCGGGCCCGGGACAAGAGGTCGAGGGCGGCGTCCGGGCCCTCAAGGGCGACCATGGCCACGGCCCGGCCAGCGGGCCTGGGGAAGAGCTTGATGCTGGCGGCGGTGATGATTCCCAGGGTGCCCTCGGCACCCGACAGGAGCCCCTTGAGGTCGTAGCCGGTATTGTCCTTGCGCAAGCGGCGCAGGCCGCCCCAGACCTCGCCGTTGGGGAGCACGGCCTCCAGGCCTAGGACAAGGTCCCGGGCCGAGCCGAAGCGCAGCACGGCGACGCCGCCGGCATTGGTCGAGACCACGCCGCCCAGGGTGGCCGTCCCCTCTGAGGCCAGGCTCAGGGGAAACCGCCGGCCGGCCTCCGCCGCTGCCGCCTGGACCTCTGCCAGGGTGACCCCGGCTTCGGCGACAAGGACGTCGTCGACCGGGTCTACATCCCGGATGGTGCGCATCCGGCGCGTCGATAACAGGATCTCGCCCTGGGGGATCTGGCCGCCGACCAGGCCCGTGTTCCCGCCCTGGACCGTGAGGGCCAAGCCCTCGGCTGCGCAGAAGCGGACGATGGCCGCGGTCTCGCCGGTCGTGGCGGGAGACAGCATCAGCGGCGTTGCACCGCTCCAGCGGTCCCGCCATTCCACCAGCCGGGGGGCGAGGATTTCCGGATCGTCCGTCCAGCCCGACGGCCCGACCAGGGCCTTGAGCCGGTTCAGCAGGGCGTCGGAGGGCGGGACAGTCATGAGGGGGAAGTTAGGCGCTCGGTGGCCCGGAAGCCAGAGCGCGCCGCTCAACCGATGGCGCCCGCCGCCCGGCGTAGGCGGTCATTGATCGCCTCGCCCAGTCCGGCCTCGGGAATGGGTGCCACGGCAATGCCCGAGGCGCCCCGGGCATCCGCTTCCCGCAGGAAGGTGAAGAGGTTGGCGGCAGCCTCTTCCAGGTCCCTCGAGGGGCTGAGGTTGAGGACGTCCGGCCCTTTTGCGGCGGGTCCGAAGGCCAGGAAGATCTCGCCCGGCCGTGGACCCTTGGCCTCAAGCCGGACGGGCGTTTCCGGGGCGTAGTGACGGGTCAGTCGGCCAGGGGACCGGCGGGCGTCCGCCTCGGCTTCGGCCAGGGGACCGACCAGGGCCTCGATCTGGTCCCGGGTCACCCGTCCCGGACGGAGCAGGCGCGGCGCATCCAGCAGGGCGACCACGGTGGACTCCAGCCCGACCTCGCAGGGACCGCCGTCCAGGGCCACGGCTACGGCCTCGCCGGTCTCGGAGAACGCCGCCGCGAAGGTGGTCGGGCTGGGCCGTCCCGAACGGTTGGCCGACGGCGCGGCCACCGGGCCTGCAAAGGCCTCAAGCACCCTCAGGGCCAGGGGATGGGCGGGGACACGCACCGCCACCGTGTCCAGTCCGGCCCGGGCCAGATCGCAGACCCGCCCGCCGGGCTGGACCGGCAGGACCAGGGTCAGGGGACCCGGCCAGAAGGCGGCGGCCAGGATCTCGGCCTCGGGACTGAAGACGGCAATCCGGCGCGCGGCCTCCACGTCGGCCACATGGGCGATCAGGGGGTTGAAGGCCGGCCGGCCCTTGGCAGCATAGAGGGCGGCGACCGCACGCGGGTCCCCGGCGTCCGCCGCCAGGCCGTAGACGGTCTCGGTCGGAAGAAGGACAAGCCGGCCCTCGCGAAGGGCGCAGGCCGCCGCTTCGGCAGGTCCCGCCTCCGGCTCGCTCCCTGAACCGTCTGGGCGACACTCAGGCCGAGGACCCACGACCGGATCTACGCCCGCCGTCAGGGCCAAGAGGGCAAAGCTGGCGAGCCAGTGCTCGCCCATGTAGTCGCCGGCCACATGGGGCAGGCTGGCGGCAAGGTGGGCGTCGGCCGCGGCCCGGGCAGCAGCCGCAGCCGGGTCGCCGGTGTCCAGAGAGGCGGCGATGTTGCGCCAGCACCAGGCCCGGGACAGGTTGAGGCCATCGAGGTGGGCGATCTTGCCATCGCTGCGATCACTGACACTGGCAGGGGTGAAGAGGCTGGCAGGTTCGCCCCCCGCCGCCCGGGGCAGGAAGCCCGCGAACCATATGCGGAATTCCTTGCCGGGCAGGACCCGACGCAGGCACTCGGCCTCCATCAGGGCGGGAGACAGGAAGTCCTCGCCGGAGGGCTCCCAGGCCTGGCAGTCCTGGTCCCGGCCGTACCAGGCCAGGGCCTTGGCGCGCAGCAGGTCGCCCAGGCCGGCGTCGCCGGACGCCTCGGCATAGTCCAGGGCCAGGGCCAGGGCGAAGGCGGTGGAGGAATGCACCCCCGTGCGCACCGGATAGGTCGCCAGAGGCAGGTGGTTACGGAACCGGTCGGCGAAGTCGGCCGCAAGGGGGGCAAGGCGAGGCGCCCAGGGCCCGCCCAGGGCGATCAGTTCGGACTGGAGCTTCAGGAGCCAGGCCCAGCCGTAGGGGCGCTCGAACCCACGGGCGGAAGGACGGCGCAGGAAGGCGCGCTCGCCCTCCACCGCATCTTCCGTGAAGGCCTCCGCGAAACGGGCGTCGATCTCTGCGGCGATGGGGTGGTCCGGGAACCGGCGGCGGACGGCGGCGAGCAGCCAGTAGCCGTGCACGCAGGAATGCCAGTCGAAGCTGCCGAAGAAGATGGGGTGAAGGCGTCGCGGCAAGGCCAGGTCACCGTCGTCAGTGAGCACCTGGTCCAGCTTGTAGGGCCAGGGGCGCGTGACGTGCCCCAGGGCGATCCGGGCGAAGCCGGCGGCGATCTCAGGGGTGAGCGGGAAAGGCGAGGACATTCATCAGGACCGTGTTGACGGCGAGGAGGACGAGCGCCGTGGGCGCCTGGGCCTTGATGACGGCGAAACGGTCGTCCAGGTCAAGCAGGGCGGCGGGCGCCAGGTTGAAGTTGGCGGCCAGGGGGGTGAGGAGGGTGCCGCAGAATCCCGACAGCATGCCGATGGCGCAGACCGCTGCAGGGTCGCCGCCGAAGCGCCCGACAAGGACTGGCAGAGCCACCCCTGCGGTCATCACCGGGAAGGCGGCGAAGGCGTTGCCCATCAGGACGGTGAAGCCGGCCATGCCCAGGCAGTAGACGACCACCGCCGCCAGGCGGGTGTCCATGGGGAAGACGCCGGTCACGGTCTCGCCCACAACGCCGCCCACGCCGGCCAGGGCGAAGACCGCCCCCAGGGCCGCAAGCATCTGGGGCAGGAGGGCCATCCAGCCGATTGTGTCCGCAAGCCGAAGGCCCTCGGTCAGGGGCGACAGGACCGGTTGGCGGAACAGGCGTACCGACAGGACGGCGACGACCAGGGCGGCAATGCCGAGCGAGACCAGGGTGGCCTGCTTCGGGTCGACCAGGGCGGCCAGGGCCGGTCCGCCATGGCGCACGCCCAGGCTTCCAGCCAGGACCATGAGCGGGATCAGCAGGGCGGGCAGGAAGAGGCGCAGTCCGTAGGCCCGGGCGGAGGCGGCGCGAGCTTCGGCGTCGGAGGTGCCGGTGCCGCTGCGCCCCAGGCCGAGGGCCGCGGCCAGGGCCATGATCAGGACCAGGACGCCGTTGCCGAGGTCCCCCAGCCGGTCTCCCGCCAGGAAGGACAGGGCGAACAGGCCCCAGAACAGGGCGTTACGCACCCGGCGGGGGTTGGCCGGATCCCTAAGGCTCAGCACCGCAAAGCCGGCGAAGACGAAGCCTGCGAGGGCGTAGACCTGGGTCAGGCCAATCATGACCTGGGCCTCTCGCGGCGGCCAAACATGAGGATACGCGCGCCGTGGACGAGGAAGGCGGCGATGGCTGTGGGAATGGCCCAGACCGACAGGTGCAGGGGCTCCACCGTGATCCCGTTCTGCTCCAGGAAACCGACCATCAGGAGGATGGAGCCGATGGCCAGGAAGATGTCCTCGCCAAAGAACAGGCCGATATTGTCGGTCGCCGCCGCGAAGGCCCGCACCCTCTGGGCCTCGGCGGGGGCGACCTCGGCGACGCCCGTCTCCACCGCCCGGGCGGCCTCGGCCATGGGGGCGATGATCGGGCGGATGGTCTGGGTCTGGCCAGCGATGGAGGTCAGGCCAAGGGCCGAGGTGGCCTGCCGGAAGAGGAGGTAGGACAGCATCAGCCGGGCGAAGGTCACCGACCTCAGCCGCCCGATCAGGCCGCGGGCGGCCTCCTGCAGCCCGGACCGTTCCAGGACGCCGATGACCGGCAGGATCAGCCAGGCGGCGCTGACATAGCGGTTTTCGTTGAAGGCCTTGCCGAAGGCGGCCAGCACCTCGAGGGGCGACAGGCCGGCGGCCAGGCCCGTGGCCAGGGCCGAGGCCAGGACGACCAGCAGGGGGTTCAGGCCCACGGCGAAGCCCACTACCACCAGCAGCACGCCCAGAAGCACCAGCATGGGTCCCGCCCCCTTCCCTCGCGCCCACTGTAGACCCGAGTCGCCGGTCGGGTCGCGGGGGTCCCTTGCGCCGGCCCCACGCCGCTCTATTGATGGCCCGGGCACCACGGGAGGCCGCCATGGCCACGGCGATTCTTCAGGCGCGGATGAGTTCCAGCCGCCTGCCAGGCAAGGTCCTCAGGCCCCTGCTGGGACAGCCCATGATCCTGCGGCAGATCGAACGCCTGCGCCGCTGCCAGCGGCTTGAGCGGATTGTCGTCGCCACCAGCGAGGCCCCGTCCGACGACATCCTGGTCCAGGTCCTGGCCGAGGCCGGGGTCGAGACCGCCCGCGGCCCCCTTGAGGACGTCCTGGGCCGCTTCATCCAGGTAATGGACACCCTGGGCCTGGAGGGCGACCTAGTACGGCTGACCGCCGATTGCCCCCTGGCGGATCCGGTGGTGATCGACGCCGGCATCGAAATGAGGACGCAGGGCGGGTTCGACTATGTCTCGAACGGTCAGGTGCGCACCTGGCCCCGGGGCCTGGACGTCGAGGTCTTCACCTCGCAGGCCCTGAGGCGGGCGCACGCCGAGGCGAAGTCGGCCTACGACCGGGAGCATGTGACCCCCTGGCTCTATGGCCCCGGCTCACCCTTCCGCCGGGGCGACCTGGTCCAGGACCGGGATGACAGCGCCCTGCGGTGGACGGTGGACCTGCCCGGGGACTTCAGCTTCGTGGAGCGGGTCTATGCCGCCCTCTACCCCGCCAATGCGGCCTTCACCTCGGCCGACATCCTGGCCCTGCCCTTTTCGCGCCGGGAAACCGACGTCTGAGACGATTCAGGCGGGGGCTCCGCCCTCGACCATGGACCAGTCCAGGGGCTCGCCGAAGGGAATGTCCCGGGTCGCCCTTTGGCCCATCACGGCGTCGAGGTGCTTTGGGGGCAGGCCCTGGCCAGGCCGGACTGATCGCACGTTCGCCGCCGAGAAGGCCTCGCCCTTGCGGACTGGCGCGCTGACATAGAGGGACCGGCGCATGCTGGCGTTCCCCGCCTCGGCCTCGCCGGGGCCATAGGCGACATGGCCCAGAGCCTCCCAGGCACCCCGGCAGCTGCAAACGAGGTCGGCCAGTTCGGCAGGTTCCAGGGAGAAGGCGGAATCGACCCCGCCCTCGGCCCGGCTGAGGGTGAAGTGCTTCTCGATGAAGACCGCCCCTAAGGCCACCGCCGCCACGGAGGCCGCCGTTCCGAGGGTATGGTCGGACAGGCCGGTCATCACCCCGAAGCGCTTAGCCATATCTGCCAGGGTGGCCAGGTTCATGCTCGACATGGGCGCGGGGTAGGCGCTCGTGCAGTGCAGGACGATCAGGTCCTTGGCCCCCGCCCCGCGGGCGGCCTCCACCGCCTCGGCGATCTCGACCTCGGACGCCATCCCCGTCGACATGACCAGGGGTCGGCCGGTCGCGGCGCACCGGCGGATCAGGGGCAGGTCCACCAGCTCAAAGGAGGCGATCTTGTAGGCGGGGGCGCCGAGGTCCTCGAGCAGGTCCACGGCCGTGAAATCGAAGGGCGAGGAGAACAGGGTCACACCCGCCTTGCGGGCCTGCTCGAACAGGGGCGCGTGCCAGTCCCATGGCGTGTGGGCCTCAGCGTAGAGCTCGTGGAGGCGACGGCCATCCCAAAGGCCACCCTTTATGCGGAAACCGGGCCCGTCATGGTCGAGTGTGATGGTGTCGGCGGTGTAGGTCTGGATCTTGACGGCGTCGGCGCCCGCCTCGGCCGCCGCCGTGATCAGGTCCAGGGCGCGCTGGATATCGCCATTATGGTTGCCCGACATCTCGGCCACCACATAGGGCGGCTGGCCGGGCCCGATGGGCCTGCCGGCGATGTGGGCCAGTGTCTGGCTCATCGGATCACCCCGGGGGTTCTGCACGCGAATCGCCCGACGAATATGAGGCTCGGGCCGTCCCGGGACCAGCCTGTCAGGCGTCCGGGGGTTCCGAGGGGGCGCCCTCGAAGCGGAAGGCGTTCCCGTCCCGGCGGACAAGACCCGCCGTCGGCGCGGCGAAGTGGGTGCCGATGACCAGGACCGGCTGCTCCGCCGTGCTCTCAAAGATGCTGCGGCGCATGACGGCCGAGGCCGCGGGGTCACTGTCGAAGGGCGGCGACCACTCCGGGTGCGCAAGCTGGCAGGGATGGTGGACCATGTCGCCGGTGATCAGGCCCACCTCGCCGGCAGACTCGATCCGGACGCTGACATGGCCGGGCGTGTGGCCGGGGGTCGCGACCAGCCGGACCTCCGGCGAGATGACGTGGTCCATCTCCACCAGGTCGACAAGGCCAGCATCGAAGACCGGGCGGATGGAGTCGGACAGGATGACCTGCTGCTCGTCGTCGCCCTCGGCGCTCCAGTGATCGTATTCCTGGCGACCGATCAGGTAGCGGGCCTTGGGGAAGGTCGGGACCCAACCCTCGCCCTCGCGCATCGTGTTCCAGCCGACATGGTCTACATGCAGGTGGGTGCAGACCACGGCGTCGACGCTGTCCCGGGTCCAGCCGGTCGCTTCGAAAGCCTGGAGGAAGCCGGTGGACAGGGACTGGCCCCCGACCAGACTGCGGGGCCGGTCATTGCCGATGCAGGTGTCGACCACCAGGCGAAGACCAGGCGCCTCGACCAGGAGGGCGTGGATGGACAGGCGAAGGTGGCCCTCTGGCGTCACATAGTGTGGCGCAAGCCAGGGGATGGCCGCCAGGGCCTCGGGAGTGGCCTCCTTCAGGAAGGCTCGCTTCGGGTTGTAGGGAACCGGTATCTCCATCTCGACGACACGGGTCACCGTTACGTCGCCAATCCGCCACCTGAGCATGTCCGCCCTCCCCGTCTTCGACCCCGACTAACGCAGGCCGGCGTTGATCTGGTCGAGGGCCGACTGTCCCGGCACCAGCTCGGCGTCAGACAGGCTGTTCAGCGGACGGTCGGTGGTGCCCAGGGCGCCGTGCAGGTCGCCGGGCTCCGGGTTCACGTACAAGAGGCCGGTCACGATCTCCCCCGCGGCCTGGCGCTCGGCCAGGTAGGACAGGGCCGCGATCCGGTCGGTGGGATCGTAATGCGCGGACAGCTTGTGCAGGGACAGGACCGAACCGTCGTGCTGGGTCACCGAGATGGTCGTGCCGGGCTCGTAGTCGACCTCGATGGGCTTGCGGTCAGAAATCAAGTCGAGCCGGTTCACGGCCTCGTTGTGCTCGCGGACATAGTCGTAGCTCTTGGTCGAGCCCGCGTGGTTGTTGAACTGGACGCAGGGGCTGAGGGTGTCGATGAAGGCCGGGCCGGGATGGCGGATGGCGGCCTTGATCAGGGGCACCAGCTGGGCCTTGTCACCCGAGAAGGACCGGCCCACGAAGGTCGCACCCAGCTGCAGGGCGAGGCTGACCATGTCGATGGCGGAGTCATGATTGACCACCCCGCGCTTGGACTTGGACCCGCGGTCTGAGGTGGCCGAGAACTGGCCCTTGGTCAGTCCGTACACGCCGTTGTTCTCGACGATGTAGGTCATGTTCACGCCACGCCGGATGGCGTGGGCGAACTGGCCGAGGCCGATGGAGGCGGAGTCGCCGTCGCCCGAGACGCCGAGGTAGATCAGCTCGCGATTGGCCAGGTTGGCGCCGGTCAGGACCGAGGGCATCCGGCCATGGACGGTGTTGAATCCATGCGAATTGCCCAGGAAATAGTCCGGCGTCTTGGAGGAGCATCCGATGCCCGACAGCTTGGCCACCCGGTGGGGAGGCAGGTCGAGCTCGTAGGCCGCCTGGATGATGGCCGACGAAATGGAATCGTGCCCGCAACCAGCGCAGAGGGTCGAGACCGACCCCTCATAGTCCCGGCGCAGGAAGCCGAGGGCGTTGGGCGCCAGGGCCGGGTGATGCAGCTTGGGCTTGGCGATGTAGGTCATTCGGCGGCCTCCCGGAGCGGGCGCGAGCCCGGCGGCTGGGTTGCATCCATCAGGCTGGAGATGGAGGCGACGATGAAGCGGGCGGTGATCGGCGTGCCGTCATAATGCAGGACCGGGATCAGCCGGTAGGGATCGCCGCCGTTCTCCGCCATCAGCAGGGTGCGCAGCTGGGCGTCGCGGTTCTGCTCGATCACGAAGATGCGGTCGTGCGAGGCCAGGAAGTCGTCCACCTCCGAGGAGAAGGGGAACCCGCGGACGCGAAGGGCGTCCAGCCGGCGGCCCTGGCTCTCGAACAGGCCGAGGGCCTCGTGCAGGGCGGGACCGGTGGACCCGTAATAGATCACCCCGTCCCGGGTGGGGGCGCTCGCCAGGCGCAGCTCGGGGGCAGGGATCAGGGACTTGGCGGTCTCGAACTTGCGCAGCAGACGATGGACGTTGTCCACATAGACCGACCCCTCTTCGGAGTACCGGGCATAGGGATTGCGGGAGGTGCCGCGGGTAAAATAACCGCCCTTGGTCGGGTGGACGCCGGGATAGGTCCGGTAGGGGATCCCGTCGCCGTCCACGTCGAGGTAGCGGCCGAAGTCCCGGCCCGCCTCGAGCTCGTCATGGGTCATGACCTTGCCGCGATCCATCCGGCGCGTGTCATCCCAGCTGAAGGGCTCGGTCAGCCATTCGTTCATGCCCATGTCGAGGTCGAGCATGACGAAGATGGTGGTCTGCAGGCGGTCCGCCAGGTCGAAGGCCAGGGCGGCGAAGGTGAAACACTCGCCCGGGTCCATCGGCAGCAACATGGGGTGCTTGGTATCCCCATGGCTGGCATAGGCGGCCCCGATCAGGTCGGACTGCTGGGTGCGGGTCGGCATGCCCGTGGAAGGACCCCCCCGCTGGACGTCGAAGATCACCGCAGGAATCTCGGCGAAGTAGGACAGGCCGATGAACTCGGTCATCAGGGAGACGCCGGGACCGGAGGTGCAGGTAAAGGCGCGTGCGCCGTTCCACCCCGCGCCGATGACCACTCCGATGGAGGCGATCTCATCCTCGGCCTGGATGATGGCGAAGTTGGCCTTGCCGCTCTCCGGATCGATCCGCAGGTCCTGGCAGTAGCTGGTGAAGGCCTCGGCCAGGGAGGTCGAGGGCGTGATCGGATACCAGGCGCAGACCGTGGCACCGCCATAGATGGCGCCGAGGCCGGCGGCCTGGTTACCTTCGATGAAGATCCGGTCGCCGACGGCGTCGGCCCTGCGGACCTGGAGGCCCAGGGGACCCATGTTGTCGGCCACCCAGTCCCGGCCCATGTGCAGGGCGGCGACATTGGCCTTGATCAGCCGGTCCCGTCCCTCGAACTGCTCTGCGACCAGGGTTTCGATCACGTCGATCTCAATACCCAGCAGGGAGGCGACGGCGCCGACATAGATGATGTTCTTGAACAGCTGCCGCTCTCGGGCCGCCGTGTAGGCGGCGTTGCAGATGGCGGTCAGGGGCACGCCCACCACCGTGATGTCAGTCCGGAACCTGGAGGCCGGCATGGGCTTGGTGGAATCGTAGAACAGGTAGCCGCCCGGCTCGATCTCGGCGACGTCCTTGTCCCAGGTCTGGGGGTTCATCGCGACCATGAGGTCGACGCCGCCCCGGCGGCCCTGGTGTCCGGCCTCGGTGACCCGGACCTCGAACCAGGTGGGCAGGCCCTGGATGTTCGAGGGGAAGATATTGCGCACCGCGACCGGCACGCCCATCCGCAGGACCGCCTTGGCAAACATCGAGTTGGCGCTGGCCGATCCCGATCCATTGACGTTGGCGAACTTGACGACGAAGTCGTTGATGGCGGCGAGGGGTGTGGTCATGCGGCGCCTCCCATCTGGTCGGCGTGGGTCATTTCCAGGGTGAACCTTTGCATGTCCCAGGCCCCGGTCGGGCACCGTTCGGCGCAGAGGCCACAGTGCAGGCAGACGTCCTCGTCCTTGATCATGACCCGACCGGTCGGCAGGCTGCCGGACACCAGGAGGTCCTGGTCGAGGTTGAGGGCCGGCGCCATCAGGCGTTGCCGCAGGTCAGCCTCCTCGCCGTCCTCGGTGAAGGTGATGCAGTCGACGGGGCAGATGTCGATGCAGGCGTCGCACTCTATGCACAGGTCGTCGGCGAAGACGGTCTGCACATCGCAGTTCAGGCACCTCTGGGCCTCGGCGAGGCCAAGCCGGGTATCGAATCCAAGTTCGACCTCGACCCGCACGTTCTTCAGCGCCGCAGCCTTGTCGAGCATGGGCACCTTGTGCCGGTAGTCGAGGGAGATGTCGTTGTCATAGCTCCACTCGTGGATACCCATCTTCTGGGAGACGAGGGAGAAGCCCGGAGGCGGCCGGTCATGGACGTCCTCGCCCATGCAGTGGCGATGGATGGAAACCGCGGCGTCGTGGCCGTGCGCCACCGCCCAGATGATGTTCTTGGGCCCGAAGGCGGCGTCGCCCCCGAAGAACACGCCCTTGCGGGTGGCTTCGAAGGTGATCGGGTTGACCTCGGGCATGTCCCAACGGTCGAAATCCAGCCCGATGTCGCGCTCGATCCAGGGGAAGGCGTTTTCCTGGCCGACGGCGACTAGGACGTCATCGCATTCGTGATGCTCGTCGGGCTCGCCCGAGGACACGAGGTTGCGGCGACCCTTGTCGTCGTACTCGGCCCGGACAATCTCGAAGGTCACGCCGGTCAAGCGGCCGTTCTCATGGGTGAAGGCCTTGGGGACGCGGAAGTTGAGGATGGGAATATCCTCGTGCATCGCGTCTTCCTTTTCCCAGGGGCTGGCCTTCATTTCCTCGAAGCCCGACCGGACGACGACCTTGACCTCCTCACCGCCCAGGCGGCGGGAGGTGCGGCAGCAGTCCATGGCGGTATTGCCGCCGCCGAGGACGATGACCCGCCGGCCGATCTTCTCGATGTGGCCGAAGGACACGCTCGACAGCCAGTCGATCCCGATATGGACGTTGGCGGTGGTCTCCTCGCGGCCCGGGATGTCGAGGTCCCGGCCGCGGGGCGCGCCGGAGCCGACGAAGACTGCGTCGTAGCCCTCGGCCAGAAGGGCCTTGAGGCTGTCGATCCGATGGCCAAGGCGAAGCTCGACACCCCCGAGGCGGGTGACGTAACCCACCTCCTCGTCAATGACCTCCTCGGGGAGGCGGAAACGGGGGATCTGGCTGCGGATCATCCCGCCCGAACGGGGCTCACCGTCGAACAGGACGAGTTCATAGCCAAGGGGGGCGAGGTCCCGCGCCACCGTGAGCGAGGCGGGGCCGCTGCCGATCAGGGCTACGCGCTTGCCATTCCGCTTGGCAACGACCGGCGGCATCAGGGGCACGACGTCGGCCTTGTTGTCGGCGGCCACGCGCTTCAGCCGGCAGATGGCGACGGGCTCGTCCTCCACCCGGACACGCCGGCAGGCGGGCTCGCAGGGGCGGTCGCAGGTTCGTCCGAGAACGCCGGGAAAGACGTTCGACTTCCAGTTGACCATGTAGGCGTCATCGTACCGGCCATCGGCGATCAGGCGGATGTATTCCGGTACGGGCGTGTGAGCGGGACAGGCCCACTGGCAGTCGACTACCTTGTGATAGTAGTCGGGACCCTCGGTACGCGTTGGTTGCAAGACCCGTTTCCTCCCAGGTCGCCCAGATAGACGGAGCCCGGTCCGATTCCGGATCCGAGGCCTGCGCCGTCCCACTTTTCGGGCGTTGGAGCCATTCTTACTGAGGCTCGACGGGCAAGACCAGACGTCTTCAAACGCCAGTGGGCGATTTGGCCGGAAGCTAACGCGAAGACCCGCCGTTCAACTGTGCGTGAGAGTCCCGCCCCGGGGCTTGGCGGGAAAAGGTTAACGGCCCTTAACTTGTGTCGTCATAATGTGACGGAGGTCGGCATGAATTATCGGCTCTGGTTCGCTCCCCTCGAATCCGAGGATGAAGACAACGCCTTTGGCGGTCGTGAAGTCGACGCTGCCATCGACTTGGAGGCCGTCAATCTTCGCCGCGCCGCCGCCGAAAGCGCCGAGACCCTGAGGCTGATCCGCGCGATCTGACGTCAGAGGCCGATCCTTCCGCCCTCGGGAAGCGACCCCTGCGCGCCTGCTGGCGCAGGACCGAGGGCTGGCCTAGCGTCAACGGCATGTGAGGCAGTCTCGGGAGGACGGAATGCATCTTCGCAATCTGGGGGCAAGCGGCCTCAAGGTCAGCATCATCGGGCTGGGCTGCAACAACTTCGGCATGCGCATCGACCAGGCCCAGACCCGGATGGTGGTCGACGCAGCCCTGGACTGCGGCGTCAACTTCTTTGACACGGCCGACATCTACGGAGGCTCGAAGTCAGAGGTCTTCCTGGGCGACGCCCTGAAGGGCAGGCGGGACAAGGCCGTCCTGGCCACCAAGTTCGCCAACCCGATGGGCGAGGGCGCCTACCTGCGCGGCGGCGCGCGGCGCTACATCGTCAAGGCCGTCGAGGACAGCCTGAAGCGCCTGAACACGGACCACATCGACCTCTACCAGATGCATGTGCCGGATGCGGACACGCCCATCGATGAGACCCTGCGGGCCCTGGACGACCTCGTCCGTTCCGGCAAGGTGCTCTACATCGGCAATTCCAACTTCTCGGGGTGGCAGATCGCCGACGCCGACTGGACCGCGCGGGCCGGGGGCCTCGAGCGCTTCGTCTCTGCCCAGAACAATTTCAGCCTGCTGGAGCGGGGCGTGGAGCGCGAGGTCCTGCCGGCCTGCGAGCGTTTCGGTCTCGGCCTTCTGCCCTTCTTCCCCCTCGCCAGCGGCTTCCTCACCGGCAAGTACCCGCGCGGCGAAGCGCCCCGGCAGGGCACCCGGCTGGCGGCCTGGGGCGTGCGGGGCGCAGCGGTCCTGAGCGACCGGAACTTCGACAGGCTCGAGGCGCTGGAAGCCTGGGCCGAGCAGCGCGGACGGCGGATCCTCGACCTGGCCTTCGCCTGGCTCCTCGGGCACCCGGCGGTGAGCTCGGTCATCGCCGGCGCGACGACCGCGGAGCAGGTCCAGGCCAATGCGCGCTGCGCCGAGTGGATCCTCACCCCCGAGGAGGTCGTGGAAGTCCGGGCCCTGGTCTCATGAGCGGCAAGGCCAAGGCGAACGCCCTTCCCCCGCTTCCGTCCCAGCCCGCCGGCGTTCCCTGGCCCACGTCGGACTGGCCGGGCGGCGAACTTCCCGGGTCCGTGGACCGCGAGCGGCTCGAGGCCCACCTCGAACGCGGCTTCAGGGACTTCGACGAGACCCATGCGGTCGTGGTGGTCCAGGGGGGGCGCCTCCTGCTGGAGCGCTACGGGCCCGAGCATGGCCCCGACGTCACCTGCCTGTCCTGGTCCAAGGCCAAGAGCCTCACCCACGCCCTGGTGGGGATCGTCGTCGGCGACGGCCGGCTGGACATTTCCGACCCGGCTCCCGTCGCAGAATGGCGGACACCCCAAGATCCCCGGGGCGCAATCACGACGGACCAGCTGCTGCGCATGTCGAGCGGGCTGAAGTTCGACGAGGTCTACGAGTTGGATAAGCCCTCAGACACCATCGAGATGATGTGGGGCTCCGGGAAGGACAGCGTCGCCCACTACGCGGCTGACCAGCCCCTGATCCATCCGCCCGGGACCTTCTTCAGCTATTCCTCGGGGACGACGAACATCATCTGCAGGATCCTGGCTGACATGACCGGCCTGCGGGGAGAGGCCTTCGGCGGCTTCATGCGCGAGCGCCTCTTCGAGCCCCTCGGCATGAAGACCCCGATCCCGAGGTTCGACCCCGCCGGGACCTTCATCGGCTCGTCCTTCTGCTTTACGAGCGCCCGGGACTTTGCGCGCTTCGGCCTCCTCTACCTGCGCGATGGAGTCTGGGACGGGCGACGGCTTCTTCCACCGGGCTGGGTGGACTCTGCCCGTACCCCGACCTTCCAGCAGCCCGGTGTCACGGACGGCCGCTACGGTGCCCACTGGTGGCTGGACCTGGGCGGGCCGGGCTCCTTTTCCGCTAACGGGCATGAGGGCCAGTTCACCGTCCTGGTACCAGACCTGGACCTGATCGTGGTGCGCCATGGCCGGACATCGACCGACAAGAAGGACGCCGTGAAGGCCTGGGTCGGCGACCTGGTCAGCCTCTTCCGGACCTGACGCCTAGGGCGGGGACTGGACAGAGGCCGCAGCCGGGCGCAGCGTGGCCGCAGGGACGGAAACTCCAGGAAAAAGGGGCTCTCGCCATGGCGAAGTTCAGGGTCAACGGGCGACAGGTCGAGGCCTCCGGGCCCGATGACGCCCCGCTCCTTTGGGTGCTCCGTGATGAGCTTGGCCTGACCGGGACCAAGTTCGGCTGCGGGGTGGGGCAATGCGGTGCCTGTACGGTGCACGTGGGCGGCCAGGCCGTCCGGTCCTGCCTGACGCCGGTGAGCGCCGTCGAGGGCCTGGAGATCACCACCATCGAGGGCCTGGGTGCCGGCGGGATCCATCCCGTCCAGGCGGCCTGGGTCGAGGCCCAGGCACCCCAGTGCGGGTACTGCCAGTCCGGCCAGATCATGCAGGCCGCGGCCCTGCTGTCGGCCAACCCGAACCCCAGCGACGCCGAGATCGAGGTCGCCATGAACGGTAACCTCTGCCGCTGCATGGCCTATGTCCGCATCCGCAAGGCTGTGAAGCTGGCCGCCGCCAAGCCCCGGCGCAAGGCTGCGGTCCGTCCTGCGGAGGTCCGCTCATGAGCACCCAGGGCCTTCCCTCACCCGGCCGCCGCCGCTTCCTGATCGCTGCAGGCGCAGCGGGCGCGGCCTTCGGCTTCGCCGCCGCCGCTGACGCCGCCGTCTCCCTGGGCCCCTTTGCCGGGGCGCCCGCCTTCGAGCCCACCCTCTGGTACGCCATCGACGCTCAGGGGATCGTGACCGTGAACGTCGTCCGGGCCGAGATGGGCCAGCACGTCGGCACCGCCCTGGCCCGCATCGTCGCCGACGAGCTCGAAGCCGACTGGGACAAGGTCCGCATCGTCCACGTGGACACTGATCCCAAGTGGGGCCTGATGGTCACCGGCGGGTCCTGGTCGGTCTGGCAGAGCTATCCCATGCTGAGCCAGGCCGGTGCGGCCGGACGCATGGCCCTGATCGAGTCGGGAGCGAAGATCCTTGGGGTCCCGGCGTCGTCCTGCATCGCCCGCAAGGGTGCCGTCTTCGCCGGCAAGCGCTCGGTCAGCTACGGCGACATCGTCGCCGCTGGCGGACTGCGCGGCGGCTTCACCGACAAGGAGCTGGCCGCCCTTCCCATCAAGCCGGCTTCTGAAAGGCGCCTGATCGGCGGCGAATTCCAGGCCCGTGACATCCCGGCCAAGACCGACGGGTCGGCGGTGTTCGGCCTGGATGCGAAGATGGCGGGGATGGTCTACGCCCGGCCCGTCATCCCGCCCACGCGGAATGAGTCCAAGGTGATCTCGGTCGATGAGTCCGGTGCCCGGGGCGTCCCGGGCTATCGCGGCCACCTCGTCCTCGACGACCCGTCCGGGACCGTGCCGGGATGGGTGGTGGCCCTCGGCGACAGCTTCATCGCCGCCGACCGCGCGGTCCGGGCCCTCAAGGTGACCTGGGAGAACGGTTCGACGGCGAAGGTCTCGGACGCCGACCTCGAGGCCCGGGGTCGGGCCCTGATCGCCGACGCGGCCGCGGGCTCCCTGGTGGTGAACGACCCGGGTGTCGACGCCGCCTTTGCGGGCGCGAAGTCACAGCTGGAGGCGGAATACACCACAGACGCCGCCCTGCACTTCCAGATGGAGCCCCTGAACGCCCTGGCCTTCGAGCGGAATGGACTCTTCGAGATCCACACCGGCAACCAGTGGCAGTCCCTGATCCTGCCGACCCTGGCCAAGGCCCTGGGCCGGCCCGAGACCCGAATCGTCATGAAGACCTACCTGCTGGGCGGGGGCTTCGGCCGGCGACTGAACGGCGACTATGCGGTGCCCGCAGCCCTGGCCTCCAAGGCCTTGGGCAAGCCGGTCAAGCTGGTCTTCACCCGGGAGGATGACACCCTCTTCGACAGCTTCCGCTCGCCCTCGGTCCAGAGGGTGCGGATGGCCTTCGGCGAGGGGGGCCGCGTGACGGCCATGGACCACGCCGCCGCCGCCGGCTGGCCCACTGAGGTCATGGCGCCCTTCTTCATGCCCAAGGGCGCCAATGACCGGCCCTACGATCCCTTCGCGATCAACGGCGCCAACCATTGGTACAGCGTCGGCACCCACCGGGTGCGGGCCCTGTCGAACGACCTGGCCAACCGCGCCTTCCGGCCGGGCTGGCTGCGCTCGGTGGGACCCGGCTGGACAAACTGGGCCGTGGAAAGCGCCATGGACGAGGCCGCCCACGCCACCGGCCAGGACCCCCTCGCCTTCCGCCTGAAGATGCTGGACGGCGCGGGCCGCAATGCAGGCATCGCGCCAAGCTCCGTTGGCGGGGCGAAACGTCAGGCCGCCGTGCTCTCGCGCGTGGCCAAGGCTGCGGGCTGGGGCGGAAAGCTGCCGGCGGGCGTCGGCCTGGGCCTGGCCACCAGCTTCGGTCAGGACCGGGACATGCCCACCTGGACCGCCTGCGCGGCCCGGGTCCGGGTCGACCGGAAGACCGGTGAGGTCAAGGTCGAGAAGCTTCACCTGGTCGTGGACGCTGGCGCCATCATCCATCCGGACGGGGCCCTGGCCCAGGTGGAGGGTGCCGCCCTCTGGGGCCTGAGCCTGGCCCTGCATGAAGGCGCGACCTTCCGGGACGGCCGCATCCAGGAGACCAACCTGGGCGCTTACACTCCGCTCCGGATGAGCGATGTCCCGGACCTGGAAATCGATTTCGTCGACAGCGACCATGCGCCAGTGGGCCTGGGCGAGCCGGCGACCACCGTGGTCGGGCCGGCGATCGGCAACGCCATCTTCAATGCCGTGGGGGCCCGGGTCCGGTGCCTGCCGATCCGGCCCGAGGCGGTGCTGGCGGCCCTGAAGTCCGCCTGAGGCGGGGACGTCAGGGTGCCCCGTGCGCCCTGGCGGCCGCTGACAGCTCCTCGGCCATCTGCACCCGGAGTCGTTCCGGGGCCAGGATTCGGATGCTGTCTCCCCAGGTGAAGAGGTGCCAGGCCAGCTCGCGCATGCCGGCGGCGCGGAAACGCGCGATGACCGAGCCGTCCGCCTGGGGCTCGAGGACCTGGGTGGCGTGGAAGCGCCAGCCGAGGGCCTCCTCCGCCCCATGGGGCAGGATGTGCAGAACCACGTCTTCAACCGCGTCCTGGTAGATGCCGAAGCTGCGCGAGGCGTAGGCCGCCAGGGAGAAGTCGGCGGGTCGCGAGCCGGGGATCTGGACCACCCGGATGTCGCGCACCCGGTCCAGTCGCCAGTTCCGGGGCTCGCCCCCCGCTCCCTCCGCCGCCACCAGGTAGTTCGAGCGCCCGAACAGCAGGCCGTAGGGCGTCACTTCCCGCTCCCGGCCGGGGGTTGATCCACCATCGTACAGGAAGCGTAGTCGTTGTAGCGAGATGATGGCCTCGCGGACGGCCCCCAGCACCGCCTCGTCCTCGAAGGGACGCGGACCCGGGTGCACGGCCATGGTCTCGGCCTCGAGCAGGGCCTCCATGTCCGGGGCCAGCCGGCGGCGGACCCCGGCCCGCATGGCCGACAGAACCTTGGTCTCCAGGACGGCGAGAGCCCCCGCCCGGGCGGTGGCGCCGGACTGGCGGAAGTGGTCGGCCGCAGCCCTGAGGGCGGCGAACTCCTCGGCAGTCGGGGCCTGGAAGATGCCGTCGAGCCCCGAGGGAATGCGGAACCGCACGGTCGGCGGATCGGCGATCTCTTCCATCTGGGGAAAGGCCTCGCGGACGGCGTCGCGCATCCGCTCGACGGTCCGCCGGGAGACCTGCAGGGCGCCCGCCATTTCGTCCAGGGTCAGGCCTTCCGCAGACGCGGCGAGCCGTCGTGCCAGCTCAAGAAGTCGGGCCGCCTTTTCGTGTCGCATGCCACCCCCTGCGAAAAATGAGAACAGACCCAAAACTTACGTCCGTTTCTGGCGTAGCACCAGCGCATTCTCAATCCGTACCCCGACGCGACCCCATGGAAAGGTCCCTCAGATGCAGAATGTCCAGTCGATCCGCCCCGCCCGCTCCGACCTCGCCTTCCGCTTTGGCGATCGACGGCCCCTGCGGCCGGCGACCCCCGCGATGATCGACGAGGTGATCCGGCACGCGGACTGCGCCGAACGGCTGTCCGGAGGGCGGCTCCGGCTGCGCCTGTCTGCGGCGATGGCGCAGGACCTGGTCCGCCAGGGACGCCTGGAGGCGGCCGACCTTCGCCTCTGCGACCTGACAGTGGTCTGGGACGAGGGCCAGGGCCAGGTGATCCTGGTCCGGGACGACGCCCGCCTGCGCGAGGCCTCGGTCCGCTGGGCTGAATGGGACGCCCTGTGGGACGAGGCCAGCTATGCCGAGGCGCCCGCGCCCCGGGCCGCCCTCGCGGCCTGAGGCGATCGGCCCCGCCTCAGGCGCGGGTCCGGGCGTACCGCGACGACAGGCTGTCCATGAGGGTCTCGAACTCCTCCACGATCTCCGAGATGATCTGGGCAACAGGTTTCACGGAATCGATCCGGCCGGCCACCTGGCCCGACAGGGCGATGGAGGCCTCCATGTCGCCACCGAAGTAGAGCTCCTGGGAACGCCGGAACTCCGGTGCCACACCGTTCTCGCCGGGCTCCTTCTCCAGGAGGGTCGTCTTCTCCGTGCGCAGCGCCCGGCAGGCTGGGCCGGGGCCGAAGCGGTTCAGGAAGACCGTGTCGGTTTCCTTCGCCTCGACGATGGCGGTCTTCCAGTTCTGGTGCACAGGGCTCTCGGCGGCCGAGACCATCCGGGTGCCCATCTGAACGCCCTCGGCGCCCAGGGCGAAGGCCGCCGCCATGCTGCGTCCGTCTGAAATCCCGCCCGCCGCCACGATGGGCACGTCCAGCCTGGAGCAGACCAGGGGCAGGAGGACCATGGTGGAGACATCCCGGGAACTCTTGAAGCCCCCGCCCTCGCCGCCTTCGACCACCAGGCCGTCGACGCCGGCATCGATGGCCTTGATCGCCGCCGCCAGGGACGGCACCACATGGAAGACCGTCAGCCCCGCAGCCTTCAGGGCGGCGCAGTATCGGTTCGGATCCCCCGCGGAGGTGGTGACGAACTTCACCCCCTGGTCGACGACGAAGGAAACGATGTCGGGGTCGCGGACATAGGCCTGGGCGATGTTCACACCGAAGGGCTTATCGGTGAGTCCCTTCATCTTCTGGATCTCCTCGCGGACGGCGGGCAGGTCTCCTGACGAAGTCTCGATGATCCCCATTCCGCCGGCATTGGAGACCGCAGAGGCGAGGGCCGAGCGGGCGATCCACCCCATGGGCGCCTGGATGATGGGATACTGGATACCGAGCATGTCGGTAATGCGGGTCTTGATCATGGGAATTCCCCCCTGGGGATCCTGGCCCCCCAAAAATGAACAGAAATGACCGAAGGGCCGACGGCCCCCGGGCTCAGAAAACGACGACGCTGCGGATGCTCTCCCCGGCGTGCATAAGGTCGAAGGCCCGGTTGATCTCCTCGAGCGGCAGGACATGGGTGATCATGGGGTCGATCTGGATCTTGCCCTCCATGTACCAGTCGACAATCGTTGGCACGTCGGTCCGGCCCCGGGCGCCGCCAAAGGCCGTGCCCTTCCAGACGCGTCCGGTCACGAGCTGGAACGGCCGGGTGGAGATCTCCCGGCCCGCCTCGGCCACGCCGATGATGATGCTCTCGCCCCAGCCACGATGACAGGCCTCGAGCGCCTGGCGCATGACGTCGGTATTGCCCGTACAGTCGAAGGTGTAATCGGCCCCGCCATCTGTCAGGGCGACAAGGTGCTGCACGAGATCACCCTCGACCGCTTTCGGGTTCACGAAATCGGTCATGCCGAACCGACGGCCCCAGGCCTCACGGTCAGGGTTGATGTCGACGCCGATGATCTTTCCGGCCCCGACCAGGCGCGCGCCCTGGAGGACGTTCAGGCCGATCCCGCC
>CAMAOY010000032.1 GCA_945859865.1 Phenylobacterium deserti
TGGCAGTCCTCGTGGCCGTGGGCGACTTTGACCCCCAGCAGGTCGAGGCCAAAATCCGAGAGACCTTTTCCAACTGGAAGGCGGTCGGCCCCGCCGGCGTTGCCCCGCCCCTCGGGAAGCTGGCGCGCCGGAGCCCGGAGGCGAAGGTCCTCGTGGACCCTGGACTGCCCAACGCCCTCGTGGCGTCATGGCTCGCCGAGCCGGAACTGGCACCCGACACCCTCGCCCGCCGTCGGATCAATATCGAGCGGGCGCTGGTGGTGGCCATCCTCAACCGCCGGCTTTCAGACCTGGCGCGGAGCGGACAGCCGCCCTTCCTGGGGGCCGGCGTCTCGATCGGTGAATCCTACCGCGCCCAGAAGACCGCCGGGATCTACGCCCTCGCCAGCGGCGGCGACTGGCGGAAGGCCCTGACCGCCATCCTCGAGGAACAGCGGCGGCTCGAGAAATTCGGCGTCCGGGAGGACGAAGTCCAAAGGGTGATTACCGACACCCGCTCCGCCCTGACCGCCGCTCGCGCGGGTTCGGGCACCCGGACCCCTTCGGCCCTGGCCGGCCCCGTGGTGGGATCGATCTCCACCCGCGACGTGGTGACGAGCCCCGAGCAGGACTTTGACTGGTTTGAGCGCGAGGCGAAGACCCTCAGCTCTGCAGGCCTCAGCCGGACCGCTGCCACCCTCTTCAGCGGATCCGGGCCCATCGTCTTCATGACCAGCCCAAAGGCTATAGATGGAGGTGAAGCCGCCGTTACGGCCCTCACAACCGAGACCCTCAAGGCCAAGGTCGCAGCCTCGGAGTCGCAGGCGCTGGAAGCCTGGCCCTACCTGACCTTCGGCACCCCCTCCGGCGTGGCCGAACGCCGTGATGTCGCGGACATCGACTCCGTCTTCCTGCGTTTGAACAACGGCGTCAGGCTCACCGTTAAACCCACCAAGTTCAAGACCGACGAGATCCTGGTCCGGGTCAACTTCGGCGATGGCCGGCTGGGACTGGATCCTGCAAGACCGAGCCCGGAGTGGGCCACGGGTGCAATGATGGAGGGTGGTCTCGGTAAGCTCACGGTCAAGGACCTGGAGCGGACCCTGTCCGGCCGCATCTACTCCGCAGGGCTGGGGATGTCGGACGACACCTATGTGTTCTCTGGCGGGACCCGGGGCGAAGACCTTGAGCTCCAGCTTCAGGTCCTGGCCGCCTTCCTGTCGGATCCGGGCTGGAGACCCGAGGCCTTCGGCCGCTATTCGGCCGTGTCGGCGACGATCCACGACCAGCTGGCTTCGACAGGCGCCGGTGTCCTCGGACGCGACCTGGGCACCCTGCTCCGCAGCGGCGACCGGCGCTGGGCCTTCCCTGCACGGGAAGAGTTGGCGGCGACCCGGCTTGACGACCTGAAGGCCGCCATTTCGCCCTCGCTCGCTTCTGGCCCGATCGAGGTGGTGATCGTCGGCGATATCACCGTGGAAAAAGCTTTGGATGCGGTCGATCGCGCGTTCGGTGCCCTCCCCGCACGGCCGGGTCCGAAGTCACCGTCTGCGGACCGCGTGAAGGTCAAGCTTCCCGAGGGGGGCGGACCTGCGGTCGTGCGGACCCATAAGGGCCGCGCCGACCAGGCCGTCCTCTTCACAGCCTGGCCGACCACGGACTTTTTCGCGGATCCCACGGGCGCCCGGGCGAACCGGCTCCTGGCCGCGATCCTGAACCTGAGGCTGACCGACGAGCTCCGTGAGAAGCAAGGCGCCACCTATTCCCCCAGCGCGGACTCTACCGAGAGCCTGATCCTGCCTGGATGGGGTTATGTCTCAACCGTCGTCGAAATTCCGCCCGACAAGATCGAGGCGGTGACCCGGGATATCGAGCGTATCGCCGCCGAACTCACGGCAGCGCCGCCGACGGCGGACGAGATGACCCGGGCGCGCAAGCCTGTCGTGGAGGGACTCCAACAGTCCCGGGAGACCAATGGGTACTGGCTGTCGATCCTGTCTGGCATGCAGGCCGACCCCCGCCAAGTGGACGCCTACCGCAGCGCGATCCCCACCCTGGAGCGGCTCACCGCGGCAGATATCCAGGCGGCCGCGCGCAAGTGGCTGCGGCCGGACCGGATCTGGCGGATGGAGGTAAGGCCCGAGACGGCCGCCGCCGCGAAGGCGCCCTGATCAGGCTGCCACGGCGGCGTCGTCCGGTGCCGGCGCCTCGCGACCCCGAATCATGTCTGCAGCCTTCTCCGCGATCATGATGGTGGCGGCATTGGTGTTGCCGCCCACCAGGGTCGGCATGACCGAGGCGTCGATGACCCTCAGCCCCGTGAGGCCATGAACCCTGAGCTGGGCGTCCACCACGGCCATCGAATCCCCGTCGGCGCCCATGCGGCAGGTGCCCACCGGGTGATAGATGGTCTCTGCGACGGACCGGATCCAGGCATCGACAGCTTCGTCGGACTGGATATCCACGCCGGGGAAGAGCTCCTCGGAGCGATAGGGGTCCAGCGCAGGCTGGCGGGCCACCTCCCGCATCATCCGTACGCCCTCGCGAAGGGCCCGGCGATCCTCCTCCGCCGCGAGGTAGTTGGCGAAGATGGCGGGATCGTCGAAGGGATCGGCGGAACGCAGGCCCACCCGACCCCGGCTCTCTGGGCGGAGCTGGCAGACGTGGAAGGTGAACCCATCGCGCTCGACGACGGTCTTGCCGTGGTTCTGCATAACAGCTAGCACGCAGTGGACCTGGAGGTCCGGCCGGTCGAGGTCGGGACGCGACTTCAGGAAGGCACCGGATTCCAGGAACTGGCGGCGGCCCAACCCCTTCTTGAAGAGGAGATAGTTGATCCCCACCAGCAGGGTCTTCAGGCCCTTACGCTGGGAGTAGATGGTGATGGGCTGGGGACAGGCCCAGGACAGGGTCACGTCCAGATGGTCCTGAAGGTTCTCGCCAACCCCTGGCAGGGCATGGACCAGGGGCACGCCAGCCGCCGCGAGGGCCTCGGGGGCCCCGATGCCGGACAGCTGCAGGATCTGGGGGGACTGGACCGCGCCGGCGCAGAGCAGGACTTCCCGGCGGGCCAGCACCTCGGTGCGAACGCGCGTCTTCTCGTCGGCGTACTCCACGCCGACCGCCACCCCGTCCTCGATGAGGATCCGGGTCGTCCGGGCGCCCGTCACGCAGGTCAGGTTCGGGCGGGACAGGACCGGGTGCAGGTAGCCCCGCGAGGCACTCCACCGCTCGCCGTCGTGGACGGTCATCTGGTAGGGGCCCCAGCCTTCCTGCTGGAAGCCGTTGAAGTCCCCCGTCAGGGGATGGCCGGCCTGTCCGCCCGCCTGGATGGCCGCCGCATAGATCGGGTTGGGGTCGGAGGCCCGGGACACCTTCAGGGGCCCCTCCCCGCCGTGCCAGTCGTCAGCGCCGCCCTCGAAGGCCTCAGAGCGCTTGAAATAGGGAAGAATGTCCCTGTAGGCCCAGCCTTCCAGGCCCATCTGCCGCCACTGGTCATAATCCCTTGCGTGGCCGCGGATGTAGATCATGCCGTTGATCGAGGAGGAGCCGCCCCAGCCCTTGCCCCGCGGCCACCAGAGGGGGCGGTCATCAAGGTTCGGCTCAGGTTCGGTCCAGAACCCCCAGTTATAGTCGCCCTTGCCGCCGATCAGGCCACCGACGCCGGCGGGCATCCGGATCATCAGGGAATTGTCCTTCCCGCCGGCCTCGAGCAGGAGCACCCGCACCGAGGGGTCCTCGGTCAGGCGCGCAGCCAGCACGCAACCGGCGGAGCCGGCTCCGATGATGATGTAGTCGTAGGCGTCCATGGGCGGACCTCACAGCGAAACAGTGTTCAGTTGCGCCCTTCTGACCGCCCGGAACGACCTTCGCAAGGGGGGCGTCAGCGCCCCTTCCAGTTCGGCGCCCGCTTCTGGGAGAAGGCCATCGGCCCTTCCACGAAGTCCTCGGACGAGAACAGGGCCGCGACCGCCGGATAGCGGTTCTGTCCCTTGATAGCGGCCTCAAGGCTGGGCTCGTCGAGCCCCCGGAAGACCGCCGCCTTGGAGGCCCGGACTGACATGGGCGAAAGCTCGGAGATTTGGGCCGCCCAGCGCCGGGCCGCATTCATCAGTTCGCCGGGCGCAACCACCTCGTTCACGAAGCCCAGCTCGGCGCCCTCGGCGGCCGAGACCCGGCGGCCAGTGAGGATCATGCCCATGGCGCGCTTGACGCCGATGGCCCGCGGCAGCCGGTGCAGTCCGCCAGCCAGGGCGGCGAGGCCGACCCTCGGCTCCGGCAGGGCGAAGACCGCCGCCTCGGAGGCAATGATGATGTCGCAGGCCAGGGCAATTTCGAAGCCGCCGCCCATCGCCACGCCGTTGACGGCGGCGATCAGGGGCTTGGTGAGGTCGAAGCGCGAGGTCAGGCCGGCAAAGCCCGAGGGCGGGCTGCGCATTTCCCCGCCTGTCGCCTGATGCTTCAGGTCGTTTCCGGCCGAGAAGGCGCGGTCTCCGGCGCCCGTGATGATGCCGACCCACTGGTCCGGGTCCGCGGCGAAGGCATCCAGCGCCTCATGCATCTCGAAATGCGCCGGCGAGTGCAGGGCGTTCATCACCTCCGGGCGGTTCAGCGTGATGACGGTGACGTGCTCCTCACGCTCCACGTGAATGTACTCGTAGGCCATGATGTCTCTCCCTTGGATGTTCTGGCTTGTGTGTTGAGACCAGAAAGGAGGCTACAGCCGCGGTCGGTCAACCCTTGAGTCGCAGGGTAGCGCGGTAGCGCTTCCAGTTCTCGACATAATGTTGTGCGCCGAGGGCCACAGAGCGGGCCTGGGCCTCAGTGAGTTCTCTCACGACCTTGCCCGGCGCACCCATGACCAGGGAGTTGTCGGGGATTTCCTTGCCCTCGGTGATCAGGCTGTTGGCGCCGATCAGGCAGTTCCGGCCAATCCGGGCGCCGTTCAGGATGATGGAGCCGATGCCGACCAGCGAAT
The DNA here is from genome assembly GCA_945859865.1 of Phenylobacterium deserti. Lineage (GTDB taxonomy): Bacteria > Pseudomonadota > Alphaproteobacteria > Caulobacterales > Caulobacteraceae > Phenylobacterium > Phenylobacterium deserti_B. The sequence continues at coordinate 4,958 of CAMAOY010000032.1, forward strand.
TGTCACCGATGGTGCAGCCATGAAGCATGACCATGTGGCCCACCGTGACATTGGCGCCGAGGGTCAGGGGCGAGCCGGTGTCGGTATGCAGAACCGAGCCGTCCTGGACATTCGAGTTCTCGCCGATCTCGATAGGATCGTTGTCCCCCCGCAGGGTGGCGCCCCACCAGATCGAGGCGTTCCGGCGCAGGATCACCCGCCCCATGACCGCCGCCGTCGGCGCGATCCAGTACTCATCTTCCGAGGGTAATTCCGGCGTTGCATCGCCCAGTGAATAGACAGGCATGGTGTCTCCCGTGACCCTTCGGTGAAAGCGTCATTCACGCTTCTTCAATGTGACCGAGCTTATCCTAGCTATGCGAATCGGGGCTGCGAAGCCCAGGTAGACGCCTTCAGCCCGGATGCGGGAGACTTGACGACCATGCAGCATCCAGGGCGGCCACGGCCGCCAACCGGAGACGGGGACGGTGGCGCCACTAGGGCGCCATCCGACGCGGCGTCCGTGTCCTTACAGCGATTTCCCCAGGGGCGGTCCGATCCGGATACGCCCCTTTTTCACGCCAAGTCGGAGGCCCTCATGACCAAGCGAGTCCTGAAGCGACAGCTGCGCGAAGGCGCACTGGACCTGTCGGAGTTTGACGGCAATCCCCGGATCCGCCGCCTGCCGGTGGAAAGGTCCTGGTCGCCCGTCGCCCGGCAGGGGGACGAGGAGCGCGACCAGAGCTTCGTAAAGACTGTCAGGCCGTTGTCAGAGGGCCAGCGCGCCATGATGGAGGCCATTGATGCCTACAACCTGGTCCTTGCCCTGGGACCCGCCGGGACGGGCAAGACCTATCTGGCCATCTCCAAGGCGGTCGAGGCCCTCGAGGCGGGCAAGGTGGGACGGATCGTCCTGTCGCGTCCTGCGGTGGATGCCGGGGAGTCCATCGGCTTCCTGCCCGGCGATATGGAGGACAAGCTCGCCCCTTACCTCAGGCCCCTATATGACGCCCTGTCCGACCGGCTCACCATGAAACGCGTGCGCGCCATGATGGCCGAGGGCGTGATCGAGATCGCGCCGGTGGGCTTCATGCGTGGCCGCACCCTGAACAACGCCTTCGTGGTGATCGACGAGGCCCAGAACTGCACCTACGTCCAGCTCAAGATGCTGCTGACACGCCTGGGATGGCATTCCACCATGGTGGTGACGGGCGACCCGGCGCAGTCCGACTTGCTGCCCGAGCTCTCCGGCCTCGCGCCGGTGGCCGAGCGTCTACAGGCGGTGGGGAACATCTCGGTCGTCCGCCTGGCAGACCGCGACATCGTCCGCCACCCGCTGGTTGCCGAAATGCTGGGGGTCCTCTGACCCCCGGCCTGGGGTGGGGTCAGGGCAGGTCTTCGGCGAGGATCGCCATTTCAAACATATAGGACCCGGCCTCGTCCTCGTCCTCGAAGACGACGCCAATGAACTCCTCGCCGACATAAACCTCAGCGGAGTCCTTCTGGCGAGGGCGGGGAACAACGTTAATGCGGGCGTTGGCGAAGGTCCCCCGGAGGTGGCCTTCGATCTTGCGAAGGGTGCGGTCTTCCATGGAGCCTCTCCGTCGGTTCACTCAACTGGCCAACCGGCCTACCGGACGGCGTCCGATCCGCCAGATCAGATAACGTAGTCGTAGACCATATCCGCGAGGGTGTGGTCCATGGTTCGTGCGGGCTCTTCCCCGGTCGGGCAGTTGACGAGGCGGGCCGGTACGCCGGCGGCCGTGCAATGCGCGGGCACCGGCTTCAGGACGACGGAACCGGACGCGATCTTGGCATAGTCGCCGATCTGGATATTGCCCAGCACCTTGGCGCCAGCGCCCAAAAGGACACCTCGGCCGATCTTCGGATGCCTGTCCCCACGCTCGGCACCGGTGCCTCCCAGGGTCACGCCCTGAAGCAGGGAGACGTCGTCTCCGATCACCGCTGTCTCGCCGATGACGATGCCGGTGCCGTGGTCAATGAAGACCCCTGAACCGATCTGGGTGGCCGGGTGGATGTCGACCTGGAAGATCTCGCTCATCCGGCTCTGCAGGTAGAAGGCCATGGTCTCGCGGCCCTGCCCCCACAGCCAGTGGGCGATGCGCTGGGTCTGGAGGGCCTGAAATCCCTTAAAGAAGAGGAAGGGCTGGACGTAGCCCTTGCAGGCCGGGTCCCGCTCGAACACCGCCTTGAGGTCTGCCTCTGCGGTATCCACCAGGTGCGGGGAGGCGCGGTAGGCCTCGATCGCCAGTTCGCGCAGGCTCATAGCCCTCAGTTCCTGGTCACCCAGCTTGTGGGCCAGCTGGTAGGACAGGGCCTCGCCCAGGTTGTCATGGCTGAGGATGACGGCGTTGACCAGCGAAGCCAGGGCGGGTTCGGTGCGCGCGGTATGCTCCGCCTCGTTCCGCAGGGCAGCCCAGACGGGCGGGGCGGCGCGCGGATCGATCACTTCAAGTGTCTTGGCCATCCGGTTACTCCCCCGCCGACGCTGGCAATCTAACACAGGGCGGCGTCTGCGCGAATCCCCTGCTTGTGCCCCTGCGCTCACCGTCTATGTGAAGCCCAAGGTTTACAGAGGCATGACATGAACGCCGACCCGCGACGCCCGCTTCCCACCGCCCCCGCCTTCGGCGAACCGGTGATCCAGGCGCCGGCCCCGGAGGTCCTCGACTTCCTGGCGCGCCGTCGCTCGGCCTCGGCCCTGACCCTGGGGGGAACCGGGCCCGGGCCGGAAGAGATCGCCAGCCTGATCCGCCTCGCCGCCCGGGTTCCGGACCACGGGAAACTCGCCCCCTGGTGGTTCCTCGTGCTCACCGGCGACGACAAGGCCGCCTTCGCGGATTGGCTGGAGGCCCTTGCGAAGTCCCGTGGAGACGCGCGGGCCGTCGGCAAGCTGGGCAAGCTGCGCACCCCGCCCCTCTGCATCGCCGTGGTGTCCAGCCCCCACCCGGCGGAAATCCCCAACTGGGAGCAGGTCCTGTCGGCCGGTGCGGTCTGCACCACCCTGCTCTATGCCGCCACGGCCATGGGCTACGGTGCCAACTGGATCACCGACTGGTACGCCTATGATGCTGAGGCCTGCGCCCGCCTGGGCCTGTCGGGCGAGGAGAAGGTCGCGGGCTTCATCCTGATCGGCGAGCCCGGCGATCCGCCCCGGGAGCGGGAACGACCGGAAATCGAGGGACGGGTCCGGCGCTGGACCCCCTGAAACCAGGGTTCAGCCTCGACCGCGGTAGGATGCGACGCCCTGGTCCGGCAGCCAGAGGCCTTCTGGCGGGGTTCCGGTTTGCCAGAAAACGTCGATAGGAATGCCGCCTCGCGGATACCAGTAGCCGCCGATCCGCAGCCAGATCGGCTGGGCCACCTCGACCAGGCGGCGGCCGATCATCAGCGTGCAGTCCTCATGGAAAGCTCCGTGATTCCGGAAAGATGCTAGGAAAAGCTTGAATGACTTGGACTCAATGAGCCAGTCGCCGGGGGCGTAGTCGACCATCAAGGTTGCAAAGTCTGGCTGGCCGGTCACCGGGCAGAGGGAGGTGAACTCGGGCGCTGTGAACCGGGCGAGATAGGTCTGCCCCTTCTGGGGGTTGGGAACGCGCTCGAGGACGGCGGCCTCGGGGCTGTCAAAGCCGGGCGTCACCTGCCCGAGCTGGGTCACCTGAATCTCGCTCATCCAGACCGATTACCCTCAGGGGGGCCACGGGGCAAGGAACCGGGCGCGGCGGCGGTCTCAGATGGTGTAGTCCAGCTCGCCTTCCATCCAGGCCGTGACGAATTCGGCCGCGGCCTCTGCCGACAGCGCTGTCGTATCGATGCGGATTTCAGAGCTCTCGGGCGCTTCGTAGGGACTGTCGATCCCCGTGAAGTTCTTGAGTTCGCCGGCCCGCGCCTTGGCATAGAGCCCCTTCACGTCGCGCGCCTCGGCGACCGCCAAGGGGGTGTCGACGAAGACCTCGACGAAGTCACCCTCGGGCATGAGGCTACGCGCCAGCGCCCGTTCGGCCCGGAAGGGCGAAATGAAGGACACCAAGACGATCAGGCCGGCGTCGGCCATGAGCTTGGCCACCTCGGCGACGCGCCGGATGTTCTCCACACGATCCTCGTCGGTGAAGCCCAGGTCGCGATTGAGGCCGTGCCGCACATTGTCGCCGTCCAGGAGGTAGGTGTGCCGCCCCATCGCGTGAAGTTTCTTCTCCACCATATTGGCAATAGTGGATTTTCCTGACCCAGAGAGCCCCGTGAACCAGATCACCCGGCCCCGGTGCCCCTTCAGGGTGGCCCGGGCGGCGCGATCGACGTCCAGGGCCTGCCAGTGGACGTTCTGGCTTCTCCGCAGCGCGAAGTGAATCATCCCGGCACCGACTGTCCGGTTGCTCATCCGGTCGATCAGGATGAAACCGCCGAGGTCCCGGCTCTCGGCGTAGGGCTCGAAGGCGACCGGCATGTCTGTTGAGATATTACAGACGCCAATCTCGTTCAGATTCAGTATCTTAGTGGCAAGATGTTCAAGCGTATTCACATTGACCCTGTGCTTCGGCTCGGTGATCGAGGCCGCAACAGTCCGGGTTCCCAGCTTGAGCAGGTAGGGGCGCCCCGGGAGCATAGGGGACTCGTCCATCCACACCACCGTCGCCTCGAACTGGTCGGCGACGCTGACCGGGGCGTCGGAGGTCGCCAGGACATCGCCCCGGCTGATGTCGATCTCGTCTTCAAGGGTCAGGGTCACGGACTGGCCCGCAAGGGCCTCAGGCATTTCCCCGGTCCCGACCAGGACCTGCCGCACCCGGCTCACACGGCCGGACGGCGAGACCCTGATCTGGTCTCCAGGGCGGACAGAGCCAGCAGCGACCAGGCCTGAGAACCCGCGGAAATCGAGGTTGGGCCGGTTGACCCATTGGACCGGCATGCGGAAGGGTCGGGCGACCGAGTCATCGCCCACCGGGGCGGCCTCGAGCCAGGACAGGAGGGTGGGTCCGTCATGCCAGTCCGGGGCGCTTCCCCGTTCGGCGACATTGTCCCCCCGAAGGGCGGACATGGGGATAGCGGTAAAGTCCGACAGGCCGATCTTCCCGGCGAAGGTGGTGAAATCGGCGGTGATGTCGTCGAAGACGGCCTGGGACCAGTCCACCAGGTCCATCTTGTTCACCGCCAGCATCACATGCCGGATGCCCAGAAGGTGGACTAGGTAGGCGTGCCTGCGGGTCTGGGTCAGAACCCCGCGCCGGGCGTCAATCAGGATCACCGCCGCATCCGCGGTCGAGGCGCCGGTCACCATGTTCCGGGTGTACTGCTCGTGCCCGGGCGTATCGGCGACGATGAACTTGCGACGGTCTGTCGAGAAGAAGCGGTAGGCCACGTCTATGGTGATGCCCTGCTCGCGTTCCGCCGCCAGGCCATCGACCAGGAGGGCGAAGTCGATCTCGCCACCCTGGGTACCCACCCGGCGGGAGTCGGCCTCGAGGGCCGCGAGCTGGTCCTCGAAGATCATCTTGGAGTCGTAGAGCAGACGTCCGATCAGGGTGGACTTGCCGTCGTCCACCGAGCCGCAGGTCAGGAACCGCAAGAGGCTCTTGGTCTCATGGGACTTCAGATAGGCCTCGATGTCGGCCGCGATGAGGTCGGACTGGTGGGCCATCAGAAATAGCCCTCCTGCTTCTTCTTCTCCATCGAGGCCGCCTGGTCGTGGTCGATCATCCGGCCCTGGCGCTCGCTGGTGGTGGTCAGCAGCATCTCCTGGATGATGTCCGGCAGGGTCGCGGCCGTGCTCTCCACAGCCCCCGTCAGGGGATAGCAGCCCAGGGTGCGGAACCGGACCGACTTCATCATCGGCGTCTCCCCTGGCCGCAGGGGCATGCGATCGTCATCCACCATGATCAATGTCCCGTCCCGGTCGACCACCGGTCGGACACCGGAGAAGTAGAGGGGAACGATGGGGATGTTCTCCAGGTGGATGTATTGCCAGACGTCCAGCTCGGTCCAGTTGGAGATCGGGAAGACCCGGATCGACTCCCCTGGGTTCTTGCGGGTGTTGTATAGCCGCCAGAGCTCAGGCCTCTGGTTCTTGGGGTCCCAGCGGTGCTGGGCGGACCGGAAGGAGAAGATCCTCTCCTTCGCCCGGCTCTTCTCCTCGTCGCGGCGGGCACCCCCGAAGGCGGCGTCGAAGCCATGCAGGTCCAGGGCCTGCTTTAGCCCATCCGTCTTCCAGATGTCGGTGTGCAGGGCCGATCCATGGTCGAAGGGATTGATTCCCTTCTCCAGCGCATCCGGGTTGCGGTGGACGATCAGGTCAAAGCCGAGTTCCCGCGCCATCCGTTCGCGCATCTCGTACATGGCCCGGAACTTCCAGGTGGTGTCGACGTGCAGGAGGGGGAATGGAGGGCGGGAGGGCCAGAAGGCCTTCACCGCAAGGTGGAGCATGACCGCTGAGTCCTTGCCGACCGAATAGAGCATGACGGGCTTGTCGGCCTCCGCCACCACCTCCCGCAGGATGTGGATGGCCTCGGCCTCCAGCCTCTGCAGGTGGGTCAGGGACGCTGGATGTCCTTTCGCCGTCATCGCTCGCCTTTCCTACCGCCGCTCACAGGCGCCGCCGGACCATATAGGGCATGGCCCAACCGGAAACCTTCACAAGCCGGCTACCCAGCGTCCAATTCTTCTGGTGCCTGCACAAGAATTCCTTTGGTCAGGCAGGCCCTTCCGTCGTCCGGGCGTTGGGCCTATGCCTTTCGCAAAGGTGGAGGAGACATGCCCATGAGCGTCCAGGATTTCGAGAATTTCGTCGTCGTCGTCACCGGCGCGTCCACCGGCCTGGGCCGGGCGATCGCGATAGAGACGGCACGCCGCGGCGCCGCAGACGTGATCGTCAACTTCGCCCGCAGCGTCGAGGAAGCCGAGACCACTGCCAGCCTGGTGAGGGCCGAGGGCGCGCGGGCGCACCTGATTCAGGGTGATGTCTCCCGCGACGAGGACTGCCGGGCGATCGCTGCGGCCGCCGCGTCGCTGGGACGGATCGACGCCCTGTTCAACAATGCCGGGGTCACCAAGTTTGCCCAGAACCATGCCGACCTGGAGGCGGTCACCGCCGAGGATTTCCTGAACCTCTACTCGGTCAACGTGGTCGGCGCCTTCCAGATGGTCCGGGCGGCCCGAAGCCTGCTGGAGGCTGCGCCCCAGCCCGGGGCCGTGGTCAACACCTCGTCCATCGCTGGCGTGGTCGGGATCGGCTCCTCCGTGCCCTACGCCGCCTCAAAGGGCGCCCTGAACACCCTTACCCTCTCGCTCGCACGGGCCCTGGCCCCCCGAATCCGCGTGAACGCAGTCTGCCCAGGTTTCATCGACACCCCCTGGTTCGGCAAGGGCATGTCTGAGGAGCGCGTCGCCAGGCTCCGCGAGGGCTCTGCGGCGGCGACCCCGCTGAAGGTCGCCTCTTCGGCCGAAGACATCGCCGCCACCGCCGCCTTCCTCGCCTCGCGGCAGTCCCGGCACGTGACGGGAGAGACCCTCCTCGTCGACGCCGGATCGCACCTCGGGTTTGCAACCCTGTCGATGCGATGAGCGCGGTTCACGCCCCGTTAATCTCATTTGGGCCTTTCTCTGTGAACGACGCCTCAAGCTGACGCCCAAAAAATAGGCGTCCGTCGATGTCGGCGCCCGGAAACCGATCAGTCGTGTGGGGACTGGGCCGGACATCCCCGCCCGTAGTGGCGGTTCGGGGCCGTAACGGGGAAGTGTTCGATCGACAGGGTCAGGCCTGAATCACAAGGGGATTGCAAAACAATGAAGTCGTTCAAGCTCGCGGCCATCGCCGCAACCGCTACCCTCGCCCTCGGAGCCGCCGCCCAGGCGAAGGCAGAAGATGGGCCGTCGGTCTCTTTCAACGTCGGCGCCGCCTCTGACTACGTGTTCAGGGGCTACAGCCAGACGGACAGCAAGCCGCAGGTCTACGGCGGCGCCGACCTGGGCATCGGGATCTTCTACGCCGGTGCCTGGCTGTCGAACGTCGACTTTGGCGACAGCACCAGCATGGAATATGACCTCTATGCCGGCTTCAAGCCGACCCTCGGTCCGGTCTCCCTGGACGTGGGCTTGCTTCGATATGGCTACACCAACCAGGAAGACGGCGCGGACCTCGACTTCTGGGAAGGCAAGCTCGCCGGTTCCGTAGCTGCGGGCAAGGGCACTGTCGGCGCCGCAGTCTACTACACCCCCGAGAACTTCGGGCAGACCGGCCAAGCCACCTATGTCGAGTTGAACGGCTCCATGCCGATCGCCGAAAAGTTCTCGGTGTCTGGCGCCGTCGGCCACCAGGCCCTGGAAGGCGACGGCGACTACGAGACCTGGAATCTGGGCCTCGGCTACGCAATCAATGACGTCTTCGGCCTGGACCTTCGCTACTGGGACACCAGCGTCGACGAGTCGAACGATCCGGCAAAGCTCGCCTCAGCCCGGGTGGTCATCGGCCTGAAGGCCGCCTTCTGACGCCACAGTCTCGTCAAAAACCATAGGTAAAGCCGTCGACTGCAGGGTCGGCGGCTTTTCTTTTTTGGTAAATGGGCGTCTATGCCCAGAGTCGTTAATCTTGTTGTGCGACCCGTGTCTCGACTCAGAGACGGATTGCTCAGGGGCGATCGTTCAAGGACCGGCTGACCTGCGCCGCCAGTCCTGGATACCGGTTGGTGCCGTCGCAAGTAAGGAGCTTTTGCGTGGATCAGTTGGCCAACCGAGCCCGGAACCTCGTGGCGGATTCGGCCATTGCCTGCGCCGCCCTCCTTGCAGCCTTCCTGCTGACCAGCAGTCGGACTTCCGGCCTGGATCCTGCGGTGCTGGCGGGAGTCTTCGTCCAGTCCCTGGTCTATGGCGGCTTGGCTTGCTTCTTCTCCTGGCTCTTTCGGCGGGAACTCTCGCCCTGGCGCTATGTCTCCACGCCTGATGCCCTGGTGCTGGCGCGGATCGCCCTGCTGACTGCGGCAAGCTTTCTGCTCCTGTTCTTCGCCGCCGACCGGGCACTCGGTCTGAGCCGGGCCGTGCTTGCCCTGGCTCCGGTCTTCCAGATGGTCGGGGCGATCAGCGCCAGAATGCTCCGCCGGGCAGCTCACGAGCGTGCCCTCGACAGCTTTGCGCCCCTGAAATCCCTCACAGACCGGGCGCCTCAGGCGCCGGAACTGCTCCTCATCGGTCCAACCTCCGCCGCCGAGACCTATCTGCGCGAGGCGGGCCGTCGTCGCGACAACACCTGGACACCGGTGGGTATTATTGGTCTGGACTCCAGCGAGGTCGGACAGCAGGTGCGGGGCGTCTGCATCATCGAGTCCCTCGGCCGGCTGGATGAGGCCCTCGTCGACCTGCGCCGCTGGAACCAGTATCCCCGCGCCATCTTGTTCCTTGACGAACCCGCGCGCCTGACGGGCCTCACCGCAGCCCAGCTGGGGCGGCTGAAGAACGACGGCGTTCGCCTGCTCAGGCTGCCGTCCATCGTCGACCTCTCTCAGGACGACCGGGTCGCCCTGCTTCCCATGCGCGACATCAGCGTCGAGGAACTCTTGCCGCGAGGCCCCATCGAGCTCGACCAGGTCGCCCTTAAAGGCCTGATCGGAGGCCGCAGGGTGCTAATTACCGGGGCCGGCGGCTCGATTGGCGCCGAACTTGTCCGTCAGGTCGCCGCCCTTGAAGCTGGGCATGTCACCCTGGTCGACTTTTCCGAGACCGCCCTGTTCGAGATCGACCGCGAGCTCGGGGAAACCTTCCCGAAACTCTCCCGGACCGCCGCCCTTGTGGATGTTCGCAATGCCGACCGGGTCACCGATTGCGTCCGTGTCGAGAAGCCCGACCTCGTCTTCCACGCCGCCGCGCTGAAGCATGTGTCGATGGTCGAGCGGCATCCCGTCGAGGGCGTGCTGACCAACGTACTTGGCACCTGGAACGTGGCCGAAGCTGCGCGTATCGCCGGTGCCGCCCAGATGGTCCTGATCTCAACCGACAAGGCCGTGGATCCGTCCAACGTGATGGGCGCGACCAAGCGGCTCGCAGAGGCCGTGATCCAGGGGCAGCAGGAAGGCTCGGAAACCCGCTTTTCGGCGGTGCGCTTTGGCAATGTGCTGGGTTCGGCCGGCTCCGTGGTGCCGATCTTCCGCTCCCAGATCGACCGGGGCGGGCCAGTAACGGTCACACACCCGGAAATGGCCCGCTACTTCATGACCATTCCAGAGGCGGCCCAGCTCGTGCTGCACGCCACGGCGGCCTGCGCCTACGACCTGAACGCCGAGCGCTCCCGACTCTTCCTTCTCGAGATGGGCGAGCCTGTTAAGATCATGGACTTGGCCCGCCAGATGATCGCCCTTTCTGGTCGCACTCTGGGCAAGGACATTGAAATTGAAATTACGGGCCTGCGCCCCGGAGAAAAGCTTACCGAGGAGCTCCTGGACGAGATGGAGAGCGCGATCCCCTGCGCGCCCAAGGTCCTCGAGGTGGTCTCGACCAGTGCCCTCGGCGTAGCGCCGGCCCATATGCGGCGACTGGAAGCCATCGCCATGCGGGGCGACACCGACGAGATCCGGCGCGCCATCTTCGATCTTGTCGCCCAGCTTCGCGGCGAGAAGCCGGCTGGCGTCCCGGACCTTCGGGTCGTGTCAAACCGTTGATCGCTGGCTGCAGCGTCAGGTTGCAGGACGCTGAGTCATGATCCTGGTCACAGGCTCGGCCGGCTTCATCGGGTTCCACGTCGCAAACGCCCTTCTCGACAGGGGCGAGAGCGTGGTCGGTGTCGACAGCATCAGCCCTTATTATGACCCAGGTCTCAAACTCGCACGGCTGGCGCGGCTTGAATCCCGGAAGGGCTACCAGCATCACCGGCTCGACCTGGCGGACCGGGAGGCCGCCGCAGAGGTCTTCCGGTCCGTCCACCCCACAGGCGTCGTACACCTGGCCGCGCAGCCGGGGGTGCGCTACTCCCTCGAGCACCCAGAGGCCTACGTCGACTCCAACCTGGTGGGGTTCCTGAGCGTCCTGGAGGGCTGCCGGGCGACCTCGCCGGCGCATCTGGTCTTCGCCTCCACGAGTTCAGCCTACGGCGCCAACGGGGCCCTGCCCTTTTCCCCTCACCAGGCGGCCAATCACCCCCTGACGCTTTACGCCGCGACCAAGCTGGCGAACGAGTCCATGGCCCACGCCTACGCCCACCTCTTCGGCCTGCCCTGCACGGGCCTGAGGTTCTTCACGGTCTACGGGCCCTGGACGCGCCCGGACATGGCCCTCTACCGCTTCGCCGACGCCATCGTCGCGGGACGGCCCATCGACGTCTACGGACAGGGGCAGATGCAGCGGGACTTTACCTATGTCGACGATATCGTCAGCGGGGTCATCGCCGCCCTTGATCGTCCCGCAGCCGTCAATCCCGACTGGAGACCCGAGGCTCCCGACCCGGCGACCAGCGGCGTCGCCCCCTGGCGGATCCTCAATGTCGGCGCCGGGACCCGGGTCGAGCTGATGACCTATATCGAGACCCTTGCCGAGGCCCTTGGCCGCCCGGCGCACCTGAACCTGATGCCCATGCAGCCCGGCGACATCGCGCGCACGGAAGCAGACATCACCGAGACCACCTCAGCCCTGGGATATGCGCCGACCACACCCGTCGAGGTTGGGGTTCGGCGCTTCGCGGACTGGTACTGTGATTATCATGGTGTCAGCCGGGGCTGACCTCCGGGGCCGGGGAAGGCCTGCCACCGGTAGGCTACTCTGCGACAATCTCTGTAGGCTGGCTTGCCGCCTGTAGACGGCCCTCCAGGGCCCGGTGCTGGCGCCAGAGTTCCTCGGGCAGTCGCTCACCAAAGGCCTCATAGGCGGGTGGGATCAGGGCCGCCTCTTCGGTCCAGACGGCGGGATCAACCGTCAGCAGCAGGTCAACGTCCGCCGCTGCGAGGTTCAGGCCCGACAGGTCCAGGGAGCCGGCGGTCGGAACCCGGCCGATCGGGGTCTCCCGGGCCGGCGCCCGTCCTGCCAGGCGCTCGAAAACCCACTTCAGGACCCTGGAATTGTCGCCGAAGCCCGGCCAGACATAGCGGCCCGTGGAGTCCTTGCGGAACCAGTTCACGAAGTAGATGCGGGGCAGTTTCGAAGCGTCCGTCTTCTCACCGATCGACAGCCAGTGGCGGAAATAGTCGCCCATGTTGTAGCCGCAGAAGGGCAGCATGGCGAAGGGATCGCGCCTGAGCTCCCCGATCCGGTTCTCCGCCGCTGCCGTGCCCTCGGAGGCTACGTTCGAGGCCAGGAAGACGCCGTGCGCCCAGTCGAAGGCTTCGGTCACCAGAGGCACGGCGCTGGCGCGGCGGCCGCCGAACAGTATGGCCGAGATCGGCACCCCCTTGGGGTCTTCCCACTCGGGGGCAATCACCGGGCACTGACCCGCCGGAACGGTGAAGCGGGCGTTGGGATGGGCGGCGGGCTCGCCGGAGCCCGGCGTCCAGGGGCGACCCTTCCAGTCGGTCAGGTTGGCGGGCGGGGTCTTGGTCAGGCCCTCCCACCAGACGTCCCCGTCATCGGTCAGGGCGACATTGGTGAAGACGCAGTTGGCGTAAAGCGAGGCCACCGCATTGCGGTTGGTCTCGTTGCCGGTGCCAGGTGCCACGCCGAAGAAGCCGGCTTCGGGGTTGATGGCGTACAGACGGCCGTCGTCTCCGAACCGCATCCAGCAGATATCGTCGCCGATGGTCTCGGCCTTCCAGCCCGCCAGGGTGGGCTGGAGCATGGCCATGTTGGTCTTGCCGCAGGAGCTCGGGAAGGCAGCGGCGATGAAGCGGACCTCGTTCTCCGGAGAGGTCAGCTTCAGGATCAGCATGTGCTCGGCCAACCAGCCCTCGTCCCGGGCCATGACCGAGGCGATGCGAAGGGCGAAGCATTTCTTCCCCAAGAGCGCGTTGCCGCCATAGCCAGACCCATAGGACCAGATCTCCCGGGTCTCGGGATATTGGACGATGTACTTCTCGGGGTTACAGGGCCAGGCGACGTCCGCCTGACCGGCCGAAAGGGGCGCGCCGACGGTGTGCACCGCTGGCACGAAGAAGCCGTCGTCGCCCAACTGGTCCAGCGCCGCCCGGCCCATGCGGGTCATCACCCGCATCGAAATGGCGACATAGGCGCTGTCAGTGATCTCGACGCCCAGCTGGCTGATCCTGGAGCCCAGGGGCCCCATGCTGAAGGGGCAGACATACATCGTGCGACCGGCCATGCAGCCGTCAAACAGGCCCGCCATCTTCGCCCGCATCGACACGGGGTCCGACCAGTTATTCGTCGGCCCGGCGTCGATCTGGCGCTCAGAGCAGATGAAGGTCCGGCTTTCGACTCGCGCAACGTCGCCGGGATCGGAGGCCGCATAGAAGGAGTTGGGGCGCTTGGCGGGATTCAGGCGCTTCAGTGTGCCCCTGCCCTCAAGTTCCCGGGTCAGGACCTCCCACTCGGCATCCGATCCATCGCACCAATGGACACGCTCCGGCCGCGTCAGGGACGCGATCTCCTCGACCCAGGCGATCAGCCGGGCGTGGTGGGTGGGAGCGGGATGAAGGCCGGGGATCGCGGTCATCAATTCAACGTCTCCGAGCCGTGGCGGCAGTTTGGGGGAGTCGGTCAGGGTCGCGGGAGTCGCGTCGTGGTAATCAACCTTCTGTGAAAAGGCGAGCGCTCCAGCGGGCGTGACGTATAAAAAACGTCACTTACGCGGAAAGTGCTGGGGATAGTTCCTCGAGCTGCCGGATGGCACCGACGATATGGTAGAGCGAGGTGGCCGGGGCGTCCCCGGGCGCGAAGCCTCCGGTCGGTCCCTGGCGGTCCCGCCACAGTCCGCGGACCGGGGTCTCCAGATACCGGGCCAGGCCCGTCGCGGCCTGCAGGGCGTCTTCGGTTTCCCCCAGGGCCAGCGCGGATTTCAGGAACTCGGTCTGGGGCCAGAGGCGCGCCCACCCGTCCCGGATGGAGAGGTCCTCCCACAGGGCATTCACGGCGCAGGCCCGACGGGAGTCCACCCCCTGCAGGCCCGCCGCGTACAGGGCCCTGGCCGCCAGTTGGCCGTCGGCCCGGCCCCGGGCACGACCCCAGCGGTCGAGGAGCCAGGCCCACTCGAACTGATGGCCCGGCTCGACCAGCCTTCCGGCATCCCCGCCGGCCCGGCGCCAGTCGGCGTCGAAGAACTCTGACAGGACCCCGCGGTGGTCGATGAAGGCGCCGAGGGCCAGGCCTGCGATCTCGTCAGCCAGGTCCGCCCAGCCGCTATCGCCCCCCGCCGCCTCCCAGGCCAGGGCGGCCTCGAGCAGGTGCATGTGGGCATTGGCCTGGAAGGGCTGGTCGCCAGCCTCCCGGAAGCCGCCGCCGGGATGCCGTAAGTTATCCAGGCCCCCGCGCATCCGCAGGGCGAGACCGAGGGCCATGTCTGCGGACTCGCCCGCCTGGACCAGGCTGGCGAGGCCCAGCAGGGCGAAGGCCTGGTCGTAGACAAAGGGGGTCTCATCCAGCGGCCTGCCGTCCAGCCCGACCAGGCTCCGGACCAGGCCGTCCGGCCTCAGGAAGGCGTCGGTCATTCCGGCGAGACCGTGGCGCACCGCCTCGCGCCAGGGTCCGTCCCAACCCATCAGACCCGCCTGGGCGAAGCTGAAGATCATCCGGCCCTGCACCCGTCCGCGCCGGGGCGCAGGCTGCGGCCTGCCGTCCTGACCGATCGCCTCGACAAAGCCCCCGCGCTCCCGGTCCGCGCCCAGGGACCACCACACCGGCAGGGCCGCCGTCCGGAGCCAGAGGCCCAGGTCGGCCGTCGCCTGCTCAAGCCCGGGATAGCCCGCCGGGCCCCGAGCCTGGAGCCGCTCGACAGCCCGCTTCACCGCCTGGCTGTCGGCCAGGGGCGCCACGAGGATGCGGGCACCGTCGGCCACCACGGCCAGGCCCTGGACCCCGACCACCACCACTTCGGCACCGCCGGAGGCGCGGATATAGGCTCCGGAGACGCCCTCGGCCTCGACCCGGCCCTCGATGTGACTGCCCGTCGCATCCTGTTCCGAAAGGGCGTGGACAACATCCCAGGCACCCACGTCCGACCAGGCGAAGTCAACTTCGGCGACCATGGCCCGGGCGGTCTTTTCCATGACCGCGTAGTCGATGGAGATGCGTGGGGCGGTCCGGAAAATCTCGCCCAGCAGGAGCCCTGTGGCGGACTCTGCCGCCGACTCCACTGCAGCCTCCGCGGCTTCCAGAACCTCGGGCGCCAGGCGGCCCAGTTCGTAGACCAGGGTGGTCGCAGGCACGATGAAGTTGCCGCTGTTCCAGAGGCAGCCTTCGGCGATGAGGCCAGCTGCGCGACTGGCGTCGGGCTTCTCGATGAAGGCCTCGACCATCCGCACGCTCTCGCCCCGCCCTGGCCGGATGTAGCCGTAGGCGGTCGAGGCGAAGGCCGGCTTCACCCCCAGGGTGACGATGCGGCCAGCCCGGGCGAAGGGGGCCGCGCGGACCACTGCATCGCGGAAGGCCTCGGCGTCCGGGACGTGATGGTCGGCGGCGAGGACGACCATGATCGCCTCTTCGTCCCGTCGCAGCAGCCGGATCGCCGCCGCCGCCATGGCCGGGGCGGAATCGCGGGGCTCTGGCTCAAGGATCACCTCGGCGTCGAGCCCGGCCTCGGCCAGCTGCTCGCGGATCAGGCCCCCGTGGTCGGCCCCGCCGATCACCAGGAGCGGCCCCAGGGGAGCGGCCCGGGCAGCGGTGTCCTGGAAGGCCGTGGGCCCGTCGCCGAACAGCCGGGCGAAGGGCTTGGGCCGTTCGGGCCGGGAGGCGGGCCAGAGGCGTACCCCGGAACCTCCGCACATGATGACGGGATAGAGGCTCACGGGTCCGGGCTCAGGCCGGCTCGACCTCGCGGACATTCTCGATGCCCGCGGCCCGGAGGGCGGCGATCAGCTCCCCGACAGTGACCGCCAGCTCGGCCTCGTCGCGGCTGCGCAGGACCAGGTTCGATCCGTAGAGCCCCTCGGTGAAAAAGGGATAGCTGCCCAGGCTGAGGCTCGGATGCGCCTTCGCCACCGCCTCCAGGGGCGCGGCGATGGCACCCTCTCCCGAGCCTTCCACACGGACCGTGCGGGACAGGACCACCGCACCCGAGCGCAGCCTTGGCCCCACGTCCTCCAGCATGCCGCGCATGATCTGGGGCACGCCGGCCAGGACAAAGACATTGCCAATGGTGAACCCTGGCGGTCCCTGTGCCGGGTTGATGACCAGGGACCCGCCCACCGGCACCCGGGCCATGCGCCGCCGGGCGACGTTCATCTGGTCGCCCCAGCGGGACTGCATCAGGGCCAGGATGTCGGGATGCTCTTCCAGCGCCACGCCGAAGGCCGCCGCCACCGAGTCGGCGGTGATATCGTCGTGGGTGGGCCCGATCCCGCCTGTGGTGATGACATAGTCGTAGCGGGCGCGCAGGGCGTTCAGGGCGTCGACGATCTCGTCCTGGATGTCAGGCACGGTGCGCGCCTCGCACAGGTCCACCCCGTGCACGCCCAGGTACCGGGCAATGTCCCTCAAATTGGTGTCCTGGGTGCGGCCGGACAGGATCTCGTCACCGATGATCAGCACCGCCGCCGTCACCACATCGTCTCCGCCCGGGCTGCCCATGCGTAAGTCTCCGTTTCCGGCGAACATCTATCGGCTGGAGCCCCGCTTGCCTATACCCGCCTCATGGACTTCCCCGCCCCCCTGGTCCC
>CAMAOY010000033.1 GCA_945859865.1 Phenylobacterium deserti
GTCCCAGGGCGCCCGGGTGCCGAAGACCATTGGGACTCCTGTCGGCGACCTGCGGGCGGCGCCGCCGGCCGGCGGGACGACGGCTGTCGATCCGTCGGCGGGTCTGAAGATCTACCAGCAGGCTGATGGCGAGCCTTCTCCCTCCCAGCCCAACTTTACACCGCCGCCAGAGCAGCCGCTCCCCAGGCCGCTGGCACCCCCGGTCCAGGGCTCCCTTCCGCCGGCAGCCCAGGCGACTGTGCAGCCTCCCGCCGCCGCCACGCCCGTCGCCACGCCGACCGCCATCGCCTCACCGCCTCCCGCGCCGGTGACTGTTCTTCCGAAGCCTGCGCCGGCACCCGTAAGGCCTGCGGAGACGCCACCGGTTAAACCCGTTGAGAAGCCCCCAACCAAGCCCGCGCCAGCGCCCGCCAGCCCTGGCAGCGGGGCGGTTGTCCAGATCGGTGCCTTCTCGTCCGAGGCCATCGCTTCCCAGGAATGGAGCGCTGCCGTGAGCCGCGCTGGCGGCGAGGGTAGGGGCAAGCGGGTCGAGAAGATCGAGCGCGAGGGCTCCACCCTCTACCGCACCACGGTGACGGGCTTCCCCGACCGGGCCTCAGCGACTGCCTTCTGCGACCGGCTGAAGGCGGCTGGGAAGTCGTGCTTCGTGAGATGAGCGCATCGGCGGCCATCTACGGCTGTGAAGGGCCGGAACTCTCGGCCCCCGAGGCGGCCTTCTTCCGGGACGTCCAGCCCTGGGGGTTCATCCTCTTCGCCCGGAACATCCAGTCTCCGGATCAGGTCCGTCGCCTCATCGACGGCCTGAGGGCCACGGTCGAGCGTGACAATGCCCCGGTCCTGATCGACCAGGAGGGCGGGCGCGTCCAGAGGTTCGGCCCGCCGCACTGGCGGCGCTATCCGCCGGGCGGTGTCTTCGGACGCCTGTCCGGAGGTGCGGATGTCCAGCGCGAGGCGGCGCGACTTGGTGCCCGGCTCATGGCTGACGACCTCTTCCGACTTGGGGTCAATGTCGACTGCGCACCGGTCCTTGATGTCCCCCAGCCCGGCGCCCACGACATCATCGGTGACCGCGCCTACGGGTCGACGCCGGAAACCGTGTCCCGCCTGGGCCGGGCTGTGGCCGAGGGCCTGATCGCCGGCGGCGTCCTGCCGGTGATCAAGCACATCCCCGGGCATGGGCGCGCCGCCGCAGACAGCCATCTCGACCTTCCCGTGGTCGAGGCCTCGGCCGAAAGCCTGGAAGCAATCGACTTCGCGCCCTTCGAGGCTCTGTCGGACATGCCCCTGGCCATGACCGCCCACGTGCTCTACCGGGCCCTGGACCCCCGGCGGCCAGCGACGACCTCCCGGGCGGTGATCGAGGGGGTTCTGCGGCGCCGACTTGGCTTTTCGGGCCTGGTCATGAGCGACGACCTGTCCATGAAGGCGCTTACCGGAACCCTGACCGAGCGCGCCCGACGTAGCCTTGCCGCCGGTTGCGATGTCGTCCTGCACTGCAATGGCGACATGGCCGAGATGAAGGCGGTTGCGGCCGGTGTCCGCACCCTGTTCGGCAAGGCGGCCCGCCGGGCCGAGGCGGCTCTGGCGCGTATCCCCCGCCGGCCGGAACCCTTGGACCGCGCCGAGGGCGAAGCCCGGTTCGAGGCCCTGCTCGCGGGTGTCTGGCCATGAGCCAAGCAGACGGCTTCCAGCCTCGCCTCGACTTCGAGGCGGCCGAGGGCGCCGCCCAGGATGGCGAGGCCCTGATCGTCGACGTCGATGGCTATGAAGGCCCGCTGCACGTCCTGCTCGCCCTGGCCCGTAGCCAGAAGGTGGACATGCTCCGCATCTCGGTGACCCGCCTGGCCGACCAGTACCTGGTCTTCGTGCAGCAGGCCCGCCGCCACAGCTTTGCCCTGGCGGCGGACTATCTCGTCATGGCCTCCTGGCTGGCCTTCCTGAAGTCCCGCCTGCTCCTGCCTCGTCCCGAACGCCCCCAGACGGAGGAGGCACCGGCAGAGGAGGTCGCTGCACAATTGGCATTCCGCCTCGCCAAGCTCGACGCCATGCGTCGCGCTTCCGAGACCCTGCGCGCCCGGCCCCAGCTGGGACGGGACGTTTTTGTGCGGGGCGACCCGGACGCCCTGAAGATCCTGCCCTCGACGCGCCTGGAGGGCGATCTCTATACCCTGATGCAGGCCTACGTTACGCAGAGGCGGAGGACCGACACCCGCAGCTACCAGCCGGTACCGCCAAAGGCCTACGCCATTGAAGCGGCCAGGGACCGGCTGCGTGGCCTGCTTCCGGAGCTCAGCCGCTGGACCCCGCTGGCCGGTGTGGCACCCCGTCCGCCGGCGCATGCCGATGCGGAGACGGCACCCAGCCGCGCCTCCTATGTGGCTTCGACCCTCTCGGCCAGCCTCGAACTGGTCCGGGAAGGCACCCTTGAGGCCCGCCAGTTTGAGGCCTTCGCGGACATCTACCTGCGAACCCGTCCCGGAGGCCGGGAGTGAGCACTGAAGAAGCCCTTCCCGAACCGCAGGAGGCGTCGGAGACCGAGCGCCGGGTCGAGGCCCTCCTGTTTGCTGCGGCCGGCCCCCTCAGTCTCGACGACATCGCAGGTCGATTGCCCGAGGACTCCGACGTGGAGCGGGCGGTGGCCGACCTTCGCGTCCGGTATGCAGGACGCGGTGTCGAGCTGGTCTGCGTTGCCGACCGGTGGCGTTTCCAGACAGCGACGGACCTCGCCTTCCTGATGACCATCGAACGGGAGGAGCCACGACGGCTGTCCCGGGCCGCCCAGGAGACCCTGGCCATCATCGCCTACCATCAGCCGGTGACCCGGGCAGAGATCGAGGCGGTCCGGGGTGTCCAGGCCAGTCGCGGAACCCTCGACGTCCTGCTTGAACTGCGCCTGGTTCGCATGCGCGGCCGGCGCCGCACGCCCGGGCGCCCGGTGACCTACGGCACGACGGACGCCTTTCTCGAACACTTCGGGCTCGCCAGCCTCGCAGACCTGCCCGGGGCCGCCGACATGCGTGCGGCAGGCCTCCTCAGCCTCGACCTGCCAGCCGACTTCAGTATCCCCACCCCGGGTGCCGAGACACCCGACGAGGACCTGATCGAGGAGGGAGAGGACGCGCCCGAGTTCCACACGGACTACCTCGGCGAGACGACCGAAGCCGAAGATGGGAATTCCAGCTCCGCCTGACCCTTGGCGAGGGGCGGTCAGTGCGCCTATATGGCGCTGTGGCAGCCCGACCGGGCGCGCTGTTCCTTTGAGGGGTATCATCGTGGGCGCATTTACTCCGATCCACTGGATTTTAGTGGCCCTTGTCGTCCTCGTGCTCTTCGGTGGGCGGGGCAAGCTCTCCGGCCTCATGGGGGACGCCGGCAAGGGTATCCGCGCCTTCCGGGACGGCCTTAAGGACGCGGGTATCGGGGCCGCGCCGGCCTCAGACACCTCTGCGGCCAAGGTCGAGTCGTCCAAGGAAGAGTCGAAGGGCTAACGGTCCCGCCGGATCACAACCCAGGCCGCCGGCTTGGGTGCACTGCTAGGACCTGGACATGCTTCCCGAAGTCGGCGGGCTTGAGTACCTCATGATTGCGGCCGTCGCCCTCCTCGTCGTGGGGCCGAAGGACCTGCCTGTCATGCTCCGGAAACTGGGGCAGTGGCTGGCTCGGCTGCGTGCCATGGCGGCAGAGTTCCGGGCCAGCTTCGATGATATGGCCCGCCAGTCCGAACTTGATGAGTTGCGCCAGGAGGTCGAGGCCATGCGGCGCTCGCAGGGCGACCTGCTGACCAGCGAGACCGCTGACGTGAACCAGGTCTTCCGGGAGATCGGCGACAGCCTTCAGGGTTCAGACATCCAGTTTCATCCACCCATGGGCGGGGCTCCGGTCGAGATCGAGGCCCCGGATCCGGAACCCTCAGTCGTTTTGGAGCCGCCACCCGAAGTGCCAGCGGCGCCCAAGCCCCGCCGTCGCCGTAAGCCTGCGGGAGCGCCAGAATGAGCGAGCCGCATCAGCCCGAAGACGAGATCGAAGCCTCGCGGGCCCCTCTCCTCGACCATCTGGTCGAGCTTCGGCAGCGCCTGATCCGGTCGCTCATCGCCATCGTCCTGGCCTTCATCGTCTGTTTCGCCTTCGCCGACGATATCTACCGCTTGCTCCTGAGACCCTACGAGGCCGCCGCGGGCCTACTCGCGGTGCAGAAGGCTGCCCAGGCCGCTGCTGAGACGTCGGCAGTGAAAACCGGGTTCTTCGACGGGCTCCTCCAGGCCCTGCATCTCAAGCCCTCGACCGGCGCCCGGTCGGATGGTGGACCCTTTGATCTTCTCCTGGTCCTGATCGGGGCCAAGGAGATCCCGGCTGTCGAGGGGCAGGTGCTCAAGCTGATCTACACAGCGCCCCTCGAATTCTTCTTCACCAAGCTCAAGCTTGCAGGCTTCGGGGCGGTGGTCCTCGCCTTCCCCGTGCTGGCTTCCCAGATCTACGGCTTCGTGGCGCCGGGGCTCTACAAGCGTGAACAGCGGGCCTTCGTGCCCTTTCTCATCGCCTCGCCCCTGCTCTTCACCCTGGGCGGGGCGCTCGTCTACTTCTTCATTTTTCCGTTTGTCCTCTGGTTCTCTCTAACCCAGCAGATCACCGGGACAGGCGGGATCAGCGTGGAACTCCTGCCGAAGGTTTCGGATTACCTGACCCTGGTCACCACCCTGCTGATGGCCTTTGGCCTTTGTTTCCAGCTCCCTGTCGTCTTGACCCTCCTAGGCATGGCCGGGATGGTCAGTTCGTCAGCCCTCCGTGAATTCCGCCGTTACGCCATTGTCGCTATCTTCGTGGTCGCCGCCGTGGTCACGCCGCCGGATCCGATCAGCCAGCTGATGCTCGCCCTGCCTCTTGTCCTGCTCTACGAAATCTCGATCTGGTGCGTGCGGCTGATCGAGCTGCGTAACCAGAAGGCGGATGCGGAAGCTTCCAACGCCTGACTGCGTCCCTTGGCGGTTGGCACCCCCGGCGACGCGGACTAGACAAGGCAGCTTATCCTTGAGACCTCCCGCCCATGCACGATATCCGAGCCCTGCGCGACCAACCCGACCTCTACGAGATGGCCTGGGCGGAGAAGGGCCGATCCGGGGCGTCGGCAGAGGCGCTTCAGCTTGACCAGCAGGTCCGGGCTTCCAGAAATGCGTCCGAGGCGGCCCAGGCCCGGCGCAACGACCTGTCCCGTCGGATCGGCCAGGCCAAGGCGGCGAAGGATGAGGCCGCCGCCGCGCGCCTGTTCGACGAGGTCGAGGCCCTGAAGGCGGAGGCGGCTGGCGACGCTGAGCGGGCGAAGGCGGCCGAGGAGGCCCTTCGCGACCTGCTGGCCAGCCTGCCAAACCTTCCCGCCCAGGATGTCCCGGCTGGGGAAGACGAGGCCGGTAACATCGAGGTGCGGCGTTGGGGCGAACCCTTCGCCATCCAGGCACCACGAAATCACGCTGATCTTGGCGAGGCCCTGGGGCTTATGGACTTCGAGGCCGCCACGCGGATGAGCGGTGCCCGGTTTGTGGTCCTGAAGGGCCCCCTGGCGCGTCTCGAGCGCGCCCTTGGCCAGTTCATGCTCGACATCCAGACCCTGGAACATGGCTATACCGAGGTCTCGCCACCGCTCCTTGTGCGGGATGCCGCCGCGTTCGGCACCGGCCAGCTTCCGAAATTTTCGGACGACCTCTTCCGGACCACGGACGGCCGCTGGCTCATCCCTACTGCGGAAGTTTCCCTGACCAATCTGGTGCGCGAGCAGATCCTCGCCGCCGAGACCCTGCCTTTGCGCCTGACCGCCCTCACACCCTGTTTCCGCTCGGAGGCAGGGGCCTCTGGCCGCGATACCCGGGGGATGATCCGCCAGCACCAGTTCTACAAGGTTGAGCTGGTCTCCATCACAGAGCCGGACCAGTCCGATGCCGAGCACGAGCGCATGGTGTCCTGCGCCGAGGCGGTACTGAAGCGGCTCGATCTGCCCTTCCGGACCCTGCTGCTCTGCCGGGGTGACATGGGCTTCAGCGCCCGCCGCACCTATGACCTGGAGGTTTGGCTGCCCAGCGAGGGCCGGTACCGGGAGATCAGTTCCTGCTCGAACTGTGGGGATTTCCAGGCGCGCCGGATGGACGCGCGGACCAAGTCCACCGGCGAGAAGGGAACGCGTTACGTCCACACCCTGAACGGCTCCGGCCTGGCCGTCGGCCGGACCCTGGTGGCGCTCCTGGAGAACTACCAGGACGAGGGCGGCCGTATCGCCATTCCCCAGGTCCTTCAGGCCTATATGGGCGGCGTCACCCACATTGACGGGAACGCCTGAGCCCGTGCGAATCCTCCTGACCAACGACGATGGTATCCACGCTGAGGGCCTCGTGTCCCTGGAGCGGATTGCCAGGGTGATCAGTGACGACATCTGGATCTGCGCACCGGAATACGAGCAGTCCGGTGCCAGCCGCTCCCTGACCCTGGCCGAACCCCTGCGGGTTCGCAGGCTCGACGACCGCCGGTTCGCCACCACCGGCACCCCGACTGACTGCGTCATGCTGGCCGTGACCGAACTCATGGGCGCGGATCGTCCCGACCTTGTACTCTCCGGTGTCAACCGGGGCGCCAACCTGGCCGAGGACGTCACCATGTCCGGGACCGTTGCCGGTGCCATCGAGGGCATGGCCCTTGGGATCCGGTCCATAGCCCTCTCGCAGATGAGCTGGCCCACCCCCGGCGAGGAGATGCCCGATCAGCCCGTTTTCGAGCCGGCGGAGCATTTCGGGCCGGGTATTGTCCGTCGTCTGGTCGAGATCGGCTGGCCCTCCGACGTGGTCATGAACGTCAACTTCCCGTCGCGCGCCCTGGACCAGATCCGTGAGGTTGAGGTCACCCGGCAGACCTTCCGCGACCTTCATGTGCGCCAGGCGGTGCAGCGGACCGACCCGCGCGGCGAAACCTACTACTGGATGGGGTTCCGCAGGGAGTTGTCGGCCCCGGCTGCGGGAACGGACCTGCGGGCGATCTACGATGGCCGGATCTCGGTTACGCCCCTTCACATCGACCTGACCCACCAGGAAACCGTCCACCGGATGCGGGCGGTCCTCGGCGGCGCCCCGCCGAAGGCCTGAGGATGGTGCGTCGTCCCCACACGCCGGCGGATCCACGCCATGCCCGGCTGATTGAGGGCCTGAAGGCCCAGGGCGTCACGGACGCCGCCGTACTGAACGCCATCGCCACCACGCCCCGGGACCTCTTCACGCCAGAGCTCTTCCAGGAGCGGGCCTTCGAGGATCAGGCCCTTCCCATCGCCTGCGGCCAGACCATCAGCCAGCCCTACATCGTCGGGATGATGACCCAGGCCCTTCGGATCGAAAAACGATCGCGGGTGCTCGAGATCGGGACGGGGTCTGGCTACCAGACCACCATACTGTCCAAGCTTTCCCGGCTGGTCTATTCGGTCGAGCGGTACCGGACCTTGATGTCCGCAGCCGAGGACAGGTTCCGGCAACTGGGGCTGACCAATGTTATCACCCGGTTTGGCGATGGCGGTCAGGGATGGCCGGAACAGGCGCCCTTTGATCGTGTGATGGTGACCGCGGCGGCCCCCGGTGTTCCTCGTGCTCTGCTGGCGCAACTGAAGCCAAACGGGGTATTGGTAGCGCCTGTGGGACGCGGACCTGTCCAGGACCTCAACCGTTATGTCGGGGACGGGGAGGGCGGTTTCACGGTAGAGACCCTGGCAGAGGTGCGGTTTGTGCCTCTGCTGGATGGCGTGGCAAAGGACTCCTGAGCCTGCCTAAAAAGTGTTGATTTCCTGGGGTCACTGACCAGATCGCGCCGTCGATCCAGGTCGGGACGCCGAAGCGGGTAAACAGAGCCGGAGCGGCGATGAGCAGTTTTCTCAACCGGACCGTCCTCATGCTTGCGGCCTCGACCGCGCTGGTGGGTCCTTCGACGGTCGCCTTCGCACGCGAGGCGCCGGTGCAACTGGCCCTTATGCAGGCGACTGGCGGATCCTACACCGTCCAGCGGGGCGATACCCTCACGGGCATCAGCCGCAAGGTCGGCGTGAGCCCCGAGGCCCTTTCCGAAGCCAATGACCTTGGCGCCGGGGCCCGGATTGACGCGGGCATGAAGCTGAAGGTCCCCGGTGGCACCGGGTCCGCTCCGGGTCGCGCCCAGGCGGCCGGCCGGGTGGTCACGGTCAGTAGCGGTCCCTCGACCTACCTGGTGCGCAGTGGCGACACCGTGGACGCGATCGCCGACCGGATGGGCATGTCCCGCAAGGCCCTGGCTGACCTGAATGGCCTGACGTCCCCCTATGCCCTCAGCGTCGGCCGCAAGCTCAAGGGCCCGCCCGAGACGCGCAAGGCCTATGTCGTCGCCGATGGGGACAGCCTCGAGGTCGTCGCCCGACGGTTCTCCGTGACGTCAAAGGCGCTTGCGGCGGAGAATGGCCTGCGGACCTCGGCCGCCCTTCGATCTGGCCAGAAACTCAGCCTGCCGAACGGCTATCGTGACCGGGGTCCGGTGCGGTCGACCTCCGTGCCCGCCCCCAAGCCCCCGGCGCCCGTCCGCGAGGCCCCCCCGGAAACCGTCCGCGAGGCCGCGGAGCCCGCTCTTGCGGCGTCTGAAGAGACCCCCCGCGACAAGGTCAGCACCCGCACCCTGGCTGGCGGGAAGGTCATTGCAGTCACGGGCAAGCCCGCCGCCTACACGGTTCGCAAGGGCGATACCGTCGATGCGATCGCCGACCGGATGGGCCTGACCCGCAAGGAACTCGCCGCTCTGAACGGACTGAAGTCGCCCTACGCCCTCAAGCCTGGCCAGGTCCTCAAGGGCCCGGCCGAGACCCGGAAGGCCTATGTCGCCACGCAGGGCGATACCCTTTCCGTGGTTGCCCGCCGCTTCGGGACCACGACCAAGGCCCTGGCTGCGACCAATGGCCTCAAGGCCACCTCGACCCTGCGTTCCGGGCAGCGACTGATCTTGCCTGGCGGGGTCCGCGACAGGGGTCCGATCCGCGAGACCGTGCGCACGCCTGCGCCGCCGGCCACCCGTCCGGCGGTGGCCGTAAAGCCGCCCGCGACCGAGGCCGAAGCGCCTCTTGAAGCGCCGCTCGACGATCCCGCGACGCGCGCGCCGACCCTTAGGACCGAGCCCGGACAGGGTTCGCCGCCGCTGGTTACAGTCCCAACCCCGGCTCCGTCTCCCGTCCCGGTGACTCCGCCGCCGCGGGTTCCGCCGCTCCCGGTTCCGGTGCCCCAGGGCGTGGCTCCCAAGCCTGTGCTTCCCCTGCCGGCTCCGCCGCCGGTGGTGCGCACGACGCCACCGCAGCCCGTGACCCCTGCGCTCGTCCGGCCGCCGCCGTCCCGGACCCCGTCGCCCGTCATCGTCCCGACCCCCGCCCCGCCGGTCCCACGGCCTCAGTCGGGCGGCTTCACGCCGCCGCCGACCGCCAGCACGACGCCCCTGACCGACGCCCAGATCGCCACCCTCGGAAAGGGCCGCTTTGTCTGGCCGATCCGGGGCGAGATCCTGTCGGACTTCGGGCCCAAGGGGACAGGGCAGAGGAACGACGGCGTCAATATCCGCGCCGCCCGCGGGGCCCCCGTCCGCGCCTCGGCAGCGGGCGAGGTGGTCTATGCCGGCGACCAGGTGCCCGGCTTCGGGAACCTGGTGCTGATCAAGCACCCCGACGGCTGGGTCACCGCCTACGCCCACATGTCGAACGTGGATGTGAAGATCCAGCAGAAGGTCCTGCAGGGCCAGCAGATCGGCGAGGCGGGCGACACTGGCGGGGTCTCTGAGCCCCAGTTGCACTTCGAGATCCGCTATGCGCCCACGCCGGCGGAACGCGCGCGGCCGGTCGCACCGACCCTCCTGCTGCCCCGCTAGATCCTGGGAATCAGAGGGGCAGGGCGATGCCCTTTGACCCCGCGTGGTCGAGGATGAACTGCCAGGCCACCCGACCCGAGCGGCCACCCCGGGCCTGGGCCCACTGCAGGGCCCGGCGGTCGAGCCCGCGCACCGGTAGCCCGTAGCGACGCGCATAGCCGCGCACTGCCGCCAGGTAGGTCGGCTGGTCCATGGGCGGGAAGCCGATCCAGAGCCCGAACCGGTCGGAGACGCTGACCTCCTCCTCGGCATCCTCGGCGGCGGCGATCAGCCCGCGGTCCTCCACATGGCCCCTCGGCATGAGGTGGCGCCGGTTGGAGGTGGCCAGGAACAGGACATTGGAGGGAGGGCCGGACACGCCCCCCTCGAGGGCGGACTTGAGCGCCTTGGCCGCCTCTGCGCCGTCCTCGAAGGACAGGTCGTCGCAGAGCACCACGAAACGTTCGGGCCGCCCCCCCAGCAGGTCGAAAAGGCGGGGCAGGGCGGAGACCTCATCACGGTCCACCTCCACCAGCTTGAGGTCGCTGCGATCCGCGGCCATGGCCATGAAGGCGGCCTTGGCCATCGAGCTCTTCCCGGCGCCGCGGACGCCCCAGAGCAGGACATGGTTGAAGGGGAGGCCCGAGGC
Source organism: Phenylobacterium deserti (assembly GCA_945859865.1). Taxonomy (GTDB): domain Bacteria; phylum Pseudomonadota; class Alphaproteobacteria; order Caulobacterales; family Caulobacteraceae; genus Phenylobacterium; species Phenylobacterium deserti_B. The sequence goes on from CAMAOY010000033.1 coordinate 10,517, forward strand.
GAAGCGCTCGAGGTTGGCGCACAGGAGCGCCTTCTGGCGATCCACCCCCAACAGGGCGTCGAGGGGCAGGGCGTAGTCCCTGGCCGGTGCGAACCGGGCCCGGGCGGCGTCATGGCGAAACAATCGCGCCAGACTGAAGTCGGGTGTCTCGGGGGGACTCGGTGCCAAGCGCTCCAGCGCCTCGGCAATGCGGATCAGCAGGGGGGACAGGTCTTCGGTCATGCCATGTGATTAGCCATCCCGCCCCTCCATTGCAAAAGGTCGGTCGAGCGCATAGCTTCCGGCCACCCTGGAATTCGGGCGCGGTGCGCGCCCTGCCTTAATCGGAGAGCCCATGTTCGCCACGCCCGCCTTCGCCCAAACCGCTGCCGGTGCCTCCGCCGGCGGGATGCAGGCCATGCTGCTCCAGATCGCTCCGCTGATCGGCCTTTTTGCCCTGTTCTACTTCCTCATGATCCGCCCCCAGCAGAAGCGGATGAAGGCTCACCAGGACATGCTCACCGCCCTGAAGCGCAATGACGTCGTGGTTCTGCCCTCAGGCGTGATCGGCAAGGTCATCCGGGTCGAGGACGCAGAGGTCGGTGTCGAGATTGCCCAGGGCGTCACCGTCAAGGTGGTCAAGGGCATGATCTCCAGTGTTCGCACACGGTCCGAGCCCGCCGCCAACGACGCAAAGGCCTAGGCCCGGGCTCATGCTCGCTTCCTCCCGATGGCGGCTGGTATCGGTCGTCGCCGCCCTGATTTTCGGCGTGCTTTTCACGCTGCCCAACCTCCTGCCAGCCAACCTGCGCGAGGCCCTACCGCCCTTCCTGCCGAAGCAGACCCTAAACCTCGGCCTCGACCTGCAGGGCGGCTCCTACCTCAAACTGTCGGTCGACACCGGGGCCCTGCGCGTCGAGAAGACGACCAACCTGATCGAGGATATCCGCACCACCCTGAAGGGCGAGGATATTGCTTTCACCGACCTGGGCCAGGTGGGCCAGGACGTCACGGTCCGTATCACGGATGCCGGCCGGCAGAACGAGGCCCTCAACCTCCTGAGGTCCCGCCTCGGCGGCGCGGTGTCCGGAGGCGGTAGCGGTCTCGAACTCGCCGCCCAGCCCGATCAGCGGATCCGGCTCGCCTTTTCCGCCCAGGCCCTGAACGCCGAGGCTAGCCGGGCCGTGGACCAGTCCATCGAGATCATCCGCCGCCGCATCGACGCCCTCGGCACCCGGGAGCCGGCGATCCAGCGCCAGGGCCTGGACCAGATCGTGGTTCAGGCACCCGGCGAGAGCGACCCTGAACGCTTGAAGTCGATCATCGGCCAGACCGCCAAGCTGACCTTCCAGATGGTCGACGACTCCGTCTCCCTGGCCGAGGCGGCCGAGGGTCGGATCCCGCCGGGCTCAATCATATTGCCGAGCCAGACCGAGGGGCCCCTGCTGCTGAAGAAGCGGGCTGTGGTCACTGGCGAAATGCTCACCGAGGCCACCCAGGGTTTCGACGGCCGCTCCGGCGAGCCGATCGTGAATTTCCGCTTCAACGGCCAGGGCGCAGCCCGGTTCGGCGAGGTCACAGCCAGCAATATCGGCAAGCGCTTTGCCATCGTCCTTGATGGCAAGGTCATCTCGGCCCCGGTGATCCAGAGCGCCATCTTGGGCGGTTCCGGGCAGATTTCCGGTAATTTCACCGCCGAGTCCGCCAATGAGCTGGCGGTCCTGCTCCGGGCCGGCGCCCTGCCGGCGCCGCTCAGGATCGAGCAGCAGAACACGGTGGGCGCCGAACTCGGGGCCGATGCTGTTCGCGCGGGGGCCATCTCCCTGGCGATCGGCGCTGTGGCCATGTTTGCCTTCATCGTCCTCGCCTACGGCCTGTTTGGCGTCTTCGCCGCCCTGGGCCTTATCCTGAACGTGCTCCTGATCATCGGTGCCATGTCCTTGACCCAGGCCACCCTGACCTTCCCGGGTATCGCTGGCATAATCTTGACCCTTGCGGTCGCCGTGGACGCCAACGTCCTCATCTATGAACGGGTCCGGGACGAGGCCCATCTGGGGCGTTCACCCCTCCAGGCCCTGGAACAAGGTTACGAGAGAGCGCTGGTCTCCATCCTGGATGCCAACATCACCAGCGCCATCTCGGCCGTCATCATGTTCATGTTCGGAGCCGGGGCCGTCCGCGGCTTTGCCTGGACCCTGCTGATCGGCGTTATCACCTCGGTCTTTACGGCGGTGGTGGTGACCCAGTTGCTGATCGGCTGGTGGTACCGGGCGAAGAAGCCCAAGACCCTGCCCATCGTCTAGAGGCTCCCATGCGCTGGCCCTTCATCCGAAACCTGCCGACAGATTTCAACTTCGACTTCGTGCGACTGGCGCCGTTCGCCGCGGTGCTGTCCGCAATCCTGATCGCGGCATCGGTGGGCTCCTTCATCTTCCGCGGCCTGAACTTCGGCATCGACTTCGTGGGCGGGGCCCTGATCGAGGTGCAGACCCAGAAGCCCCTCGACATCGGCGGCCTGCGCCGGGTGATGACCGAGGCCGGCGGCGAGGACGCCCAGGTCCAGTCCCTGGGGGCAGGTAACGGTGCGATACTGAGGTATCGGGTGCCGAACGACGCCGACCTCAACCAGAGCACCCAGACCGTCAAGACGGCCCTTCAGAAGGCCTTCCCGGGGATCGAGATCCGCCGGGCCGAGACGGTCGGTGGAAAGGTCTCCGGCGAGCTTGCGCGGTCAGGGGCCATCGCCCTTAGCGTCGCCATGCTGCTGATGCTCCTCTACATCTGGTTCCGCTTCCAGCTGCAGTTCGGGCTCGGAGCCATTGTCGCGGTATTGCATGACGTGGTCCTGACCCTGGGCGTCCTGTCCATCACCCAGCTTGAGGTCTCCATGACCTCCATCGCTGCCCTCCTGACCGTGATTGGCTACTCGATGAACGAGAAGGTCATCACCTTCGACCGGCTTCGCGAGAACCTGCGGAAGTACAAGACCACCCCCCTCGCCGAGATCATCAACAGGTCTGAGAACGAGCGGCTGTCGCGGACCCTGATCACGGGTTCCACCGCCATCATCGCCCTCTCGGGGGCCCTGTTCCTGGGGGGGCCAGTCCTGCTGCCCCTCGTCTTCACCATGGTGTTCGGCGTGATCATCGGTACCTATTCGTCCATCTACGTTGCCCTGCCCATCATCCTGCTCTGGGGCGTGCGCCGGGACGACGAGGACGTGATGCCCCTCAAGCCGGCGGACGCCCGGCGCAGATGACCCGTACGGCGCCGCAGGTCGACGCCTTCGGCGGCGGCGGGTTCCGCCTGTCCGGCGACTGGAAGTCTGGGTCCGTCCTGATCCTGGACGATGTCGCCTATCCCTGGCCCGTCACCTCGGCGGCCGCCCTGTCTGCAGAGACCCTCGCCCCGGTCCTTCAGGCGGGACCCGGGGTCAGCGAGCTCCTGGTCCTGGGCATGGGCGCGTCCAACGCCCTGCCGCCGCGGGAGGTCCGCCAGGCCTTTCTCGCCGCAGGCCTGGGCCTCGAGTTCCTCGATACTCCAGCGGCAGCCAGGCTCTACAACCTGCTGACCTCGGAAGGCCGCAGGGTCGCCGCCGCCCTGATCGCAGTTTGATCTGGTTCAAACCGCCGCTTCCCGAGCCCGCCGAATGCCCTTAAGAAGGGTTTAAGGGTACACTCTCAAAGGGCTGGAAAATGTCGAAACTTGTCTCGGGACTCCTGTCCAACCTTCGGAACACGATGATCCTGAGTTCGATCCTCGCGCTGGTTGTGATCGGTGGCTACATGCATCATGCCGGCGGGGTCGATGCGATCTTCGTCCAGGCAGTGCTTCGTTTCGTGCACACGGTGTTCGGCATCATGTGGATCGGGCTGCTGTACTATTTCAACTTCGTCCAGCTTCGGAAAATGCCGGAAATCCCCGCCGAGCTGAAGCCGGCAGTGTCCAAGTACATTGCGCCCGAAGCGCTCTTCTGGTTCCGCTGGGCGGCCCTGTTCACCTGGGTGGCCGGCGTCATCCTCGCCTACAACCGCGGCTACCTGTTCGACGCCTTCGCTCTGGGCCTGACCAGCCACAATCCCCAGCACAGCTTCATCGGCATGGGCATGTGGCTCGCCACGATCATGTTCTTCAACGTCTGGGTCTTCATCTGGCCGAACCAGAAGATCGCCCTGGGAATGGTTGAGGCCGACGCCGACGCCAAGGCCAGGGCGGCGAAGACGGCTATGCTGTTCTCGCGCCTGAACACCTTCCTTTCCATCCCCATGCTCGCCACCATGGGCATGAACCAGACAATCTTCGGCTGATCCCCGGATCTGACCGGAACGGACGGGCCCGCAGTCCCTGCGGGCCCGTTTTCCATTGAGCCCGACGCCCCAGGTCATGCCGGAATTTGATACGTCCTTACCCGGTGATCTCGACGCCGCGCTGGCGCGGACAGACCCCGACCGCTGGCTGTCCAGCCGTTTCGCCGCCGGTGCCGAGGCCCGCCGGGCCCTGGTGGCCCTTTACGCCTTCGACCAGGAACTGGCCCGCGCGCCGCGCACCGCCTCGACCCCCCTTGTTGGCGAAATGCGCCTGGCCTGGTGGGGAGAGGTGTTGGCCGAGATGGCTTCCGGTGGCCCTGTCCGTCGCCATCCCGTCGCCCAGGCCCTGGCCGAGGCGGCCCGAACCTTCAGCCTGGACCCCGTAGGCCTCGAGGCCCTGGTCGGTGCCCGTTACCGCGAGCTGGACCCCCGGCCCCTGACCCTGGAAGAGGCCCTGGAGTGGGCTGACGGCACAGGTGGCGGCTGCGCTGTTCTGGCGGCCTCCATACTGGACCCTGACAGCGACCCTGGCGCGGCCCGCGCTGGCGGAGGGGCCTGGTCGATCGGTCGCCTTGTCCGAACCGCAGGTCTTTCGCTGGACGCCGCCCAGGCCCCCATGGAGACCCGCCTTAAGGCGGCGCGGTCCGTGACGGCGCAGGCCTTCCCTGCCGTCGCCCATGCAGCCCTCGCCCGGGCCCGGGCCCGGGGGCGGCCGCCGTCAGATCTCGGGGACCGCCTGCGACTGATGGGTGCTGTGCTGACCGGGCGCGTCTGACGCCCAGGCCGCGAGGTCTGCCAGGGCGCGCTTGCCCATGGCGAGCTTGCGGCCGTGGCTCCGGACCTTCGAGCCCAGGCGTCGCCCGTCGGCGTCCCGCTTCGGCGCCTCTACCAGGGGCATGAGGCCGTAATTGATGTTCATGGGCTGGAAGGATCCGCGGCCACTGTCCAGGTGCCCGCCCGTGATGTGGTTGACCAGGGATCCCAGGGCCGTCGTGGCCGGCGGCGCCTCCAGGGCTTGCCCCAGTCGCTCTGCGGCGGCGAGCCGACCGGCGAGCAGGCCCATGGCCGCGCTCTCCACATAGCCCTCCACGCCCGTGACCTGCCCGGCGAACCGGAGCCGGGGCTGGGCCCGGAGCCGCAGCTGGCGATCCAGGAGCCGGGGACTGTTCAGGAAGGTGTTCCGGTGCAGGCCGCCAAGCCGGGCGAAGACGGCCTTCTCCAGCCCGGGGATCATCCGGAAGATCTCGGACTGGGCCCCGTGCTTCAGCTTGGTCTGGAAGCCGACCATGTTCCACAGGCTGCCAAGGGCGTTGTCCTGGCGCAGTTGGACCACGGCCCAGGCCTTGTCCTCGGGGCGGTGGGCGTTGGTCAGGCCGACGGGCTTCATCGGACCATGCCGCAGGGTTTCCCGCCCACGCTCGGCCATGACCTCGATGGGCAGGCAGCCATCGAAGTAGGGCACGTTCTCCCACTCGCGGAATTCCGACTTCGGTCCCGCCAGCAGGGCGTCGATGAAGGCCTCGTACTGGTCCCGGTCCATGGGGCAGTTGATGTAGGCCTGGGTGTCGCCGCCGGGGCCCGCCTTGTCGTAGCGCGACTGGCGCCAGGCGATGTCCATGTCGACGGACTCCAGGGTCACGATCGGGGCGATGGCGTCGAAGAAAGACAATTCGTCCTCCCCGGTCAGGCCCTGAATGGCCGCCGCCAGGTCGGGGGAGGTGAGGGGGCCCGTCGCGATGATGACGCTGTCCCAGTCGGCCGGGGGCTCGCCCGCCACCTCGCCTCGCTCGATCGTTACGAGGGGGTGGGAGGTGAGGCGCGCCGTCACGGCGACCGAGAAGCCGTCCCGGTCGACGGCAAGGGCGCCCCCGGCTGGCACCTGGTGGGCGTCGCCGCAGGCCAGGATCAGGGAATCGAGGTTACGCATCTCGGCATGCAGCAGGCCCACTGCGTTCGACGTCCAGTCGTCGGCCCGGAAGGAATTCGAACAGACCAGTTCGGCGAGCCCGTCCGTATGGTGGGCGTCGGTTCCCCGGACGGGGCGCATTTCATGCAGGATGACGGGGACGCCGGCCTGGGCGATCTGCCAGGCGGCTTCGGAGCCGGCCAGGCCGCCGCCGATGACGTGTATGGGGAGAAGGGACATGCGTGGCTAACTAGCAACGATCTTGCGGGATCGCGAGCCGAACCTCTGCCGCCCTTGCACATAACGGGGTGCGGTCGCCAAATAGTATCCGGGGAAGGAACCGATTCAAGGCCCTCAGGGTAACGGTTCAGGTGCGCGACATGACGGTGTTTTCCGCGACAGATGCGGCGTTTGAAGGCTTTAGGGTGACCTGGGAAAAGCCCCGGACCCTGCTGATCTGGACCGGCTTCTTCCTGGTGGTGCATATGCTCATGCCTCTGGCCCTGTTCGGCCTGGGGCTGAATACCAGCCTGGCCGAACTCGAGGCCGCCAGCGCCAACCCGTCGAATGACCCCTCTGCAGCTCTCGAGAGTTTCATGGCGCTCGCGCCACTCTACGCGATCCTCATTCCGGTTGGTCTCATCGTCCAGGCTGTAATCGCCGCGGCGGTCTTCAGGCTGATCCTCGACCCCGAGGATTCGCGTCGTCATCCGGTCCAGTTCGGCCGCGAGGAAGCCCGTCTGATCGCCCTCTCGCTCATCTACACCCTCCTCTCCATCCTCGCCGTGGTCGCGGTGGTGCTGGTGGGCGGGATTGCCGCCGGCCTGATGGGGCTCACCGGGGCGGGCCCTCTCTTCGGCGTACTGATCGGGTTCGCCCTGTCAGGCCTGCTGGTCTACGTGTCCGTCCGGATGTCGCTGGGGCCGGTGATCACCTTCTCTGAGGACCGCCTCGCCATCTTCGATTCCTGGCGCCTGACCCAGGGGCTCTTCTGGCCGATGTTCGGGACCTACGCCCTGGCGATCATCGCCATCCTGATCTTCTATCTTCTATCCATGATCCTGGTCGTCGCCCTGGGCGCCATCCTCTCCGGCGGCGATGTCGCGGCGGTCGGCAAGGGGATGAGCCCGGACATGTCGTCCCTGAAGGCCTATTTCTCGCCGGGCCAGGTCCTGATGCTGCTCTTCGGCGCCTTCATGAGCGCCGTCTTCAACGCCGTCATGTCTGCACCCGCAGCGGTGATCTACCGCGAGATCAAGGCCCGCCGCTCCGCCATCTAGCTCAGGCCGAGGCGCTGGGACGGGCGGCCAGGCGTTCGCGCCAGGCTGCGAGGGACTTGAGTTCCGGATCGCAGGGCAGGCCGATCCAGTCCGCGAAATCCACCGTCGTCTGCAGGCAGATGTCCGCCATGGTCAGGGTGTCGAGGGCCAGGAATTCCCGGTCCTGGAGGGCCCGGTCAAAGAACCTCTGGGCACCCGCAAAGGTCTCGCGGTTCGACTCGCCGAAGTCCTTGTACTGAGTCAGCAGGGCCGCCGTGCGCGGGTGGGCGTGGCGCCAGAAATTGCCGACCGGCATCATGGCGACGAACTCCACCCGGCGGACCCACTGGTCCACGAGCGCCTTCTCCACCGCCGTCCTGCCGAACATGGGCGGCTCCGGGTGGACCTCATCGAAATAGCGGCAGATCGCCACCGTCTCGGAAATGCAGGTCCCGTCGTCGAGCTCGAGGGTCGGAATCTGGCCCATGGGGTTGCGGGCCCGGAATTCCTCGGACTTGTGCTCGCGCTTCATCATGTCGATGCGCGTCTCGGGCAGGTCCACGCCCTTTTCCGCCAGGAAGATGCGCACGCGGCGGGGGTTGGGGGCCGGGTTCGGCGCGCCATAGAGTTTCATCGGTAGTCTCCCTCGGGGTGCCGTTTCGGATGTTCAGGCCATGACCGCGCGACGCCGGGCCATTCGCCTGTCTTCATGCCGGGCCAGAATGTCCGCCAGATAGCGTCCCGTCCAGCTTGCCGGTTCTGCCGCGACGGCCTCCGGGGTCCCAAAGGCGACGATCTTGCCACCGCCGTCCCCGCCCTCAGGACCAAAGTCGAGGATCCAGTCGGCTGTTTTCACGACGTCCAGGTTGTGTTCGATCACCACCACGGTGTTCCCGGCGTCGGCCAGTTCATGCAGGACCTCCAGCAGCTTGCGGACGTCCTCGAAGTGCAGGCCGGTGGTGGGTTCATCCAGGATGTAGAGGGTCTTGCCGGTGGCGCGGCGCGACAGCTCCTTGGACAGCTTGACCCTCTGAGCCTCGCCACCCGACAGGGTGGTCGCCTGCTGTCCGACCTTGACGTAGCCCAGGCCCACCCGGCGAAGGGTCGCCATCTTCTCCCGCACGGTGGGCACCGCCTTGAAGAAGTCGTGCGCCTCGTCGACGGTCATATCCAGGACGTCTGAGATGGACTTGCCCTTGAACAGGATCTCCAGGGTCTCTCGGTTGTAGCGACGTCCATTGCAGACGTCGCAGGTCACGTAGACGTCGGGCAGGAAGTGCATCTCGATCTTGATCAGCCCGTCGCCCTGGCAGGCCTCGCAGCGGCCGCCCTTGACGTTGAAGCTGAACCGGCCTGGCCCGTAGCCCCGCGACTTGGCCTCGGGCAAGCCGGCGAACCAGTCCCGGATGGGCTGGAAGGCACCGGTATAGGTGGCCGGGTTCGAGCGTGGCGTGCGGCCGATGGGCGACTGGTCGATGTCGATGACCTTGTCGAAGTGCTGCAGGCCCTCGATCCGGTCATGCGGGGCCGGGGCGTCGGCGGCGTTGTGCAGACGGCGTGCCGCGGCTTTGTAGAGGGTCTCGATGGTGAAGGTCGACTTGCCGCCGCCGGACACGCCGGTGATGCAGGTCAGGGTCCCCACAGGGATCTCGGCCGTCACCGACTGCAGGTTGTTACCCGTGGCACCGATGACCTTCAGTACCCGGTTCCGATGAGTCGGGCGCCGCTGATGGGGAAGGGGGATCTCCTCCGTCCCGCACAGATAGCGCCCGGTGACGCTTGCCGGATCGGCCATGATCTCGGCTGGCCGACCCTGGCTGACCACGTGCCCGCCGTGGATCCCGGCGCCCGGGCCCATGTCGATGACGTAGTCGGCGGTGAGGATGGCCTCTTCGTCATGCTCGACCACTAGGACCGAATTGCCCAGGTCGCGCAGGCCCCTCAGGCTGTCCAGCAGCCGGGAATTGTCCCTCTGGTGCAGGCCGATGGAGGGCTCGTCGAGCACGTAGAGCACCCCGGTCAGGCCGGATCCGATCTGGCTGGCCAGGCGGATCCTCTGGCTCTCGCCGCCCGAGAGCGTGCCCGAGGCGCGGGACATGTTCAGGTAGTCCAGGCCGACATTGACCAGGAACCTGAGCCGGTCGTTGATCTCCTTCAGGATCCGCCGGGCGATCTCCATCTGCTTGGGCGTCAGGCGGTTCTCAAGTTCCGTGAACCAGGACCCGGCCTCCCGGATGGCGAGGCGGGAGACCTCGCCGATATGCCGCCCGTCGATGCGCACCGCCAGGGACTCGGGCTTGAGACGATAGCCCTCGCAGGCCTCGCAGGGGGTATCGGACTGGAAGCGCCCCAGCTCCTCCCGGACCCAGGCGGAATCGGTCTCCCGCCAGCGCCGCTCGAGGTTGGGAAGCACGCCCTCGAAGGTCTTCTTGACCTCGTACTTCCGGGCATTGTCGTCGTAGATGAAGAGGATCTTTTCACCGCCGGACCCCTGCAGGACGACATTGCGCGCAGCCTCCGGCAGGTCCGACCAGGGCACATCCATGGAGAAGCCATAGTGGCGGGCCAGGGCCTGCAAGGTCTGGGTGTAGAGCGGGGAGGGACCCTTGGACCAGGGCGCTATGGCCCCGCCGTGCAGGGTCCGGCTGCGGTCGGGGACGACCCTGTCCCCGTCAAAGGTCAGCCGGGCCCCGAGGCCGTCGCAGGTGGGGCAGGCTCCGAAGGGGTTGTTGAACGAGAACAGGCGCGGTTCGATCTCGGAGATGGTGAAGCCCGACACTGGGCAGGCAAACTTCTCCGAGAAGATCATCCGGCGGGGTTCTGCCTGCCCCTCGGCAATGTCGGCCCATTCCGCCACCGCAATCCCGTCGGCAAGCTTCAGCGCGGTCTCCAGGGAGTCCGCATAGCGGCTCCCGAGGCCTGAACGCGTGACCAGGCGATCTACCACGATGTCGATATCGTGCTTGAACTTCTTGTCGAGAACCGGTGCATCCTCAATGGGATGGAAGACGCCATTGATCTTAAGGCGCTGGAATCCGGCCTTCTGCCATTCGGCGATCTCCCGACGGTATTCGCCCTTCCGTCCCCGGACCACTGGCGCCAGGAGGTAGACCCGCTCGCCCTCGGGCAGGGCGGACAGCTTGTCCACCATCTGCGAGACGGTCTGGCTTTCGATCGGCAGGCCGGTGGCCGGCGAATACGGGATTCCCACCCGCGCCCAGAGCAGGCGCATGTAGTCGTGGATCTCGGTGACCGTGCCGACGGTCGAGCGCGGGTTCCGGCTCGTGGTCTTCTGTTCGATGGAGATGGCCGGAGACAGGCCCTCGATCAGGTCGACGTCCGGCTTGCTCATCAGTTCGAGGAACTGGCGCGCATAGGCCGAGAGGCTCTCGACATAGCGCCTTTGGCCCTCGGCGTAGATGGTGTCGAAGGCCAGGGAGCTCTTTCCCGACCCCGACAGACCCGTCATGACGACCAGCTTCCCCCGGGGGATGTCGATGTCGACATCCTTGAGGTTGTGCTCGCGGGCGCCCCGCACCCGGATGAAGTTTTGTTCGTCCGACATGGCGTCCGGTCGCCGCCCGGAGGCCGGGACGGCGG
>CAMAOY010000034.1 GCA_945859865.1 Phenylobacterium deserti
CCCGCCGGAACGCCCGGGTCGCACTTTGGTGCGCAGTCTGCTTCGCCGGCATGGTTGGCGCTGCCTACGCCTCGGTGCCGCTCTACCGGGCCTTCTGTCAGTTGACCGGATTTGACGGTACGCCCAGGCGGGCCGAGCAGGCGGCTTCCCGCACCCTTGACCGAAACCTGGAGGTCCGGTTTGACGCCAACGTCCGGGGCCTGCCCTGGACCTTCCGGCCCCAGCAGACCTCGCAGACCCTGCGGATCGGAGAGACCGGGCTTGCCTACTTCACGGTCACCAACAACAGCGACCAGCCCGTCACGGGGCATGCCGTCTACAATGTCACGCCCCAACTCGCCGGCGCCTATTTCCAGAAGCTTGAGTGCTTCTGCTTCAGCGATCAGACCATAGCGGCGCGCACGACCGTCGAGTTCCCCGTGGTGTATTTCGTCGATCCGAAGTTCGCCGAGGATTTCGACACCCGGGGCAAGTCCGAAGTGACCCTGTCCTACACATTCTTCCCCTCGCAGAACGCGGAGCCGAAAGCCGCCGTGGCACCTTCCGGGCTTGGCGGAATGGCGAAAGCAGGGCTATAGGGACGAAACCAGAAACTCCCGCTGGCCTTGCGACTTAACGGGCGGGGAGCGGCAGTAAGAGGACTAAGGGCGCAATGTCTGCGGGCGACGTCAAACACGACTACCATCTCGTCAATCCGAGCCCCTGGCCGCTGGTCGGCTCGCTGGCAGCCTGCGTCATGGCTGTTGGTGGCGTGATCGCCATGAAGGGTCTCTTCGGTCTTCCAAAGGGTGACCTCGCCGTCTTCCTTGGCGGCCTGGCGGGGGTCCTCTTGACCATGGCCGCCTGGTGGCGTGACGTCACGATCGAGGCCAACCAGGGCGACCATACCCCGGTCGTCAGCATCGGCCTGCGATACGGAATGATCATGTTCATCGCCTCCGAGGTGATGTTCTTCGTGGCCTGGTTCTGGATCTTCTTCGAAATGGCCCTGTTCCACGAGTTCCGGACGCAATCCGGTATCGAGGAAGTCCGCGCCGCCTGGGCTACCTGGCCGCCGAAGGGCATCGAGTCTGTTCCGGCCTGGAACCTGCCCCTCTTGAACACCCTGATCCTCCTGCTCTCCGGCACCACCGTGACCTGGGCGCACCACGCCCTGCAGACGGGGGACCGCCGCGCCGCCAAGATTGGCCTCCTCCTGACCATCATCCTGGGCGCTGCCTTCACTGCGGTGCAGGTCTACGAGTACCAGCACATCCTCGAGCACAATTACTTCTTCGGGGGTGAGGGTGCGGACAATTCCGGCCTTTACGGCTCGGCCTTCTTCATGGCGACGGGCTTCCACGGATTCCACGTGCTGATCGGGACCATCTTCCTGATCGTCTGTCTGGCGCGCCTGATGGGCGGTGGCCTCACGGCAAAGCAGCACTTCGGCTTCGAGGCGGCAGCCTGGTACTGGCATTTCGTTGACGTGGTCTGGCTGTTCCTGTTTGCCTTCATCTACGTCGTCTTCGGCGCGTCCACCGGACACTGACCTCCCATGGCCGGCGTCAACCCCCTCCTGGCGGGGATCACCGGCCGATGTCCCCGCTGCGGTGAGGGGCCCCTCTTCAAGGGCTTCCTCACCGTTGCAGAGACCTGTTCCGCTTGCGGCTTAGACCTGGCCCGGGCGGATTCCGGGGATGGTCCAGCTGTCTTCGTGATCCTGATCGGCGGCTCCATCGTGTCCTTCGCCGCCCTCTTCACCGAGATCGCCTATCGCCCGCCCATCTGGGTGCTCCTTGCGGTCTTCCTGCCTCTGACGGTGATCGTCTGCGGTGGCCTCCTGCGACCGGTGAAGGGCGTCCTCCTGGCCGCACAGTTCGCGAACCGGGCGGCGGAAGCCCGACATGACGACTGAGCCCGCACCCCGCCCTCGCTTTCCGGTCGGCCTGACGATTGCGGCCCTCATCGGCCTTGCGATCCTGATCGCCCTTGGGAACTGGCAGCTGCAGCGTCGGGACTGGAAAGAGGCCCTCCTGGCCCGGATCGCCCGGCTGGAGACCGCCGCCCCGGTCGACGCCGCCCAGGCCCTTTCCAAGGCCCGGACCCCCGCCGACCTCGACATGGTCCGGGTGCGCCTTGCCTGCCCCGGGCTTTCCGGGGCGGCCTTCGTAGAGCTCTATGGCCTTCTGGATGGTCATCCGGGGCGGCGACTGGTCTCGGCCTGTCCCCTGGCCGCTGGAGGCTCTGCCACCCTCCTCGTCGATCGCGGCTTCATCGACGAAGCCGAGATGGCGCGGCCGGTGGTCCAGACGGCAACGCCTGGCGGGGCCCCGGAAATGGTGACGGGCATCCTCAGGGTCCCGGACCCGCCGGGCCGCTTCACCCCCGAGGCCGACCTTGGGAAGCGACTCTGGTTCTCCAGGGATGTGGTCGCCATGGCAGCGATACTCGGAGTTTCCCGGCCGGCCCCGGTCATGCTGATGGCTGAGTCCCGCACCAATCCTGACTTCCCGGCCCTGACGCCGTCGCCGCTTCCGACCGTCATCTCGAACCGCCACATGGAATACGCCCTGACCTGGTTCGGCCTTGCCGGTGCCCTGGCCGGCGTCTATGCCGCCCGCCTCTGGAAGCACTTCAGAAGCTGATGCGTTACATCTCCACCCGAGGCGCCTCGCCCCCCGTCGGCTTTGTCGACGCCGTCCTCGCCGGCCTGGCGCCGGACGGTGGCCTCTATGTTCCCGAGTCCTGGCCGCAGTTCTCTGCCGGGGAGATCGCCGGGATGGCGGGGCAGCCCTACGCCGAGGTGGCGGCAGCCGTGCTGGGGCGGTTCGCGGGAGACGAGATCCCCCAGGCGGATCTCCTGGCGATGTGCCGCAAGGCCTATGCCGCCTTCGACCATCCGGCGGTGGTCCCCCTGGTCCAGCTGGCCCCCGACGTCTTCCTTGCCGAGCTGTTCCATGGGCCGAGCCTGGCCTTCAAGGACGTGGCCATGCAGCTTCTGGCCGGTCTGTCGGACTTCGTGCTCGAGCGGGCGGGGCGGACCCAGACCATTCTCTGCGCGACCTCGGGCGATACGGGCGGCGCGGCCGTGGAAGCCTTCCGTGGCCGGTCCAATACCCGCATTGTCGCCATGTTCCCGGAGGGCCGCATTTCCGAGGTCCAGCGCCGGTTCATGACCACGGCGACCGAGGACAATGTCCGCTGCCTGGCCGTCGCGGGTGACTTCGACACCTGCCAGGCCATCCTGAAGACGGCGCTGGGCGATCCGGTCCTGCAGCAGGCGGTGGGCCTGTCTGCCGTCAATTCGATCAACTTCGCCCGCATCGTCGCCCAGTCGGTCTACTACTTCACAACCGCCCTCGCCCTCGGGGCGCCACATCGGCCAGTCTCCTTCGCCGTGCCCTCAGGCAATTTCGGCGACGGCTTCGCCGGATATGTGGCCTACCGGATGGGTCTGCCGATCGGCAGGATCCTGATCGCGACCAACGCCAACGACATCCTCGCCCAGACCTTCCGGACCGGCCAATACGCCCGTGGGACAGTGGCTGAGACCCAGTCCCCCGCCATGGACATCCAGTCGGCCTCGAACTTCGAGCGGCTGTTCTTCGAGTCGGTCGACCGGGACGGGCCCGCCACCGCGGAAGCCTTCCGGGGATTTGCTGAGGGCCGGTCCATTTCGGTCCCCCCGCAAGCCCTCGAGGCCATGACCCGCCTCTTCGCGGGCGAGACCACCGATGAGGCGGCCACTTCCGAGGCGATGCGCCTCGCCCTTTCCGAAACCGGCGAGACCGTGGATCCGCACACCGCCGTCGCCCTGTCGGCCCTTCGCCGGTCCCCAGGGACGGGACCTACGATCGTCCTCGCCACCGCCCATCCCGCCAAGTTCCCGGACGCCGTCCTTGCCGCTACGGGACGTGCGCCTTCGACCCCGGAGAGGGCACAGGCCCTGGCCGGGCGGCCCGAGCGTTATGAATCGATCGTCGCGGACGCCGCCCTGATAAGCGCCTATGTTCGGGCCTTTGCAGGGGCCTGACCTGGCGCGCACTCACACCCTAGGCAATGGCGTCCGTCTCGTCTGCGACCCCGTTCCCGGGCTGCAGACCGTCGCCATGGTTGTCGCCGCGGGCCGGGGTGCCCGCTGGGAGTCCCGGCGGCAGTCGGGTTGGTCGCACCTCCTCGAACACATGGTCTTCAAGGGCGCAGGCGGCCGCTCGGCTCGGCAGATCGCCGAGGCGGTGGAGGCGGATGGCGGCCAGATGAACGCCGAGACCGGCTTCGAGCGTACGGTCTTCCATGTCCGGACCCTGCCCCAGGGCCTGGATGGCGCGAGCGCCCTCCTGTCCGATATCCTCCTGCGACCGACCCTCAATCCCTCCGATTTCGCGCGGGAGCGGCGGGTGGTGATGCAGGAGATCGCCGAGGCCGAGGACGCACCCGATGACCTCGTCTTCGAGATGGCCCAGTCGGCGGCCTTCGCCGACCAGCCTCTCGGACGCTGCATTCTGGGCGATGGACCGAGCCTGCGCCGCGCCTCGCCGTCGGCGCTCTCCGACTGGAGGGCCTGTCTCTACGCCCCTGACCGCCTGGTGGTCTCGGTCTCTGGCGCCGTGGACGAGGACGCCTTCCTCCGCCTTGCGGAGCGCGACTTCGGCAGCGCGGAACCCGCCGCCATGCCGTTGTCGCCACCGGAGCCCGCCCGTTTCACCGGCAGCGCGCGGACTGGTGACCGGGATCTCGAGCAGGCCAACCTCGTCTTCCTAACCCCGGGCCTGGCGGTCGGCGATCCCGACGCCTGGGCGGCCCAGGTCTTCGCCGAGTGCCTGGGCGGCGGAATGGCCTCAAGGCTGTTCCAGGAGGCGCGGGAGGCGCGGGGCCTGGCCTATGCAGTCGACGCCTGGGGTGAGTACTGGTCGGATTTCGGGATGATCGGGGTCTTCGCCGGGTGCGAGGCCGGCAGAGCATCCCGGGTGGCGTCCCTGGTGGCGGACCAGATGATCGATCTGGCGAATGCCCCTCGGGAGGCGGAGTTGGCCCGGGCCCGGGCCCAGCTGAAGGCAGGACTCTTCATGGCCGCGGAGTCGCTCCTGTCCCGCGCCGAGCAGGCCGCGACCCAGGTGCTGACCTTCGGCCGGCCACTGACAATGTCGGAAATCGGCGAGCGCATCGACGCCTGCGACGCGGCAGCGGTGCGGCGCGCGGGCAGCCGGATCCTGGCGTCCGGACAGTCGGCCGCCGCCGTCCTCGGGCCGCCCGCCGCGCATCCGGCGGCTGAGATCTTCCGCGAACGCCTCGCCCGCGCTGCGCCAGCCAGCGCCCGGATGACTTGACGGGGCGAGAAAACCCCGGAGTTTGCCAACATGGCGCTTCTGGACTGGATCACGCCGGGCGATGGCCTGCGGCTACAGGGCGAGGGGATCGAGATTCGTCCCCCGCGACCCTCCGACTTCCCGGAGTGGCGCGACCTGCGCGAGTCCTCCCGCAGCTTCCTTCAGCCCTGGGAGCCCACCTGGCCTGAGGACGATCTCACCCGCAGCGCCTGGCGACGGCGGCTGGCGTCCTATGCCCGCGACATCGACCTCGGCCAGGCCTATCCCTTCCTGGTGTTCCGGAAGGAAGACGGTGCCCTGACGGGCGGCATCACCCTGTCCAACGTCCGCCGCGGCGTCGCCCAGATGGGCACGGTCGGGTACTGGTGCGGCGCGCCCTATACCCGGCAGGGCCTGACCCTGGCAGCAGTCCGTACCCTTTCGAGCTTTGCCTTCCGGTCTCTGGCCCTGCACCGACTTGAGGCCGCCTGCATTCCACAGAACGCCCCGTCGCGCCGTTTGCTCAGCCAGGCTGGCTTCCAGGAGGAAGGCCACGCACAGGCTTATCTGAAAATTAACGGCGAATGGCGCGATCATGTGTTGTTCGGGCTCATCGGGCCGCCGCATCGCGCTGCGGCCCCGGAAGGGTCCCTTGGTGCCTGACCGGAAAGCCGGATGTCGAACGACCGTTGGATCTGGGATGCGACGGCGACGCTCGAGGCTCTGGGAGCGGCCTCTGTGGCGCTCTGGCTCTGGGAGCCGGGCCGCGACCGGATCCGCTTTACCGGGGCCGCCCGCCCCCTTGGGCTCGGCCCTCTGGTGCCCGAGGGCTCGGGCGCCGCGCTCAAGGCCCTGACCCAACCGCAGGACCGGGCGGTCGCCGGCGAACTCCTCCGGGTGCAGCCGCCGGGAACGGCTGTCGAGCTGCGACTGCGCATGCTGGGCGGAGAACAGGGCCTCTGGCGCGGAGTGTGGTTGGAGGATGGGGTGCGGGCCGCGGGAATCGTCGCGGTGGAGACCCGGATTTCGGTCTCTGGACTGGACGGCCTGACGGGCCTTCTCGACCGGCGCACCTTTGTCAGCCTGGCCCAGGAAAGACTCGGGGAGTCCGCGGACCAGGTGCTGGTGGTCGCGGACCTGGACCGCTTCCGACGCCTTAACGAGGCCCTGGGCCACGAACGCGCCGACCTTGTCCTCGCCGCCCTGGGCGGCAGACTTGCGGCAGCCTTTCCTTCCGAAGCCCTGACCGCGCGCGTGGGGGAGGATGAATTCGCCGTCCTGACCCCGAGAGGTCGTCCCGGTCCGGAAGAGGTCCTGCGGCAGGCCCTGGAGCAACCCCTGCGGATCTCAGGCCTCGATATCCATCCGACGCTGTCCCTGGGGGCTGTTGAAATCTCCTCGAGCGAAGGCGCAGATGCCGCCGAGCTTCTGAGGCGGGCGGAACTGGCCGTCGAGACCGCAAAAGCGGAGGGCAGGGGGTCTGCCGTTTCCTATGGCCGGACCCTGGAGACTGACGGCCTGTCTCGCCTGGCCCTGGAGGGTGACCTTCGGGGTGCCATCGGTCGAGGCGAGCTGCGCCCGCACTACCAGCCGATCGTCAACCTCACCACCGGCGCCCTGTCGGGCTTCGAGGCCCTGGTGCGATGGAACCACCCGCGCCGCGGCCTGCTCGCGCCGGACGCCTTCCTCGATCTCTGCGACGAGATGGGACTGATCAGCGAACTCGGGGCCTATATGCAGTGCGACGCCGCCGTGCAGCTCGCCCGCTGGAGACATGATCACTGGGCGGCCGGCGAGCTCACCGTCTCGGTCAACCTGTCGACTACAGAGGTGTACCGGCCCGGCCTGGTCAACGACATCATCCGGATCCGCAAGGAGACCGGGCTTCCACCCGGCGCCCTGAAGCTGGAAGTCACCGAGAATGACGTGATGCGGGATCCCGATCAGGCCGCGATCATTCTCACCGCACTGAAGGAGGCCGGCGCAGGCCTGGCCCTTGATGACTTCGGCACCGGTTTCTCGTCCCTGAGCTATCTGGCGCGGCTGCCTTTCGACACCCTGAAGATCGACCGGTACTTCGTGCGCACCATGGCCACCAATGAAGGCTCGGCCAAGATCGTCTCCTCCGTGATCAAGCTGGGCCGTGACCTATCGCTCGAAGTCGTCGCCGAAGGTGTTGAAAGCGCCCAGATCGCCCGGCGGCTGCGCGCCCTGGGATGTAATTACGGACAGGGCTACGGCTATGCCCCCGCCCTCTCGCCGCAGGAGGCCGAGGTCTACCTGAACGAATGCTATGTCGACGGGTCTGCCCCGGTGAAGCCCAGGGGCTGAGGCCTCAGGCCTCGCCAGCCCCTGCGGTGAGGAAGGCCGGGTCGACCCCCAGTCGGCCGAGGGCCGCAGCCCACAGATCCTCCTCGCGGACACCGAAGACCAGGGCTTCGTCCGCAGGGCAGGTCAGCCAGATGTTTCGCCGGATCTCACCCTCCAGCTGTCCCGCCCCCCAGCCGGCGTAGCCGAGGGCCAGGCGCGCACGCCTGGGGCTTCCATCATTCCTGGAGATGGCCTCCAGCGCCTCCCGCGTCGGGGTACAGGCAAAGCCGGGTCCGGCCTCCATCGTGGCCCCGTCGCCGGACCGGTAATCTGGCGTGTGAAGGACAAATCCCCGCTCGGGCTGCACAGGCCCCCCCAGCAGGACAGCCTCTTCGCGGCGGGCCTCCGGGCAGGCGATCGACAGCTTCTCCAGCACCGCGCCCAGGGCCAGGCCCGTTATCTTCCGGTTCAGGACCAGACCCATGGCGTGTTCGGCGTCGTGGGCGCAGACGAGGACGACAGCGCGTTCAAAGCGCGGGTCACCAATCGCCGGAAGGGCGATCAGTACCTGGCCGGAAAGGTATTCCGCTGCATCCATCGACAGGTTTTCCGACGACCTTGGGGCGGTTTCAAGTCGCCGGATTAAACTTCTCCATTGCAGGCCCGCGCCAAGGGCTTATCTCTGCCCTTCCTCCCCCAGAACAGAGCCCGGAGACAGGCCCATGACCCTCAAGGTCGGAGACACGCTTCCCGCCGCCAACCTCATCGCCGGCACCGCCGAGGGCCCCAAGCCCACCACGGTCGACGAGATCTTCAAGGGCCGAAAGGTGGCCTTCTTCGCCGTCCCCGGGGCCTTTACCCCCACCTGCTCCGTCCGGC
The DNA here is from genome assembly GCA_945859865.1 of Phenylobacterium deserti. Lineage (GTDB taxonomy): Bacteria > Pseudomonadota > Alphaproteobacteria > Caulobacterales > Caulobacteraceae > Phenylobacterium > Phenylobacterium deserti_B. The sequence goes on from CAMAOY010000034.1 coordinate 8,478, forward strand.
ACCTGCCCGGCTACAAGGACCTGGCCTCTGACCTCAAGGCCAAGGGCGTCGATGCTATCGTCTGCCTGTCCGTCAACGACGCCTTCGTCATGAAGGCCTGGGGCGAGAGCCAGGATGTCCTGGGCGCGATCGAGATGATCGCCGACCCGGCCGGCGACTTTACCAAGGCCGTGGACCTGACCATGGACGGGTCCAAGTTCGGCCTGGGCCTCCGCTCCCAGCGCTATTCCATGTACGTGGTGGATGGCGTGGTACAGCAGCTCAACGTCGAGGCCGGCGGCGAGTTCAAGGTCTCTGCTGCCGACTATCTTCTGGCCCAGATCTGAGCCGGGCGTCGGGCCCCGTCCTCCAGGGCGGGGCTTGACCTGACCGCGCCCCCGGTCCGAAGTGTCGGCAGACAACAGACGGGGGAGGACGGACATGCCCTATGTGGAAGGTTTCACGGTCCATGACGCGGACTCGCACGTCATGGAACTTCCGGGAGAGATCGACCGTTATGTCGACCCCGGCGTCAGGACGGCCTTCTCGGAGGCGATCCGCAAGCCCAACGACCTGATGGGCTGGGCGGACAAGGCCCGCGCCCAGCATGACGATCCCGAATTCCGGTCCGGCGACGAAGCCAACCTGCTACTGCGCAAGAACTACCAGGCCCTCGGCGCCTTCCGGCGTCAGGACCGGCCCCGCACCCTCGACCTGCTGGGCTTCGCCAGCCAGCTGGTCTTCACCACCCACGCCCTGGGCAATTACGGGCTAGAGGAGTCGGGCCGCGTGGACCTGGCCCTGGAAGGCGCCCGGGCCCACAACCGCATGATGGCCGACTTCTGCTCGGTCGACCGCCGGCTCCTGGCCACGGGCTATGTCCCCCTAGTCGACATCGAGGCGGCGCCCCGGATCGCCCGGGAGGCAATCGAGCTGGGATGCCGGGCCCTGATGATCCCCTCGCGCTGCCCCCCAGGCCACAGTCCCAGCCATGTGGGCCTGGATCCCCTCTGGGCCCTCATCCAGGAGGCCGGACTGCCGGTCCTCTTCCATGTGGGCGGGGAGGAGAAGATGAACCCCGCCTATTTCGAGAATGGCCAGCCCCGGGTCCTCGACTTCCATGGCGGGGCGGAGAACTTCACCGCCCTGTCCTTCATGACCATCCCGGTGGCCGTCTGGCAGACCCTGGCGGCCCTGGTCTTCGACGGCGTCTTCGACCGGTTCCCGCGGCTGAAGTTCGGCGCCATCGAGCTGGGGGCGTCCTGGCTCCCGAGCCTGATGAAGTTCATGGACTCCGGCGCGGCGGCCTTCGGCCGGGAAGAGCGGCTCCAGCGCCTGTCCGCCCGCCCGAGCGAGATCCTGCAGCGGCAGTTCCGCGTCACGCCCTATCCCCACGAGGACGTCGCCTGGATCATCGCCAACACCGGTGCGGAGGTCTGCATGTTCTCGTCCGACTTCCCCCACATCGAAGGCGGGCGGAACCCGTTGAAGCGGTTCGGGGAGTCGCTTGAGGGGGTGTCGGAGGCCGCCCGCCGGCGATTCTGGCGCGACAACTTCATTGACCTGATGGGTGCCGGCCTGCCCGCCGACCTCCACGACATCCCGGCCCGCACCGCGGCCTGAGGTCGCCTCAGAACAGCCCGGCCAGACGGGCGATCAGCCAGTAGGCCGACAGGCCACCGATGGCATAGGCCGGCGCAAGCCGCGCTACGGCCGGCATGTCGAAGGGCAGGCGTTTGCGAAGCCGCCGCAGGCCCAGGATCACCAGGCTCGCAGCGGCGATGAAGACCAGCTGGCCGATCTCGACCCCCAGGTTGAACAGGAACAGGGCCTGGGGTGCAGCGTCCTTCGGCAGGCCGATCTGCGAAAGGGCGCCGGCGAAGGCGAACCCGTGCAGGAGGCCGAAGGCCAGGGCCACCAGCCAGGGCTGCCGCTGGGTCAGGCTGGGCGGTCGGCCGGGCCGGGGGACAAGCTCCAGTGCGACGAAGACGATGCTCAGGGCCACCAGGACCTCTATTACTGCCGGATCGACCCGCACCCAGCCCAGGGCTGCACAGGCCAGGGTCACGCTGTGGGCCAGGGTGAAGGCCGTGACAGCCTTCACCAGCCCCCAGTTCAGGCCGATCAGCAGCAGGAGCCCCAGGACGAAGGCCAGGTGGTCAAACCCCGTCAGTATGTGCTCGATCCCCATCCTGAGGTAGGCGGGCACGGCGGCGCCCGCCTTCGTATCGACGGCGAGCCGGAGGCTGGGACGGGAGGGCTTCAGCACCGTGCTGATCTCGCCCGTGCTCAGCCGGGCCTGCACGAGGACGTCAGTGACCGTCATGTTCAGCCCCTCGACGGACAGGGTCTGGCCGGCGAGGCGGGCGTCGGCCGGCAACTGCCAGACCCGGATTCGGTAGGCCTGGGTGACGGTCTCGGAGTCCGGCGGACGGTCAAGTGCGCCTCCGGACAAACGCGGCGACAGGCGGATCGCCACCTCCCCTGAGACGGGCTGCTTCCAGGTGACTTCCGCCGCGCCCGAGGCCGATTCCACGATTTGGACGAGGGCCGGTCTCACCTCGTGGGCGCGCGCCGGTCCGCCGGGGGACAGTAGGCTCGCGCACAGGACGACAAGGGTCGCCAGGACCCGCAGCGCCGGGGGAAGGGATCGGAGGCGGGCGGCGTTCACGCAACCATTTTGACAGGGGGTGCGCGTCAGACGCAATATGGAGCCTGAAAGCAGGGGGCGGCTGCGGTCGTGGACACGCCCCGGGGGAGGAAGCGAAATGCGGGTCAATGGAAATCTCGCCGTCTCGGCGATGGCGGGCGTGTCCCTCGCGGCGATTGCTGTCGCGCTCAGCGTCAGCGGGCCGGCCGCCGTGGCGTCATCGCCTAAAACACCCGCCGCAGAGCATACATCGGGATACAATCCCGAGCGGAACGCCTATTTCGGCGACCTGCACGTCCACACCAAGCTGTCCTTCGACGCCTACATCTTCAACGTCCGGGCCTCGCCCGACGACGCCTACCGCTTCGCCAAGGGTGAGACGATCGGCCACGCTTCCGGCTTCGACATCCGCCTCGCCGGTGGGCCCCTGGACTTCGCCGCGGTGACTGACCACTCCGAGTTCATTGGCGCCATGGAGCAGGCCAACACCCCCGGCACCGCCCTTTCGAAGGTTCCCGGCGTCTCCGCCCTGTTCAGCTCCGACCCTGCGGAGATTGGCAAGGCCTTCGCCAAGTTCCTCGGCACCATGCGCGATGACACCATGTCGCCGGCGTTCAGGGACCCCGCCATCCATGCCCGGGCCTGGAAGGAAATCCGCGAGGCGGCGGCCCGGAACTATGCCCCCGGCCGGTTCACCACCTTCGTCGGGTATGAATTCACCTCGGCGCCGGATGGCCGCAACCTGCACCGCAACGTCATCTTCAAGTCCGCGGAGGTGCCAGACCTTCCCTATTCCTCGCGCGAATCCGCCGATCCCGAGGAACTGTGGAAGCGCATGGAGACCTGGCGGGCCAAGGGGGTCGAGGCCCTCGCCATTCCCCATAATTCGAACGGCAGCGACGGGACCATGTTCGAGACGACCCGGTTCAACGGGGCACCCATCGACCGCGTCTACGCTGACCTGAGGCGACGGAACGAGCCCCTGGTCGAGATCACCCAGATCAAGGGCACCTCCGAGACCCACCCCTCCCTGTCGCCGAACGATGAATGGGCGGGCTTCGAGATCTTTGAGAGCTACATCGGCTCGAACAAGGCGGTGACCAAGTTCGCAGGCGGCTATGCCCGGGATGCCCTCAAGACCGGTCTTCTGCTGCAGGAGAAGGAGGGCTTCAATCCCTACCGCTTCGGCTTCATCGGCTCGTCCGACACCCACAACGCCTCGCCGGGATCGGTGGAGGAGCACAACTATGTCTCCAAGGTCGGCCGGTCCGACGGCCTTCCGGTCCTGAGGGGCTCTGTGCCGCGGGGCGGGGCCCGCACCTGGGACCCTGCGCCGAAGGACCCACCAAGGTTCCAGAACTGGGGGGCTTCAGGCCTCGCCGGGGTCTGGGCCGAGGAGAACACCCGGGCGTCCATCTACGACGCCCTGCGTCGCCGCGAGACCTTCGCCACCTCGGGGCCGCGGATGCGGGTCCGCTTCTTCGCCTCCTACGACTTTCCCTCTGATCTCCTGACCCGGGCGGACACCGTCCGCCAGGCCTACGCCCTTGGCGTGCCCATGGGTGGGGACTTGATGAAGTCCAGGGGCAAGGCGCCCAGCTTCCTGGTCTGGGGTCTGCGCGATCCCAACGGCGGCTACCTGCAACGCGCCCAGATCGTAAAGGGCTGGATCGAGAACGGTAACGCCAGGGAGAAGGTCTACGATGTGGCCTGCTCCGACGGGTTGGCCGTGAATTCCCAAACCGGACGTTGCCCCGACAATGGTGCCACGGTCGACCTGGCCACCTGTGCGCCGTCGCGATTCCAGGGCGATGTCGAGCTACGCACGGTCTGGACCGATCCCAACTTCGACGCCCGGCAGCGGGCCTTCTACTATGTGCGGGTGCTCGAGAACCCCTCCTGCCGCTGGTCGACCTGGGATGCCCTGCGCAACGGCACGCCGCCGAACCCGGCCCTCTCGCCCACGGTCATGGAGCGGGTCTGGTCCTCGCCCATCTGGTATGATCCTAAGGCCTGAGGACGTCCCATGACCCTGCCCCCGGTCGCGAGGGCGATCCTTCGCGAGCCGCTGACCCAGTTCCTGCTGATCGGGCTGGTGCTCTTCGCCGTCGCTTCCGTCGCCCGGGACCTCAGGCGGCCGGTCGTGCGCATCGACGAGGCCGAGCTTCACCAGCTGGTCGCCTACTGGGAGGCCCAGGCTCAGCGCCCCCCGACCGCCGACGAACTCCAGGCCATGCTCCGCGAGCGGATTGACGAGGAACTCCTGGCCCGGGAGGCGGTTCGGCTCGGGCTTGACCGGGAAGACCTGATCATCCGGCGCCGCCTCGCCCAGAAGATGGCTTTCGCCTCGGAGGACCTGGAGCCGGTCCCGGAACCCTCGGAGGCTGACCTTCGGGCCTGGTACGCCACTCATGCTGTTGACCACGTCGCCCCGGCGACGGCGACCTTCCGCCATGTCTTCTTCAGCAGTGACGCCGAGGGCGCCGAGGTCCGAGCCCGCGCCGCCCTGTCCCTACCCAGGCCCGCTGAGGCGGGGCAGCCCTTCGTCCTGCCCCTGTCCTATTCCGGCGCTGCGGTCCGCGACATTGAGCGCGACTATGGTCCTGCCTTCTCGCGACAGGTCGAGACCGCCCCGGAGGGCCGGTGGATCGGTCCCGTGAAGTCGGCCTATGGATGGCACATCCTCCGCGTTGAGCGCCGGGTCCTGGCGGCGGCCATGCCGTTTGAGTCCGTCCGGTCCGACCTCGCCGACGCCTGGAAGGCCGACAGGCGGATCCAGGCCAACCAGGTCTTCATCCAGAAGCTCCGGGCCCGCTACCGAGTCGAGGTTGCTGGGATGGCGAAGCCACCCGCCACTTGAATCCACACCCGTTCGCCGCCAGAAGAGCCGGCGTCATTGCTGACCAGGACAGGCCCGGGATGTTTGCGACCCTCCAGCGCGACCTGCGCTTCTATTCCGGCCTCGCCCGCACCCTCGGCCGGATCCGCGGCATTACGCCGGGTAGTCCAAGACGGATCTGTGATGACCTGGAGGTTTCGGTCCGGAAATGGCCGGACCGCGAGGCCATCCGCTTCGAGGGTCGCAGCCTTAGCTATCGGGAGATGGATGGCCTGGCCAACCGCTTCGCCCGCTGGGCCCTGGAGTCCGGGCTCCGCCCAGGCGACCGCGTCGCCCTCTTCCTTCCCAACCGGATGGAGTACCTGCCGGCCTGGTACGGCCTGTCCAAGGTCGGGGTGGTCTCGGCCCTGATCAACAACCAGCTGACCGGCCAGGCCCTGGCCCACTGCCTGAACCTGGCCAACGCCCAGGAGGTCATCGTCGATCCGGAAACCTCGCCAGCCCTGCAGGCGGTTCTGGGCAGCCTCGAGAAGGGCCCACGCCTGTGGAGCCTCGAGGCGCCGCTTCCCGGCGAAGGCGACCTCACCGCCCTCCTTTCGGGACTTTCGGATGCGCCTCCGCCCGCCGCCTCCCGTGAGGGCCTCACCGCCCATGACACGGCCCTGTTGATCTATACCTCCGGGACAACCGGTCTTCCCAAGGCGGCCCGGGTGACCCACGTGCGCGTCCAGCTCTACATGCGGGGCTTCGCAGGTGCGACCGGGGCCCGTCCTGACGACCGGATCTACGTGGCCCTGCCGCTCTACCACGCCACCGGCGGTCTCTGCGGCACGGGGGCCGCCCTCCTCAATGGCGCCTGCGTGGTTCTGCGAAGGCGCTTTTCGGCGACGCAGTTCTGGTCGGACATCCGCCAGGAAGACTGCACCCTCTTCGCCTACATCGGCGAGCTCTGCCGCTATCTCGCCAACCAGCCTCCGCACCCCGACGAGCGGGCGCATCGGCTGCGCCTGGCCTTCGGCAACGGCCTGCGGCCAGACGTCTGGGAGACGGTCATTGGCCGGTTCGGCCTACCCCGGGTCCTGGAGTTCTACGGCTCCACCGAGGGCAATGTGTCCATGTTCAACTTCGACGGCAGGCTCGGCGCCATCGGCCGGATCCCCCGGGTTATCAAGCAGAGGTTCAACGCCCGGATCGTTCGGTTCGACTACGAGGTCGAAGCGCCTCTGCGCGGGGCCGGGGGTTTCTGCACCGAAGCGGCGCCCGGCGAGGCCGGGGAATGCCTGGGACGCATAGACTCCGCTGATCCCCGGGCCGAGTTCAGCGGCTACCTGGATAAAGCCGCCTCTGAGAAGAAGGTACTTCGAGACGTCTTCGCTCCCGGTGACGCCTGGTTCCGAACGGGCGACCTCCTGCGCCAGGACGCAGACGGCTATGTCTATTTCGTCGACCGGGTCGGGGACACCTTCCGCTGGAAGGGGGAGAACGTCTCTACCGCGGAGGTCGCCCTTCGCCTCCAGGCCGTTCCCGGCGTGGTGGAGGCCAATGTCTATGGCGTGGAGGTCCCTGGTGCCGATGGCCGGGCCGGCATGGCGGCCCTGGTCACGGGCGAAGGCTTCGACCTTGGCAATCTGGCGGTGCGCATCGCCGCTGACCTGCCGGAGTATGCCCGCCCGGCCTTCATTAGGCTCCAGCCCGAGATGGAGGTCACCGGCACCTTCAAGCAGCGGAAGGTCGAGCTTGTGGCGGAGGGTTTTGATCCGGCGAAGGTCACCCAGCCCCTGTTCCACCGCGCCGCTGACGGCGGCTACCGCCCCCTCGACGCTGTCGCCTACGAGGGTATCTCGACAGGCGGCATACGCGTCTGAATTCGAAAAAGTGCTTTACATCACAAAGTGATTTGTTAGTGTGGCTCCAACAGATGCAAGGAGCCTTCCATGACGGACGCCCAGACCAAGATAGCTGACGATCTCGCCTTCCTGAAAACCCTGGCAGAGGAGGGGCGTGCCGCCCCGGTCCTCGCAGGCCCCTACATAGCCCTTGGCGGTGGCGTGTTCGGGATCACCAGCCTTGTCGCCTACGCCATCCAGACCCGGATCCTGCCCCTGCCGGCCTCGGCCCTCGGCGGGATCTGGCTGGCCAGCAGTCTTGTCTTCGCCCTCGGCCTGCCGCTCCTGAACCGCAGGACCCGCACCCGTCCCGGCGCCGCCAGCAGCCTAAATGAGACCATCGGAACGGTCTGGAGTCAGGCTGGGATCGCTATCGCGGTCCTCTTCGTCGCCTTGGTGGTGGCGGGCTACCGCACCGCGGACTGGGGGGTCTTCAATGTCTTCCCGTCCATCATCCTGGCGCTCTACGGACTGTGCTGGATGGCGGCCGCCCACATCGGCCGGACGGGGTGGCTGCGCTGGATCGGGGTCGGCAGCTTCATCGCATCGGTCGCCTTGGCGGCGGTTGCGGGTGGGCCCGGGCTCTGGCTCGCCTACGCCATGGCCCTCTTCGCCGTTGGCCTTGCGCCCGGCCTTCTCCTGATGCGCCAGGAAGGCCGGCCGTGACCCCGGAGTTCGACATCGAGCGCATAGACGAGGTGATCCATGGCCGTGTCCGGCTGGGGATCATGGCCTACCTCGCGGGTGCCGGGGCGGCGGACTTTGGGGAACTGAAGACCCGGCTGTCCGCCACTGACGGGAACCTTTCTGTCCACCTACGCAAGCTGGAGGCGGCGGGCTATGTGGAGATCCTCAAGGCCTTTGCCGGTCGCCGTCCCCTGACCACAGTCGCGATCACGGACCCCGGCCGCAGCGCCTTCGCCGCCTATCTGGAGGCGCTCAGAAGTCTCCTCCCGCCGACCTGAACTGCGTTCCTGCCCCGGGGTCCCCAGAGGGGCGGGAGTCGACTATACCAGAGACATGTCCGCGGACGTCGAACCCCCAGCCCAGGTCGAAGGCGCGCCCCTTACCGGGGCCGACCTGATCCGCGACCACGTCCGGCGCCTACCGGACGCGCCGGGGGTCTACCGGATGATCGGGGCGGGGGACGAGGTCCTCTATGTCGGCAAGGCCCGCTCCCTGAAGAAGCGGGTCCTGCAATACGCCCAGGGCCGGTTCCACACCCAACGCATCGCCCTGATGGTCGACCTGACCCGGGCCATGGAGTTCGTGACCACCCGGACCGAGACCGACGCCCTCCTGCTCGAGATCAACCTGATCAAGCAGATGAAGCCGCGCTTCAACGTGCTTCTCAGGGACGACAAGAGCTTTCCTGAAATTGTCATCCGGCGGGAACACCCTGCCGCCCAGCTACGCAAGCACCGGGGTGCCCACACCCTGAAGGGCGACTATTTCGGGCCCTTCGCCTCGGCGAACGCCGTGAACCGCACCCTGAACACCCTGCAGAAGGCCTTCCTCCTGAGGTCCTGCACAGACAGCGTCTACGAAAGCCGGACCCGGCCCTGCATGCTGCACCAGATCCGCCGCTGCGCTGCCCCCTGCACAGGCGTCGTCAGCCTTGAGGATTACGCCGCCCTGGTCGACCAGGCCGAGGACTTCCTGCGCGGCCGGAGCCGGGCGGTGATGACCCGGCTATCGGAGGCGATGCAGGTGGCCTCCGACGACATGGAGTTCGAGCAGGCGGCCCGCCTGCGGGATCGCATCCGCGCCCTCGCCGCCGTCAGCCAGGAGACCCTGGTCAATCCCGAGAGCCTCGAGGAAGCGGATATCTTCGCCCTGCACAGCGATGGCGGCCAGGCCTGCGTCCAGGTCTTCTTCTTCCGGGCGGGTCAGAACTGGGGCAACCGCGCCTATTTCCCGCGGATCGACCGCACCGATCCGGACCCGACCATACTGGCGGCCTTCATCGGCCAGTTCTACGACGACCGGACGATCCCGAAACTCATACTGGTGAGCTGCGAGCCGGACGACCGGGATCTCCTGGCTGAGGCCTTCAGCCTGAAGTCCGGGCGCAGGGTCGAGATCCGCCGGCCCGAGCGGGGGGAAAAGCGCGCCCTGGTCGACGAGGCCGTGACCAACGCCCGGGAGGCCCTGGGCCGAAGGCTGGCGGAGGGGTCCGCTCAGACCAGGCTTCTGGCCGGGGTCGCCGAGGCCTTTGGCCTCGATGCGCCGCCCCAGCGGATCGAGATCTACGACAACAGCCACATCATGGGGACCAACGCGGTCGGCGGCATGGTCGTGGCGGGCGCAGACGGCTTCCAGAAGGCCCAGTACCGCAAGTTCAACATCCGCAGCGTGGACCTGACCCCTGGCGACGACTACGGCATGATGCGGGAGGTCTTCCGGCGACGGTTTGGCCGGCTGGTTCGGGAGGGCGGTTCCGGCGAAACCACGGTGCGGCCGGACCTGGTGCTGATCGACGGCGGTGGCGGCCAGCTGGGTGCGGCCCTGGAGATCCTGACCGAGCTGGGGGTCGACGATATTCCCGTGATCGGCGTGGCGAAGGGGCCGGACCGGGATGCTGGCCTCGAGCGCTTCTTCCTGCCCGGCCAGCCGCCCTTCATGCTGGAGCCCAAGAGCCCCGTCCTCTACTTCCTGCAGAGGCTCCGTGACGAGGCCCACCGCTATGCCATCGGCAGTCACCGGGCGCGCCGGGCTGCGGACATGCGCCGTAATCCCCTCGATGAGATCGATGGGATCGGCCCCGCCCGCAAGCGGGCCCTTCTGCACGCCTTCGGGTCCGCCGCCGGCGTGGCCCGGGCCTCCACCGACGACCTCGAAAAGGTGGAGGGCGTCAGTCTCGCCCTCGCCGAACGCATATTCGCCGCCTTCCATAAGGAGCGCTGATGAAGGCCCTGCCCAACATCCTGTCTGTAGGCCGCATCCTCCTGACCCTGGCCATGTTCGCCGCCCTCGTGGCCATTGGCGCCGGCCGGGACCCCGGGGGCCAGCTCGCGGCCTTCGCCTTCTGGGCCTTCGTGATCGCGGCGGTGACGGACTTCCTCGACGGCTGGCTGGCCCGTCGGTTCGACGCCATCACCGTGTGGGGCACCATCCTGGATCCGATCGGCGACAAGATCCTGGTCTGCGGGGCTGTGATTGGCCTCCTGGCGGCGGGCGCGGGTCCGGCCTTCGCGCTTCCGGCGGGTCTGATCCTGTTCCGGGAGTTCGCCGTCAGCGCCCTGCGCGAGGTTGGCGCTGCCCGGGGGCTGAAGCTTCCGGTGACCGGTCTCGCCAAGTGGAAGACGGCGGTACAACTCGTCGCCCTGGCGGCCATGCTGGGGACGGGCCTGCTGCCTTTCCTTCCGCCCCTCCTGCCCCTGGGGCTGGTCTGGGTCGCAGCCCTGCTGACGGTCTGGACGGGGATCGAATACCTTGTCCAGACGCGCCGCGGTCTCGCCGGCCTGACCTGACGCCCGGGCCTGACCTAGCTGGCGACGTGCGGGGTGATGAGGCCCAGGGGCGCCGCAGTGGTGTTCTTCACGGACCGGATGACGATCCGGCTCTCGATGTTCGAGACCAGGCCCAGGGACAGCAGGGTGCCCCTCAGGAATTCGTCGAAGGCGGGCATGTCGCGGGTGACGATCCGCAGTTCATAGTCCGCCGATCCGGTCACCGTGGCGCATTGCACCACCTCGGGCATGTCCATGATCGCCCGGTCGAAGGCGTCGAGATTGTCCTTGGTCGGCAGGGCCAGCTTCACCGTGCAGTAGACCTCGAAGGAAAGGCCGAGCTTGCCCCGGTCAAGGATGGTCACCCGCCGCTGGATCACGCCGGTGTCCTCCAGGCGCTTGATCCGGCGCCAACAGGGGCTGGAGGACAGGCCCACCCGATCGGCGATTTCGGCGACGGACAGGCCGGCGTCGTTCTGGATCAGGTCCAGGATTCGGGCGTCGATGGCGTCCAGGGACTCGGTCACGCACTCTCCTTGCGTCATTTGAGCATGGATCTACCGGGCGGGGCCCTAACCAAGCCTCTAAGCGCAGGCTTGTGCCCCAAAATGGCGGTCACACGCAACACCAGACCAAAAAGGTGCCGGTGACTTGCTTTCCCGCTGGACTGGTTTAGGCGACGGGCATGTCCGCTTTCGACTTTGAGGCTGTGGTGGTGGGGGCGGGGGCCGTGGGCCTCGCCTGCGGCTACGCCCTGGCCGCGCGCGGTCAGTCGACCGTGGTGCTGGAGGCCGGTCCGCGGATCGGCGAGGGGGTCTCGGCGAGGAACTCCGAAGTCGTCCATGGCGGGCTCTACTACCCGACCGGTTCGCTGAAGGCCCGCCTGTGTGTCCAGGGCCGCCGGGCCCTGTACGCCTTTCTGGAGGCGCACGGCGTCGCCTTCGACCGTTGCGGCAAGCTGGTGGTCTTCAACGGTCCCGAGGAACTGGGGCGGCTCGATGGCATCCTCGCCCAGGCCCGGACCAATGACGTCGAGGGCATGGCCTT
>CAMAOY010000035.1 GCA_945859865.1 Phenylobacterium deserti
CCAGTCCCGCCCACCAGGGTGTCAGCGCCCTGGTTTCCGTTGGCGATGTCGGCACCGCCGGCCCCGAGGATCAGGTCATTACCATCGCCGCCGAACAGCTGGTCCGTGGCGGTGGTCCCCGCCAGGGTATCATTGCCCAGGTCACCGTAGAGGTAGTCGCCGCCGCCGCCGCCTGTGAGGCTGTCATTACCTTGACCGCCTAGAAGCGTGTCCGCACCTGTGCCGCCGATCAGGGTATCCTGCCCGAGATTGCCGTGCCCGTAGTTGAGGCCATCGCCCAGGGCCAGGGTATCGTCGCCCTGTCCGCCGAGGACGGTGTCGGCGCCGCTGCTGCCGACGAGACTGTCATTGCCCTGGTTGCCCTGAAGGACGTCGTCCCCGTCGAGTCCCACCAGGGTATCGGCGCTGTCACCGCCATAAAGGGCGTCGGCTGTCGCGCCACCAGATACGGAATCGGCTCCGAGGCTTCCGATGAACAGCCGCGAGCCATCCGGAAAGACGATCTGCCCGGCGAGGGCGCCGAGGCCAGCTATGCCGGGCGGCGTGGATCCCGCGCCATCGAAGACCAGGGTCTTGCCGGCGAAGTTGAGGGTCACCGAGGGCGTGGATCCCGCCAGGCCCAGGAAGAAGTTGGGGGCGATGTAGGGGACCAGGGTCACGGCTACGGCCCGGGCGGTGGCACCGGGCGTCGAGAAGGTAAGGGTGTCCGTCGACGTGAAGCCGGCGGCCTGCTCTGGCGTCAGGGTCTCGAAGACATAGTTGGCCATGCGGTATCCCTTGGAAATCTGGGGCTAAACCTGTCTCCCTCCTAAACTGCCGAGGGTTAATGAATTCCGGCCTGCCGCCCCGGTGTCACCATGCTTGCCGCGGCCCCCCGCCGTTCGCTAAGACTTTGCCTTAAGACCAAGGAAATCAGGGGGAGCGAAGGCCATGGCCATGACGCCGGAACAGGAACGTGAGACCGCCAACACCGGAACCAAGCCGGTGATTGAGTCGCACCGCTTCGACGAGGCCTCCCTGGCCGCCTGGATGCAGGCCAATGTCGAGGGCTATGCGGGGCCCCTGGAGGTTCGCCAGTTCAAGGGCGGCCAGTCCAACCCGACCTACCAGCTGGTCACCCCTGGCAAGAAGTACGTCCTGCGCCGCAAGCCGCCGGGCAAGCTCCTGCCCTCGGCCCATGCGGTGGACCGAGAGTACAAGGTCATCACCGCCCTTTACCCCACGGGCTTCCCGGTGGCCCGCACCTATGGCCTCTGCACCGACGAGTCGGTGATCGGCACCTGGTTCTACGTCATGGACATGGTCGAGGGCCGGATCCTCTGGGACCAGACCTTGCCCCAGTGCGAGCCCGTCGAGCGCCGGGCCATCTACATAGCCAAGATCAAGACCCTGGCCGACCTGCACAACACCGATGTCGAGGCTGTGGGCCTGTCGGACTTCGGCAAGCCCGGCAACTACATGGGCCGGCAGGTGGACCGCTGGACCAAGCAGTATCGCGCCTCCGAGACGGTCAAGCTCGACACCATGGAGAGCCTGATGGACTGGCTGCCCCGGACCCTCCCGCACCAGGACCGCAGCACCGTGGTCCACGGCGACTATCGGCTGGACAACATGGTCCTTCACCCCACCGAGCCCCGGGTCATTGCGGTCCTGGACTGGGAGCTGTCGACCCTGGGCGATCCCATGGCGGACTTCACCTACTTCCTGATGCACTGGGTGAACGGGACCATTGCCGGCATCCCGGACCTGACGGCGCACGGCATTCCCACCGTCGAGGAAACCGTGGCCGAGTACTGCCGGCTCACCGGGCGGTCCAATGTCCCGAAGGTGGACTGGTTCTTCGCCTACAACCTTTTCCGCCTGGCGGGCATCTGCCAGGGCATTGTCGGTCGCGCCCGGGACGGCACCGCCAACAGCCCCCAGGCCGCCGCCATGGAAGAGCGCGTTCCGCAGTTGGCTACCGCCGCCTGGCACTTCGCCCAGCGCGCAGGCGCCTGAACCGCTTCAGCCCGGCGGCAGCCGGGCCAGGAGGGCGTCGAGGTCGGCGGGCGAGTCAAAGCCCACCTCGACCGGCCAGGGCGTAACCCGGTCCCGCCAGTCTGGTGGCAGGCGGACCCAGTCCTTCGACGTGGTCACAAGGCCGGCCCCATGGGCGGCGGCAAGGGACTCCAGGGCTCGTAGGCGCGCGGGCGTCCAGGGCGCGTGGTCCGGGAAGGCGGCGAAATCGGCCAGGTCGCATCCGGCCGCCCGCAGGGCCCTTTCCACCTTCCAGGGCTTGCCGATCCCTGCAAAGCCGACCTGCCGGCCAGGGGGGGGTGGGCCTTCGGGCGCGAGGCGCGCTGTGAGGAGGGAGGGACCCGACAGGGCCGCCAACAGTTCAGGATCGGGGGCCACAAGGTCTGTCGGCATCAGGAGGATCACGGCGTCGGCCCTCGACAGACCCGCCGCCAGGGGCTCGCGGAGCGGGCCGGAGGGGAAGACGCCGCCGTCCCCGAGGGGCCATTCCCCGTCCCGCGTCTCGCCGTCGCAGACTACCAGGGACAGGGTCTTGCGGACGGAGGGGTTCTGGTGGCCATCGTCCATCAGGATGACGTCTGCGCCACCCCGGGCCGCCGCCAGGGCACCCGCCGCCCGGTCCCGGGACACCCACACAGCGACGCCGGGCAGGGCAGATGCCAGCATCAGGGGCTCATCACCCACGTCACCGGCCGCGTGGCGGGCGGGGTTGACCTGCACCGGACCTGCCAGTGACCCGCCATAGCCCCGGGACAGGATGGCGGGCCGACGTCCGGACTGCGCCAGCCGCCTCGCCAGGGCCGCGACCACGGGGGTCTTGCCGGCTCCGCCGAGGGTAAGGTTGCCGACGCAGATCACGGGGACGCCGGGGTCGACCGGCCGCCCACGGGCGAGCCTGCGGGCACCTGCAGCCGTCCAGATCCAGGACAGGGGCTTCAGGAGGAGGTGCAGCAGGGGGCCGGGGCGACCCTCTCGCAGATACCACCAGCGCGGCGTCGGGAGCTTCATGCCTCCCCTCCCGTGTCTTCGGGCGGTGGGAGCAGGGCGGCGATCGCCTCCAGGGCCGTCTCTAGGGCCTGACCCTGTCGACCGGCGTAGGCCAGGGCGGCCTCGCGCATCCGCCGGCGCAGGACCGGGTCGGCAACCAGGCCAGCGAGCTTGCGGCGCAGGTCAGCGCCGTCCCGGGCCAGGAGGGCGCAGACCTCGTCGAGCATCTCGGCATAGACGTCCGCGGAGTTGGCGATGTCCGGCCCCGTGATCACCGGTATGCCCAGCCGGGCCGGCTCCAGAGGGTTGTGACCGCCGATCTCCCCAGGGAAGCTGCCGCCCATGACGGCGACGTCAGCGAGGCGGAAGAGCAGGCCCATCTCGCCCAGGGTGTCTGCGATCCAGATGGCGTCTTGCGGGCCGGGAATCTGCCCAAGGGCCCGGCGGGGGGCGCCGAGATCCTGCGCAATGGCCGCGCCGCGCTCCGGGTGGCGGGGCGCGATGACCAAGAGGGCGCCTAGGCCTTCGGCGGCCCGGGCGATGAGGTCCTCCTCGCCCGGATGTGTGCTGGCAGCCAGGATGACGGGCCGGCCCGCCGCGGCCCCCCTCAGCGCCTCGAGGGCCTGAGGGTCGAAGGGCAGGGCCGATCCTGCCCGCTTCAGGTTCAGGATTTCGCCGCAGGTCCCGCCGAGGGCCGACAGGCGGTCCGCCGAAGCCGGGTCCTGGGGCAGGAGAATCTTGAAGGCGGACAGGAGGCGCCGCGCGGTGCGGGGCACCCGCGACCAGGACCGGGCCGTGGCTTCGGTGATCCGGGCGGAGACCAGGGCGAGGCGAACGCCCCGCCTCCGGGCGCCCTCGATGAGGTTGGGCCAGAGCTCACTCTCGGCGAAGATCCCGGCGTCCGGCCGCCAGTGGTCGAGGAAGCGCCGGGTCGCGGCGGGCGTGTCTACCGGCGCGTACTGGTGCAGGACGCCGGCTGGCAGTCGCCGCGCCAGCAGGTCGGCGGAAGTCCGCGTGCCCGAAGTGACCAGGAGGGTGAGATCGGGTCGAAGGTCCACCAGGGCCTCCACAAGGGCCAGCAGGGACAGGGTCTCGCCGACGCTGACCCCGTGCAGCCAGACCAGGGGGCCTTTGGGCCTGGGCCGGGACGGCCGCCCGATCCGCTCTCCGATCCGCTCGGGGTCTTCCCGTCCCGCCCTCGCCCGCCGCGCCAGGAGGGCCGGGACCAGGGGGGAGGCCAGCCCGGTGGCGAGGCCATAGAGGGTGAGGGGAAGGGTCACACGACCTCGTCCGGCGCCAGGTGGCAGTCCAGGGCGCCGGTCTCGACCTGCAGGGTGGCGTGATGGATCCCGAAGGTCCCGGCGAGGGCCTGGCTGGTCTCGGACAGGAAGGCGTCCGGATCTCCTCCCGCGGGGCGGACCAGGTGGGCAGTCAGGGCGACCCGGGTCGTCGACAGGGACCAGATGTGGAGGTCATGGACTTCGGCGACCCCCTGCCGTGAGGCCAGGAAGGCCCGGACCTCGGCTGGATCTATGCCCGGTGGGGCGGCATCCATGGCCATGGCCGCGGACTCCTTCAGCAGGCCCCAGGCCCCGAAGAGGATCACAGCGACGATTCCCAGGCTGAGGACGGGGTCGAGCCACTGCAGTCCCCCGGTGAGCAACATCAGGCCGGCGGCGATCACTACGGCAGCCGAGACCCCGGCGTCGGCCAGCATGTGGAGAAAGGCGCCCCTCACGTTCAGGTCATGCTGGCCGCGCAGGAACAGGAGTGCCGTGGCGGTATTGATGACCACGCCGATAGCCGCCGTGATCATGACCGGTCCGGCCACTACTGCGCCTGGGGAATGGAGCCTCTGCACAGCCTCCCAGCCGATGGCACCGACTGCGGCGACCAGCAGGACGCCATTGGTCACCGAGGCCATGATGGTGGCCTTGCCCATGCCGTAGGTATGCCGACCCTTGGGGCCGCGACGGGCCAGGAGGGTCGCCGCCCAGGCGAGGATCAGCGAGAGGACGTCGGCCGCATTGTGCCCGGCGTCCGCCAGGAGGGCGAGGGAGCCTGTGGCAAGGCCGACCCCCGCCTCCACCGCGACAAAACCGGCGTTGAGGACGATCCCGATGGCGAAGGCGCGCCCGAAGTCGGCGGGGGCGTGGTGATGCCCATGCCCTCCATGGCCCCCATGACCATGCGTGTGCCCATGTCCATGTCCATGGTCATGAGCAGGGTGGGGCCCGGAGGCGGTCGGGCGATCTCGGGAAGCAGACATGGCCCCTGTCTCTCACCCGCCCGGCGGCGGATCAACCGGTCGCAGGCCCAGTTCCGCCTCGGCGCGTCGGCTCGAGGCCGCCATGCGGGCGGACCAGTCCAGGCGCAGGATGTCGATGAGGGCCTCGTCTGCGTCCGGCGGGACGTGGAAGGGCCCCTCCCAGATGCAGACGCCCCGGCCGAAGGGCGCAGCGATCAGGACCCGGTCCCACAAGGAGGCCAGGCGCCGGGAGGGGGCGACGGCCAGGCCTGTCAGAAAGACCGGAGCGCCGGTCCGGCGTGCAATCTGCAGGGCGCCTGGCGCAATCTCCTCGTTCGGACCCCGCGGCCCGTCCGGCGTGATGATCAGGACCCCGCCCGCAGCGACATGCTGCACGGCCTCCCGGAAGGCGGCGACGGCCGCCCGGGCCTTGGCCGAGTCGCCCTTCTTGGCGGTCGACATCCGGATGGCTGGAAACCCTGAATAGTCCAGGGCCAGGGCCACGAACTCGCCATCTGAGGAGGGCGAGACCAGGCAGCGTCGGCTCGCCTTGCGCCACCAGGTCTCGGCCATGCCCAGGCAGATGGGAATCCGGCCATGCCAGAACAGGCCGATGGCGCCCTGGCCGGAGGCGAACATGGGCTCCAGGCCCTCCAGGCCCTCGTGTCGCCAGCGGGTCGTGCGGCGGATGAGGATCAGATAGCCCGCCAGGATCCGGCCGAGCGCCGCCTGCACCCAGCCCCGCCGAAGAAAACCCTTCACGTCGCCGTCTCCAGGTCGGGGGCACCGGCGAGGCGGGCATAGAGGCCGCCGGCGGCGACGAGGTCGTCGTGCGCACCGGCCTCGACGATCCGCCCCTGGTCCAGGACATAGATCCGGTCCGCGTTGCGGACGGTCGAAAGCCTGTGGGCGATGAGCAGGGTGGTGCGGCCCTCCATCAGCCGGGACAGTGCCGCCTGGACCTGGGCCTCGCTCTCGGCATCGAGGGCGCTGGTGGCCTCGTCGAGGAGGAGGATGGGCGCATCCTTCAGGAAGGCCCGGGCAATAGCGATGCGCTGCCTCTGCCCGCCGGACAGTCTCAGCCCGGCCTCCCCGGCCTGGGTGTCGTAGCCCTCGGGTAGGGCCAGGATGAAGTCGTGCGCAGCAGCGGCCCGGGCGGCGGCCTCGATCTCTTCCTGGGAGGCTTCGGGCCGGGCATAGGCGATATTCGCCCTCAGGGTATCGTCGAAGAGGAAGGGCTCCTGGGTGACGAGGGCGATGCGCTGGCGCAGGGAGGTGAGGGTCAGGTCGCGGACGTCCCGGCCATCCAGGGTCACCCGTCCCCCGGTCACGTCGTAGAAGCGCGGGATCAGGTTCAGGAGGGTCGACTTTCCCCCGCCGGAGGGGCCGACCAGGGCCACGATCTCCCCGCGCTTCACGGCCAGGCTGACGCCCGACAGGACTTCGGGGCCCTCGCCGTAGGCGAAGCGGACGTCCTCGAAGGCCACGCGGCCCTCGCCCCGGGGGGTTTCGAGGGCGCCCGGCCGGTCGCCAACCTCGGGCTCCACGTCCAGGGCGGCGTAGAGCCGCCTTGCGGCAGACAGGCCCTCGGCGAAGACTGTCTGCAGGTTGGCCAGCTGGCGCAGGGACTGCGACGCCAGGGCCAGGGCGCCGATGAAGGCGACGAAGGCGCCGGGGTTCATTCCGCCTCCCTGAGACCGCAGGCCGGCCCAGGCGATCACCGCAGCGGTGATCAGGGTCATCAGGGTCTCGGTGGCCGGCGCTGCGCGGGCTCTGGCGTTGGCGCCCCGGATCAGGAAGGCCTGGCGGCGGTGTACCACGTCTGCGACCCGGGCCTCCTCGAAGGCTTCCCGGTTCTCGATCTTGACCACCCGGACGCCGTCGAGGCTCTCCATCACCGCCGTGGACAGGGCCGAGGTCTCGGCCATGGCGCCTTGGGCGGCCCGGGACGATCGCTTGGCGTAGCGCCGCATGATCAGGCTGGCGACGGGCACCGCCAGGATCAGGGCCAGGGACAGGACGAGGTCGTTGGAGACCATCACGCTGATCGCTCCCACAACGGTAAGGGCGTGCTGGGTGTAGTTGATCAGGCCGGCTGTGGCGGCCTCCCGGATCAGGCCCGCGTCATACAAAACAGATGAGACAAAGGTGCCCGAGTGCTGCGACCGGAGCCGGGCCAGGTCGGCCCGCACCAGGCGCCCGAAGAGCTGGACCTGGACATCGCCCACCACCGCGTTTCCGATCCGGTTCACCAGGGTGGCCTGGAGCACCTGGGCCAGGCCCCGGCCGATGGCGAGGCCGCCGATGGTCAGGGGAATGACCAGCAGGGCGCCTGGCTTGGGCTTGCCCAGGAGGTCATTGATGGCGGGCTCGAGGATCTGGACAAGCTGGGCGCTGAATGCGGCCACCACCACGGCCGCAAGGGCTGCGAGCAGGAGACCCGGCCACCGGGGCGCCAGGTAGACGCGCCAGGTCCGCGCGAGGATGTCGCGGCTGGAGAGAGTCTTCGGTTCCGCCGGGGCGCTCATTGCGCTGGCGTCGGCCCTCAGGCAGGGGAAGTCAAGATGCCGGCCGGGGCCGGGCGGTCGCGGGCTTTGCTCTGCGGCACCGGCGCCCTAGATAGGAGCCTAGTCTTCAGGAGCCCCGACTTGGCGGATTTCGACCTCACGACGCCGGAGGGGCGGCGCAGGACCTACATCGACTACCTGCTCAAGGACCATGCCTTCCTGAGGCTAAGGTTCTCCAACGCCCACGCCGTCTCCGAAGAGCTATACCGCGCCAACCAGCCCTGGCCCTTCCAGCTCGAAGACTGGAAGGCCCGTGGGATCCGCACGGTGGTGAACCTCAGAGGCGGCTTTGACGCCAGCTTCTACGCCCTGGAGACCGAAGCCTGCGCGCGACTGGGCCTCAACCTCGTGGACTTTACCATCACCTCCCGGGAAGTCCCCAGCCGGGCAAGGGTGCAGGGTGCCAAGGCCCTGTTCGAGACCCTCGAGTATCCCGCCCTGATGCACTGCAAGTCGGGCGCTGACCGGGCGGGCATCATGAGCGTTCTCTACCTGCACTTCCGCAAAGGTGTGCCGATCCGCCAGGCCCTGGACCAGCTGAGCCTTAAGTACCTGCACGTAAAGGCGGGAAAGACCGGGGTGCTGGACTACACCTTCGAGCGCTACCTCGCCGAGGGCGAGCCGGCAGGCCAGACCTTCCTGGAATGGGTCGACAGCCCCGCCTACGACCCCGCCGCCATCAAGGCCGACTTCCGCTCCAACATGTGGGGCCGACTGCTGACCGAAGGCCTGCTGCGCCGCGAATAGCTCAGTGGGCGTGATCGTCTTCGTCGGGGTCCAGCAGCTTGTGGGCGTGGATGACGAAGTAGCGCATGTGGGCGTTGTCCACCGTCGATTGCGCCTTGGCCCGCCAGGCGTCGACCGCCTCCTGGTAGCTGGCATAGGCACCGACGAGGTCGATCTTGCTCAGGTCGCGGAACTCGACCGTGTCCACGTCGACGAGTTCTCCGCCGATGACGAGGTGAAGTAGCTGGTGCTGGGACAATTCGGTCGCTCCTGGATCCCGTTCTTCTCGGGCGCGATAGGCTAGCCGAGGTTAAGGATCAATGGGTTTTGTCTGTTTTCGGGGCGTGCAGGCCCCTGGCGACCCCAAATCGGGCCTCCGGTAGCCGTCGCATCCCCGGACGGTCGGGAGGCCGGATCTACTTGCCGGCGATGGCCAGGCCGTCGACCAGCAGTGAGGGCGAATTCGCCGAGCCCCGGTTCTCGAGGTCCGCGCCCGGCACCAGTCGGGCGTAGATATCGGGCAGGCTTCCGGCAACGGTGATCTCGGAGACCGGGTAGGCGATCTCCCCGTTCTCGAACCAGAAGCCTGAGCACCCCACGGACCAGTCGCCGGTGTTGGCGTTGAGCGAAGGGCCGAACATCGAGGTCACCAGCAGGCCAGCACCGGCGCCGGACATCAGGCCCGCCAGGTCCTGGGTTCCCGGTTGCAGGGTCAGGTTGCTGGTGCCGACGCCCGAGGGTCCGGCGCTGCCCCGGGAGGCATGGCCGGTCAGGGCCATACCCAGCTGGCGCGCCGAGGCGACGTTGTGCAGCCAGGTGGTCAGGACGCCGGCCTCGATCAGGGCCATGCGCTGGTTGACGGCGCCTTCGTCATCGAAGGGCGCAGAGCCCAGGCCCCTGGCGAGGTGGGGGTCATCCACCAGGGTGACATCGGCGGAGAAGACCGCTTGGCCCAGCCGGTCCTTGAGGAAGGAGACTCCCCGCGCCACGGAGGGACCGCTGATCGCGCCGAGCAGGGGACCAATCAGGGCCGTGGCGATCCGGTTCTCGAAGATCACCGGCGCCGTCGTCGACGCGATCTTGCGCGCGCCCAGCCGCCCCGCCGCCCGCCGCGCCGCTTCGCGGCCGACCTCGTGCGGTGCCGGCAGGTCAGAAAACCACCGGCGGGACAGGCCGTCGTATCCGCCTTCCATGCCCTCGCCGTCGCCGGCGATCACAGAGGCGCCGACGTGGAAGCCCGTGGCCCTGTGCTCGCCGAAGAAGCCGTTCGAGGTGGCGAGGCGCCAGACCGACCGGGAGGACGACGCCGACCCGCCTTCGGAGTTGGCGATGCGCGGCATGTCCAGGGCGGCGGCCTCGGCCTCCCGGGCCAGCCCCTCGAGGGTCTCCGGATCTGGCTCGGCGGGATCGAAGAGGTCCAGGGCCGGGTGTGGGGCCCGGGCCTGCCCGTCGGGATCGACCAGGCCCGCCCAGGGATCTTCCGGCGCCATGCGCGCCATGGCCACGGCCCGCTCAACAAGCCGGTTGCAGCCCTCGGGCGAGATGTCCGATCCCGACACCGTGGCCTGGCGGCGGCCGACGAAGACCCTGAGGCTGAGGTCCCGGGCCTCTTCGCGCTCGACCTCCTCCAGGGCCCCGTACCGGACGTTGACCGAAAGGGCCTGGTGTTCAGCGTCAATGGCTTCGGCGGCGTCGGCACCCGCCTTCAAGGCGGCGGAGACAAGATCAGCGGCGAGTTGGGACATCATGACCCGGATATGGCCGTCCATCGTCCCCGGGGCAAGCCGGGAGCGCGACTTCACGGCAGGGCGTAGAACAGCAGGGCCGCGGCGAGGAAGATATAGGCCGCCCATGTGGCTGCAACGCCCGAAGCCCTCAGGGGCGAGGCCTCGCCCGAGCGGGACAGGCCGATGGCGTGGGCCAAGCGTCCGGCAAAAAGGACGAGCCCGCCGATGTGCACGGCCAGGCCCGGCGCGCCGGCGAGGGTCAGTGAGGTCAGGCCCACAAGGCCCATGGGAATGTATTCCGAGGCGTTTCCAAAGACGCGGATGGCGCAGGCCAGCTCGGCGACGCCCCCATCCCCCAGGGCAACCCCGTGGCGACGCCTCTGGCGAACCACCAGCAGGGACAGTCCGAGGAGCAGGAGGAGGTGAAGGGCGCTCCAGAGCGCCAGGGCGTGGCCAGCCGGGATCAGGTCCATGGGCAGGGTCTCCGGGTTGCCTGTCCCTACTTGTCGCCTGTCGGGGCCCCGCCGTCCATGGGCGGCGTCGATCTGCGGCCTGGGCCGGCGATCCAGGCGACTTGCCCGCCGCCGCCGGCGCTCTAAAGTAGACTTCCATGAAGCAACTCGACCTTGACGATCTTCCGCCCCGGGTGGCCCAGCTCCTGGCGGGACTGGAGGCGGGTGAGGTGCTTGTCCTCGTCCAGAACGGACTGGCCGTCGGCCGGCTGGGCCCGGTGCCCTCGCCGCCACCCGCGCCCGGGGCCGAAGAGGCCGCCGAGGGCGCTTCGACCCTGGCAGGGGAAGCCCGTGCCGCCGAGATCTTCGAGCAGTTCCGTTCGCTGATGGAAGATGAGTACTAGGTCCGGGGGGGACGTCACCACCCCAGGGCGACGCCGTCCTTCCGCATCTCCGTTGCGGCCGCATAGCGCCCCGGGAAGCGCTGGATGGCCTGGTAGCCTCCAAACCCGCCATCACTCTCGCCGATCGGCCAGCCGAGGGCTGCCAGGGCGGCGCGGGTGGCTTTGGGGACCCCGGACTCGAGCCGCAGGAGGCCCGCGCCGGGGCTGGCCGCCTCCCCGGTAGGCTCTGGAGAGCCCTCATGGTGCCAGCGGGGGGAATCCCCGGCCTCCTGCACCCCCAGTCCGAAGTCGACCATGTTCGACAGAACCTGGACCTGGCCCTGGGGCTGCATGTCGCCGCCCATGACGCCAAAGGCCAGCCAGGGTTCACCGTCCCGGACCGCAAACCCGGGAATAATGGTCTGGAAGGGGCGCTTGCCGGGGGCATAGAGGTTGGGATGCCCGTCCTGCAGGGCGAAGAGCTCACCCCGGTTCTGGAGCATGAAGCCCAGGCCGTCCGGTGACAGGCCCGATCCCATGCCGCGATAGTTGGACTGGATGAAGGAAACCATCATGCCCTCGGCGTCCGCCGTGCAGAAGTAGGTGGTGTCACCCCGCGACGGCGCCTGACCGGGACGAAGGTCCGTAAGGATGGAGTCCGGCCGGATCCTGCTGGCGCGCTCGGCGGCATACGCCCTGGACAGGAGCCAGTCGGTCGGGACACGGGCGAAGTCAGGATCGACGTAATAGCGGGCCCGATCCTCGTAGGCGAGCCGCTTGGCCTCGACGGCGTGATGGATGGCCTGGGCCGACTGGAAGCCCATTCCAGAGATGTCGAAGCTATCGAGGATGTTGAGCATCTGCAGGGTGGCAAGGCCCTGGCTGTTCGGCGAAAGGCCGTAGACGTCGACATCCCGGTAGCGCGCCGTCCGGGGTGGATCCCAGCGGGCGTGGTGGGCAGACAGGTCGGCGCGGGTCATCCAGCCGCCGATCCTGCGGAAGTACCGTTCAATGCGCTCCGCGATCTCGCCCTGGTAGAAGGCGTCCCGCCCCCCGGCGGCGATCAGGTCATAGGTGCGGGCCAGGTCGGGATTGGCGAAGATCTCGCCCTCTGCGGGGGTCCTGCCCCCGGCGGCCCAGACGCGCCGGAAGTTATCGACTTCCTCGATCCCCGACCCCGGACGGGTGAAGCTCCGCAGGGACCTCGCCAGATAGTAGGCGACATTCTGGCTGACCGGGGCACCCTCGCGCGCCAGGGTTGCGGCCGGGGCGAGAAGGTCTTTCCAGGGCAGTTTCCCGTATCTCTGGTGGAGGGTCCACCAGGCGTCCACGGCACCCGGGACGCTGACGGATACGGCGCCGAAAGACGGGATCAGTCCCTTGACCGAGCGGGCGCGCACGGTCTTCAGGCTGAGGCCCGCTGGGCTGCGCCCGGAACCATTCAGCCCTTCTACGCGCCGGGTCCGGGGGTCCCAGAGCATGGCGAAGGCGTCGCCGCCGATCCCGCAGGCAATCGGTTCGACGAAGCCCAGGACGGCGTTGGCCGCGATGGCTGCGTCAACCGCCGAGCCCCCGCGCTTCAGAATGTCGATGGCCGTCTGGGTGGCGAGGGGATGGGCTGTGGCGGCGGCACCGTGAACCCCCCAGGCGGCGCTGCGACTGGCGAAGTTGGCGCCGTCGATGCGGTCCCCGGGGCCGACATCCGGCCGGTTCCGGTTCGGATTGGCCTCGCGGCTCTGCGCAAGCGCTGACCCTGCAGCGGCGGCGGGCAGGGCGGCGAGGACGGTTCTGCGCAGCATGGATGGGCTCCGGGGCTCTGTGCCAGCGGAGACGGGCCAGCGCGAAGAGACAGTGCCCTACCGTGGCTCGAGGGTCAGCGCCAAAAATCGCAGGGCGTCGTCGATGGGGATGAAGAAGTTCAGCCCCTGCACGGACTCTGCCGGATTGCGCGAGTAGCGCGACACGGTCATGGCGACGACCTGACCGGCGTCGTCCAGCAAGGGGCCGCCGCTATTCCCCGGATTCACCGACACATCGCTCTGGATGTATCGGTAGCCCTCGAGGGTCCGGGTGGCCGAAATGACCCCCCGGGTCAGGGTCCCCTGGAGGCGGGTCTCCATAGGCGTGCCGATGGCATAGACGGTCTCGCCCTGGCGGACCGGTGCGGTCCTGAGCCTGAAGACCGGTCCGGGGCGCGGCTCGGTCCGGATCAGGGCCACATCCCGGCCGGGATCCGACCGGATCACCTCGCCAACGCTTTCCGTTCCGTCCGACCAGCGGATCTTGAGCATACGTGTCGAGCCGACCACATGGCGGTTGGTCAGAAGATAACCCTGCTCTGAAACCAGGAAGGCGCTGCCGAGGCTGGCGCCTGTGAGCACAGCCGCCACGGCCTGTTGGGCGTCGGGTACCTTAGCCGGGGTCCGCGCGCCGGAGAGGCGGATCGGGTCGGAGACGGGGGGCTCCACCAGTCCGGAGGCGGCCCGGATGGGCGTAGTGACCGCTTTGCGGAAGCCGTCATCTGCGGCGAGGGCGCGCAGGCTGTCCTTCAGGAGGGCCTGGTAGATGGCCTCGGGGGTGTTGATCACGGGGTCGTTGACCTCGACCCGGACGGTGGTGCGGACCCGGACGAGGGTACGGGACAGGGCGGGGGCGTGGATCTGCCAGTCGACGGTCATCTGGCCCCGCCCGGCGCCCCGGGCCTTCTCGATCTCCAGCTTCTTCTCGCCCGGGAAGAAACCTGCGCAGACGGCCAGGGTGTAGTCGGTGATCAAGGCCCCGACCTGCAGGTCGCCCTCTGGGGCATCGGCGTCGCGGAAGAGGTCTGTGGGGTCCCCCGCGACACGGAAGCCCAGTCCAGAGAGGGTCTCATGGAAGATCCGGTCGTCGACATCGCTCTTCTCGAAGGCGTCACTGGCTTCATCCCAGGCGACAAGGCTCTCGACGGGGCAATTCCGGCCCCACATCAGAATGGCGTAGGGGGCGCCGTGCCGGAGCCCCGAGGCGATCCGGGCGAGGCCCAGGGTCTGGCTGGCCAGGCCGGGCTCCAGGGGGCGGTCTCGGACCTCGGGCGGCGCCGGCTCGGCGTAGATCGACAGGGTAGGCGGTTCCGCGGCGGCGGCGGGTCCGGCAAGGCCCAGGAGCCCGGCCGCGACCAGGGACACGAGATGGCGCAGGAGCGACTGCGGCCGGGTGTCCGGAGTGCTGGCGTCCGGAGTGCGGGCGTCCGGAGTGCGGGCGTCTGGAGCGCGCCGCCCCCAGCGCTCGACCGGGCCCACAATGGGGAGGTTCATGGGTGCGATCCTTTCGAGATGTTCCTTTTATGTTCACATTGGATCAGCCGGGAGGGAATGTCCAGACGGCTGTCCGCTTGACCTCCATGTCCTCGAGATCGCGGGTGGTAGGCACCTGGTATTCCGCCAGCCTGACCAGGCCCTCCCTCGGGAAGTAGGACCGCCCTGGATCGCCGATAAGCACCCGGGCGCCCCGTCGGGCGCCCGCCTCCAGCCAGGTCATGACCCGCTCGGCGAGGGGCTTCTCGTAGCAGATGTCCCCCGCCAGGATGACGTCGGCTTCTGGCGGGGGCAGGTCCAGCAGGTCCTGGTCGGTGAAGTCTGCGGACACGCCGTTGGCCTCCAGGTTCAGGGCCAGGGCGGCACCGCAGAAGCCATCGATGTCCGCCGCCAGCACCTGGCGGGCGCCGGACCGGGCAGCGGCGATGGCGACGATCCCCGACCCGGACGCGAAGTCCACCACCCGCAGGCCGGCGACGGTCCCGGGCGTATCCAGAATGTAGCGTGCCAGGGCCTGCCCCCCGGCCCAGGCGAAGGCCCAGAAGGGCGGCGGCAGGCCGATCTCCTGCAGGGCCTCCTCGGTCATGCGCCAGATCGGGGTGATCTCGTCGGCGAGGTGGAGGCGGAGCTCGGGAGTGTGCGGCGGCGACTGTAGCCGGGTGTGTTCGAGGATGAAGGCGCGCCGACTTTCCGGATCGCGTCCGATCATCCTGCGGCAGCAGCTGCGGCCGGGGTCTGGCGGCGGCCGGTGGCGCGGTCCAGGACCACCGGATAGCCGCCGGGCTCGTAGAGCATCCTGTCCAGCATGCCCTTGCGGGCCAGCAGTCTGTGCACCTTGGGCAGGTTGTAGCAGGGCAGGTGCATGAACATGTGGTGTTCGCAGTGGTAGTTCACCCAGTAGGGGGCGAGCGCCGAGCGGGCGATCCAGCCGGCCCGGGTGGTGCGCGCCTGCCGCAGCGGATCGGGTTCGCCCCGGGCGATACAGGCGTGCTCGGCAATGTTGCGCAGGCGGGTGATGACCGGGAACCAGGTCGCCTGGGGCAGGACCCAGAAGACCGGCCAGGCCCACCAGACCCCGAAGGCCCCACCGACCAGGGTGATCACGACGCCGCCCAAAAGCCAGCGGCGCTTGCGGCGGACCTCCTCGGCCAGGATGGGCAGGAGGGGCTGGCCGGGTGAGCGCGTCTTCAGCCGATTCATGAGGTCGCCGAACCTCTGCTTGAAGAAGGTCTGTCCGGTGAGGTCCCGGATCATCTTCCGCCGAAGGGACGTGCGGGTGATCGGGAAAGGTGCCGACAGGCCGATGTCGGGGTCTTCGTCCTGTTGTGCGAACCTGTGGTGGCCGAGATGGTAGGCGCGGTAGCGGGCCAGCCCCCCACCTGTCAGCCACTCGCCCGCCAGGTCGTTGACCTTCAGGTTTGGATGCAGGGCGCCATGGGCGGCGTCGTGCATCAGGATCGAGAGGCCCAGCTGCCGGCCGCCGATCAGGACGACGGCGAGGGGCAGGGTCAGGGGCCAGACCACGGCCATCGCCGCCGCGGCGAAGATCACACCCCAGGCATGAGCCAGGAGGGCCAGACCCTTCCAGCGGGAGCGGCGCGCCAGGGGCGCCCACTCCGACGGGCTGAAGAAGGTCCGCGGATCAACGCGCGCAGCGGCGGGCACGGGTCGCCGGTCCCGATCAGCTGGTGATCGGCTTCAGGACGATCTCGACGCGCCGGTTCTTGGCCCGGCCATCGGGGGTGGCATTGTCGGCGATCGGGGCAGACGAGCCCTTGCCGGCGACGCCCAGACGCTCGCGCATCACCCCACCGGCCGTGACCAGGTATTCGGCGACGGCACCGGCGCGGCGCTCGGATAGGCTCTGGTTCATTTCAGCGGCACCGGTGGAGTCGGCGTGGCCGACCACGTCGACCGTGGTCTGCGGATACTTGTTCAGGGTCCCGGCGACGTCATTCAGGACGGTGTAGAACTGCGGCTTGATCTCGGCGCGGCTGGTGTCGAAGGTCACATCGCCGGGCATCTGGAGGACGATGTTCTCGCCCTGCCGATCGACCTCGACGCCCGTGCCGGCCAGTTCGCGGCGCAGTTCGGCCTGCTGCTTGTCCATGTAATTGCCGACTGCTGAGCCGGTGAGGGCACCGATACCGGCCCCGATCATGGCGTTCTTGCGGCCCTGGTCGCTGTTGTTGGTGTTGGTCAGATAGCCGAGGGCGGCACCGGCGAGGGCCCCGGTCAGGGCGCCGGTCTTGGTGTTGCTCTTAACCGTCTCGCCGGTCGTGGCGTCGACGGTGGTGCAGGCGGTGAGGGCGACGGCCCCGAGCAGGCAGGCCGCGAGGGCGAGAACCTTGCGCATGGTTTTTCTCCTTTTGCGTGTGGGTCTTTTGAGTGTGGGTCTGGGGTCTTGGTTAAACGTGATGACGACCGGATAACAGGTTTTGAGGCTGAAATCAGGCCCCTGTCCGCACGGGAAGGATCTCCAGGCCCCGGAAGAAGGGCAGTCTGCGCCAGGCGGGCTCGGCATCGGGATCCGCCAGCCTCAGGTCGGGATATCGGGAGAAGAGGCGCGGCAGAGCCACCTGGGCCTCCAGCCGGGCCAGGGGCGCGCCGATGCAGATGTGGGCGCCGCCGCCGAAGGACATGTGGGGGACCTTCTTGCGGGTGATGTCGAAGGCGTCGGGGTCCTCGAAGACTTCAGGGTCCCGGTTGGCCCCCCTCAGGAGCAGGTTGACGCTGCGCGTCTTCGAGATCGGGCAGCCGCTGATCTCCAGGTCCCGGGAGGCGATCCTTGAGGTGGCGTCGACCGGAGGGTCGAAGCGCAGGACTTCCTCCACCAGGGCGGAGGCCAGGCCCGGGTCGGCCATCAGCTTGGCCTTCTCCGAAGGGTTGAGCATGAGAAGGCGTGCGCCATTGCCGATCAGGTCAGTGGTGGTCAGGTTGCCGCCCACCAGCAGGGCTGTGAGGTTGATGCGCAGCTCGGTGTCGCTGATCGGCGTTCCTTCGCCCTGCAGGCGGACCATATCCGAGATGAGGTCATCGCGGGGATGGGCGCGCCGGTCGGCGATGGCTTCGGCGAAATAGGCTGTGAGGGCGAAGCTGGACCGCTCCATGTGGGTGGTCTGGTCAGGGTTCCGGAAAGGGTTGAGCCCCTGGATCAGGCCCTCGGACCAGTCTCGGAAGGCCTCGAGTTGGTCATGGGGCACGCCCAGGATCGAGGCGATCACGTCGATCGGGATCGGTACGCAGAACAGGTCCATCAGGTCGAACTCGGCCCGGTCGCCGATCCGGTCGAGGGCCTCGTCGACGATGCGCTCGACCTCAGGCCGGAAGCGGGCCACCCGGGCGTAGAGGGCGCGGGACAGGGGCCCTCGGATGCGGGCATGGTCCGGGTCGTCCAGGGTCAGTATGCTGGAGGTCTCGCTGCGCGGCAGGCTTGGGTCGGGCGGAGCAAACCGCTGCAGGCGCCGGCTATCCGGATCCGCGAGCAGGGGGTCCCGCCACAGTGTCAGGTCCGTGGCCACGCCCCGGACGTCGGAATAGCGGGACACGAAGGTGGCCCCGCTGAAGGCGTCGTGGTGGACGGGGCAGGCGCTGCGGAGCCGGGCCAGGACGCTGGCCGGGTCCCGGCGGTAGTCGTCATCCATGGGCGTCAGCTGAAGGATGGTCGGAAGGGCGTCATCGGCCATGTCAGCCTCCTTGGCAGTTGGGAGAGACTATCGTGTCCCGACCGCCGCTCTACAAGCCCCCTCCGCCCCAGAGCCCCTGCCCGAACTGCCCGGCGGCGAGGGCCGCAAACAGGACAAGGCCCGCCAGGGCGTTGGACCGGAAGAGAGCGAGGGCGCCGGCGGGGTCGCCCATGTCCAGGCGTGCAGCCTGTCGGGACAGGTGCAGGCCGTAGCCCGCGGCCAGGGGCGGGAAGAGGGGCCCCAGGCGGGCCGTGAAGGCGCAGGCCAGGGCCAGGAGGAAGGCCAGGACGTAGACGCCGAGGACCGCCTTGGGGGCGGACGGGCCCAGCCGGCGGGCCGAGGAGCGAATCCCGGCCAGGGCGTCATCCTCCATGTCCTGGACGGCATAGATGGTGTCGTAGCCCAGGGTCCAGAAGACCCCGCCGAGATAGAGGAGGATGGCGGGGAGCCCGATCTCGCCCGTCACCGCCGCAAAGCCCAGGAGGGCACCCCAGTTGAAGGTCAGGCCCAGCCAGGCCTGGGGCCACCAGGTGATCCGCTTCATGAAGGGATAGGCCGCCACGAGCAGCAGGGAGCCCATCCCCAGGCCGATGGCCAGGGGCGGGAGGGTGAAGAGTATGGCCGCCGCCGCCAGGCTGCAGACGACCAGAAAGGCTACGGCCTGCTGCACGGAAATCCGTCCCGAGGCGACGGGACGGCCCGCCGTGCGGGCGACCTTGGCATCCAGGTCCCTGTCGACGATGTCGTTGTAAGCGCACCCCGCCGCCCGCATCAGGGCTGCTCCAGCGAAGATCTTGGCCAGCAGGAGCAGGTCCGGCCAGCGGCCTGCCATGGACGTCGCCAGGGCGACCCCCTGCCAGCCCGGGAGCATCAGCAGCCAGATCCCGGTGGGGCGGTCGAACCGGCCCAGCTTCAGCCAGGGCCTCAGGCCCTCCGGGGCGAACCGGTCGACCCAGTTGTCGGGCCGGGCGTCAGGAAGGATTTCGGACTTCGGCGTCTCAGGCATGCCTGTGCTTCTACCAGACTGTGACCGGGCCGCATCAGTCGAAAAGGACCACCCGCCAGCGGGTTGACCTCAGGTTTCCGCGGGGGCATGAAACCTCTTCTCTCAGCAACAGGAAAGGGGGGCCGAAATGACAGAGTTCTTCGCCGCCGCCCTCGGCATCCAGGATCGACTTCGGGGCTGACGCCTCGTCCTGACCGACCGCCGCCGACACCTTCCTGAAGTCGCCCCGCCTGTAACCCGGGCCGGGCCAACCCTGCTGAACACATGACCGAACATTACGAAGACGAGGACGAAGCTCCGCGGGAGCGCGCCCTGACCAACCTCCAGGTTCTGGGCTTCATTGCCAGCCTCTGGCTGCGCCACCCCTGGCGGCTGGCCTGGGTCGTGACCTTCTGCCTGGTCTCGATCGGCCTGGATATGGCCATGCCCTGGGCGGCAGGGCGGATGGTGGACACCCTGATCCAGGGCCCCGCCCTGGCACCGGACGCCTGGCGGTGGTGGGCGATCTTCATCGGGCTGGGGGTGACCCTGGCCCTGGTGCGGAACATCCGCGACAAGCCCTGGTGCCAGCTTGCGGCCTTCAACATGAAGGATATGACCGACGCCGGTTTCGCCCGGGTCCAGGCCTACTCCGCCGACTGGCACGCCGACGCCTTCGCAGGCGCGACCGTGCGCAAGCTCAGCCGCGCCATGTGGGCCTACGACCAGGTCTCCGACGCCGTGATCATGTGGATCGGCCCGGCCCTGCTGGTCCTGGTGGGCTTGTCGGTCATGATGATCCTGCGTTGGCCCATGGTCGGCTTGTTCTCCCTTTTCGCTGTCGCCCTGTTCATCGGCTCCAACCTGTTCCTGATCTCCCGCTTCGCCCGCCCCCTGAACCAGCGCTCGGTGTTGCTGGACACCCGGCTCGGCGGCGCCCTGGCGGACTCGATCTCGGGCAATGCCGCTGTGCGCAGCTTCGGCGCCGAGGCC
>CAMAOY010000036.1 GCA_945859865.1 Phenylobacterium deserti
ATGTGCTTGGTGTCGTTTTCAGAAGGCTTTGCCCGGTCCTCGCCGGCGGCCTCCTCGTGGCGCCCATGGCGGCCCAGGCCCTGACCGTGGTTCCCGAACGCGACATCCCCCGGATGGTCAGCTTCGGCGGTGCCTGCGTCCGATGTGACCTTTCGGGACGGCAGCTTTCGGGGCCCCAATTCCTGGGGGCGGATTTCTCGGGGTCGGTCCTGATCGGCGCCGATCTCAGGGACGCCAGCCTGACCGGCGCGGACTTCAGCCGGTCTGACCTCTCCCGTAGCGACCTGACCGGTGCAAACATCACCGGCGCTGACTTCGAGGGCGCACGCCTCAGGGAAGTCCGTCTGGACAGCGCCTGGATCCGGGGCGTCAGCTTCACCGGCAGCGATCTGGAAGGGGCCAGCCTCAGGGGCGTGGTCTTTTCGGGCGTCGACCTGAGCGGCGCGCGGAACCTCAGGCAGGAACAGCTTGATGCCGCCTGCGCCCAGGGCGCCGTCAAACTGCCCAGGGGCATGGTCCTCAGGGCCTGTGCCGGTGGCGCCTCGCCCCGCTGACCCCGGGGTCTAGGCCTTGAGCGGCAGGGCCGTGCGGATGTGCAGTTCCTTGAGCTGACGCTCGTCCACCCCCGACGGCGCGCTCATCAGCAGGTCCTGGCCCTGCTGGTTCATCGGGAAGGCGATGACCTCGCGGATGGCCGTCTGGCCGGCCAGCAGCATGACGATCCGGTCGATGCCGGGCGCCAGGCCCCCGTGCGGCGGCGCGCCGTAGCGGAAGGCGTTGAGCATGCCGCCGAAGGCGCTTTCCACGTCCTCAGCGCCCATGCCGACGATCTCGAAGGCCCGCAGCATGACGTCCGCCCGGTGGTTCCGGATGGCGCCCGAGCAGAGCTCGTAGCCATTGCAGACGATGTCGTACTGGTAGGCCAGGATGTCCAGCGGATCGCGGGTGTTCAGCGCCTCCATCTCGCCTGCAGGCATGGAGAAGGGGTTGTGGAAGAAGTCCACCAGCCCCGTCTCCTCGTTCAGATCGTACATGGGGAAGTCGACGATCCAGACGAACTCGAAGCAGTTCTCGGCCACCAGGCCCAGTTCGGTCCCGACCCGGGTGCGGGCCAGGCCCGCGAACTTGGTGAAGACCTTGGGATCGCCGCCGACGAAGAAGGCGGCATCGCCCACCTTCAGGCCCAGCTGTTCGCGGATCGCCTCGGTACGCTCCGGCCCGAGGTTCTTGGCGATCGGCCCTGCGCCGCCCTCCTCGCCCTCGCGCCAGAAAATATAGCCCAGGCCGGGCTGGCCCTCGGACTGGGCCCAGCTGTTCATGCGGTCACAGAAGGCCCGGCTGCCGCCGCCCGGTGCCGGGATGGCCCAGATGGCGGCCTTCGGGCTCTCCAGCATGCGGGCGAAGACGCCAAAGCCACCGCCCCGGAAGGGCTCGGACACGTCCTGCATGACCAGGGGGTTGCGCAGGTCCGGCTTGTCGGAGCCGTACTTCTGCATGGCCTCCCGGTAAGGGATGCGCGGGAAGGGATAGGGGGTGACCGTCTTGCCCCCGGCGAACTCCTCGAAGACCCCGTGCAGGACGGGCTCCATGGCGGCGAAGACGTCCTCCTGGGTCACGAAGCTCATCTCGACGTCGAGCTGGTAGAACTCCAGGCTGCGGTCGGCGCGCAGGTCTTCGTCCCGGAAACAGGGGGCGATCTGGAAATAGCGGTCGAAGCCCGACACCATCAGCAGCTGCTTGAACTGCTGGGGTGACTGCGGAAGGGCGTAGAAGGTCCCGGGATGCACCCGCGAGGGGACCAGGAAGTCCCGGGCGCCTTCCGGCGACGAGGCCGTCAGGATCGGGGTCTGGTACTCAAGGAAGCCCTGGCCGATCATCCGGTTGCGGATCGAGTGGATGACCTTCGAGCGCAGGACGATGTTGCGATGCAGGGTCTCGCGCCGCAGGTCCAGGTACCGGTGCTTGAGCCGGATCTCTTCGGGATAGTCGGGTTCTCCGAATACCGGCAGGGGCAGTTCGGCGGCCTCGGACAGGACCTCGACGGCGCGCACGCGCACCTCGACCTCACCGGTGCCGAGGTTGGGGTTCACGGTCTCGGGGGTGCGGGCCACCACCTCCCCGTCCACGCGAATGACGCTCTCCGCGCGCAGTCGCTCGATGGTGTCGAAGCCGGGGGTTTCCGGCGCGAAGACCAGCTGGGTCAGGCCGTAATGGTCGCGCAGGTCCACGAAGACCAGGCCGCCATGGTCGCGCTTGCGATTGATCCAACCCGACAGGCGGACGGATTGGCCAGTGTCGCCGGCGCGCAGGGCGCCGCAGGTGTGGGTGCGATAGGCGTGCATGGGGTCGCAAGGGCTCCGGAATCCAAGGGGCGGAAGGGCGCACGCAAGGGGCGGAAAGTCAAGGTTTCCGCCCCCGCAAGCGCGGTCTGGAGCCCTCCCCGACGCCTACTTCGCCGGGTCGACCAGGGCCTGGTAGGTCAGGGTCCGGGCGGCCGTGCCCAGGTCCTCGCCGCCGGTGCCGCCGAGCCGCTGGACCATGCCCACGAAGTAGAGGTCGTTGGTCGGATCCACCCAGAACCAGGTGCCGGCTGCGCCGCCCCAGCTCATGGTGTTCTTGCCCTCTAGGCTGCCCGCCGCCCGGGGGTCGATGTTGACCATGAAGTCCAGGCCGAAGCCGATGGCCTCATTGAAGCGCGAACCGGAGGTACCGTTGGTGGTGACCAGGACGCTCTTCGGGATGACATTGGTTCCCATCAGCTCCACCGAGGCCGGGGCGAGGATCCGGGCGCCGTCCAGTTCGCCGCCGTTCAGCAGCATCTGCGAGAAGCGGCCGTAATCGCTGGTGGTCGAGACCAGGCCGCCACCACCGGACTCCATGGCCGGGGCCCTCGTGTAATCCGGCGGGGGGTTATCGAAGATGGCGGTGGCGAGCGTGTTCTGGCGGGTCTTGGGATCGGTCATGTAGAGGGTCGCCAGACGATCCGTCTTGCCGGCGGGAACGTAGAATCCGGTATCGACCATCTTGAGCGGGCGGAAGATGCGCGCCTCCATGAAGGCGCCGAGGGTCTG
The DNA here is from genome assembly GCA_945859865.1 of Phenylobacterium deserti. Taxonomy (GTDB): domain Bacteria; phylum Pseudomonadota; class Alphaproteobacteria; order Caulobacterales; family Caulobacteraceae; genus Phenylobacterium; species Phenylobacterium deserti_B. The sequence continues at coordinate 3,072 of CAMAOY010000036.1, forward strand.
GCCGCTGATCCGCTCGACGATCGCCCCCTGGATATCCACGGACACCGAATAGGACCAGGCCGTGCCGGGCTGGAACATGAGCGGGATGTCGGCCGTCCGGGTGATCATGTCGTTGAGCCCGGTGGCCCCCAGCACTCGCTTCTCGCGGAACATCCGGTCCACCGGATGCTTGTCGCCCAGTCCGTAGCCGAAGCCGGCGGTGTGGCTCATGATCTCGCGCATGGTGGGCGGACGTTCCGCCGGCACGGTGATCATGTTGCCCTTGTCGTCGACCCCGGTCATGACCTTCAGGTTCTTGAATTCCGGGATGAACTTGGTCACCGGGTCATCCAGCTTCCACTTGCCCTCTTCGAAGAGGATCATCATGGCCACGCCGGTGATCGGCTTGGTCATGGAGTAGATGCGGAAGATGGTGTCCTTCTCCATCGGCGCGCCGGTGGCGAGGTCCTTCTTGCCGTAGGTCTTGAAGTCGACCACCTGGCCGTGGCGGACCAGGAGGGTGGTCATGCCGGCCACGCGACCGTCACCGACGACCTTGGCCATGGCCTCGTCCAGGCGCTTCAGGCGCGCGGAGTCAAAGCCGACGGCCTCCGGCGCCCCAGCGACGGCCTTTCGCGGTGCCGCCTGGACGGCGGGAGCCGACAGGAGAGCGGCGACGGCGACGGCCGAGGCCAGTCTGCGGAAAAACTGAGTCAATGGAATCCCCCCTAAAGAATGGGGCACACACTAGCTTCCGCCTGCAACCGGCGCAAAGCCGAGAATTGGGTCTAGGCCTCAGGCCGGACGGAAACGGCGGCTGGCGGGGAACCCCCTCGGTGCGGCGCGGCCGGAGCTCGCCCGGCGTCCCGTCCAGTCCCGCCACTCCGGCCAGGTGCGGGTGCGGCCTGCGGCGTCGATCCAGGCGGCACCGTCCTCGGCGCGGAACATCAGGGCGTCACGCAGGCCACCCTCCCGATAGCCCTGAAGCCGGACCCCTTTGCCGCGCGGCATCTCCGGCAGCTCCTCCAGCGGAAAGACCAGGACCTTCCCGTTGTCGCCGATGACGGCGAGATGGTCGCCCTCAACGGCAAGGGCGAAGGCGGCCTTGCCCTTACCGACGGTCAGGACCTGCTTGCCCGCCTTGCGCATGGCGACCGCCTCGGCTTCGGGCAGGAGGAAGCCGTATCCCTCGGTGGACGCGATCAGCCGGCGCGCACCCGGGCGGTGCGGGAAGACCGCAACGATCTCTGTCCGGTCGTCCAGTTCGAGCATGAGCCGGAGGGGTTCGCCATGGCCCCGCCCGCCCGGAAGCTTGTCACAGGCAAGGGTGAAGAACCGGCCGTCAGAGGCAAAAAGCAGAAGCTTGTCCGTGGTTTCCGCCGGGATGATGAAGCCCTGGGCGTCGCCTTCCTTGTACTTGATCTCAGAGGGGTCCTCGACCCGGCCCTTGATAGTGCGGATCCAGCCCCGCTCTGACAGGATGACCGTGACTGGCTCGCGGACAACAAGAGCCTCCAGGGCGGCGCCGGCGTCTACCAGGGGTGCCGTCTCGAAGTTCGAGCGGCGGCGGGTCAGGGCACCGCTCTTCTCGAGGAGGTCCCGGACGTCCCTCAGGCCCAGGCCCACCAGCTTCCACTGGGCCGTTTCCGACCCCAGGAGGGCGGTCAGCCCATCCCGCTCCTCGGCCAGTTCGGCATGTTCGCGCCGGAGCTCCATCTCCTCGAGCCGGGCCAGTTGGCGAAGCCGGGTGTTCAGGATCGCCTCGGCCTGAAGGTCCGAGAGCTCAAGGATCTCGATCAGCCGCGCCTTGGGCTCGTCCTCCTGGCGGACAATGCGGATCACCTCGTCAAGGTTGAGGAAGGCGATGATCAGGCCGTCGAGGATATGGAGCCGGGACTCGATGCGCGCGAGCCGGTGGCGGGCCCGGCGGGCGACCACCTCCCGCCGGTGATTCAGGAAGGCCTGCAGGAGCGCCTTCAGTCCCATCACCCCTGGCGTGCCCCGGGCGTCCAGGACATTCATGTTGACCGGAATCCGCGTCTCGAGGGCGGAGAGCCGGAACAGGCTCTCCATCAGCACTTCGGGTTCGACATTCCGCGACTTGGGCTCCAGCACCAGCCGCACGTCCTCGGCGCTCTCGTCCAGGATGTCGCCCAGCAGGGGCGCCTTGCGCGTCTCGATGAGGTCGGCCAACTGCTCGACCAGGTCGGCCTTCTTCACCTGGTAGGGAATCTCGGTGACGACAATGCGCCAGAGGCCGCGCCCCATATCCTCGCGTTCCCAGCGGGCACGCACCCTCACGCCGCCCCGTCCGGTCTCGTAGGCCTCAAGCAGGCTTTCGGAGGACTCGACAATCACGCCCCCGGTGGGAAAGTCAGGGCCGGGGACCAGGGCGAGGAGTTCCGCCGTCGAGATGTCCGGTTGCTCCAGAATCCGCAGGCAGGCCTCGATCAGCTCGGAGACATTGTGTGGCGGGATGGAGGTCGCCATACCCACCGCAATGCCGCTCGAACCGTTGGCCAGGAGGTTCGGGAAGCCTGCCGGCAGGACGACGGGCTCTTCTTCCTCGCCGTCATAGGTTTCGCGGAAATCGACCGCGTCCTCGTCGATTCCCTCCAGCAGCAGTTGGGCGGCCAGGGTGAGCCGGCACTCCGTGTACCGCATGGCGGCCGCGTTATCGCCGTCGATATTGCCGAAGTTCCCCTGCCCATCCACGAGGGGATAGCGCTGGGCGAAGTTCTGGGCGAGGCGGACCAGGGCCTCGTAGACGGCGGAATCCCCATGGGGATGATACTTGCCGATCACGTCGCCAACGACGCGGGCGCATTTCTTGGTGGTCGAGGTCGGGTCCAGCCTCAGCTGGCGCATGGCGAAGAGCAGCCGGCGATGGACGGGCTTCAGGCCATCGCGCACGTCAGGCAGGGCCCGACCCGTGATCGTCGACAAAGCATAGGCCAGGTATCGGCGCGACAGCGCCTCGCTAAGGGGCTCATCAATGATGCGGTCGCCCTCGGGAGGCGGAGCCAGGGTATCGGTCATTGAGCGGTCGGTGAGCGAATCGCAGGGGCCAGAATCTAATCCTGCTTAGGGTGCCGGCACCCCCGCGTCACCCGGCGTGCAGGCGCTAGAGCCGGTTCGCCTCAGCGAGCCGGTCATAGAGCCAGACCCGGGCCGGCGGCAGGGGGCGATTCAGGGGCGCGAACAGGCAGGTGTCCAGGAAGTGACCCGTCAGGCGCAGGCCCGCCCCGATGTCGCCGGCAGAGAGCCCCCCCTGCGCCGACAGGAGGAAGGGCGGCAGGACAAGCAGCCGATCCCGGTAGGGTTCACCCGCAGCGCGGGATACCGCACGCCCGGTGCGGGGCGAGACCCAGACCAGGTCATCCGTCGTCCCCGTCGCCGCGCACCTGGAAAGATCCAGGCCGAATCCGAGGGCCTGCAGAATGCCCGCCTCGAACCGGACATAGACCGCCGGCCAGACGTCCGGATGGCGCAGGGCGCCGCTGAGGGACTCAAACGCAGCGAAGGCACCGGGCTGGGGCTCCCGCTCCGGGAGGGCGCCGCCAGCGACAGAGGCGGCGGAGGCCAGGCCCGCCAGGGCCAGGGAATCGTCGAACAGGTCGGAGGGGTCTCCCCCTCCCGCCTCCAGGCTCGCCGATCCCAGCTGCTCGCTCGTCCGGGAGCGGAAGCGGGCGCGGACCCGGGTCCCCGGCTGCAGCAGTGGCCGGACGCGCCGGGAACCGCCGCCCGCAATGAAGGCGGCGTAGCGGCCGTGGTCGGCGGTCAGCAGTTCGGCGATGGCGCCATTCTCGCCGTGGGACCGGGCCGACAGAACAAAGGCGTCGTCCTCGAACTCCACGCCTTGCCCCTAGGCCTCGAAATCGAGCCCGACGTCGCCGTAGAATTCCCGGCGGTCGGCCCAGCGCTCGTCGACCTTTACGGTCAGGAAGAGGTGCACCGGGCGGTCCAGGAGTTCGGTCAGTTCCTCCCGCGACTTCTGGCCGATCCACTTCAGCGTCTGGCCGTTGCGGCCCAGGACGATGGGACGCTGGCTGTCGCGCTCGACATAGAGGGTCTGCTCGATGCGGACGGAGCCGTCCTGCCGCTCGCTGAAGGCGGTGGTCTCCACCGCGGCGGCATAGGGGAGCTCTTCGTGGACCCGCAGGTAGACCTTCTCCCGGGTGATCTCGGCGGCCAGCAGGCGCACGGGCAGGTCGGCCGTCTGGTCGGCGGGATAGAGCCAGGGGCTCTCCGGCATGAGCTCGGCCAGCCGCTTCAGGAGGTCGTCAACGCCGGAGCCATCCGCCGCTGAGATCATGAAGACCTCGGAATAGACGCCCGTGTCGAAGAACCTGGCGGAAAGGGCCAGAAGGCGCTCACGCTTGACCCCATCGATCTTGTTCAGGGCCAGGATCGTTTTACGGCCAGACCGATTCAGGCCCGCAATGATGGTCTCAACGTCCTCGTGGGCCTTGCGGTCCGCGCCACGGGCCTCGCCAGCGTCCATAGCGAGCTCGGCCTGGACATCCACGAGGTGGACCACCGTGTCGGCCTCGTCCGCTCCGCCCCAGGCCGAACGCACCATGGCCCGGTCCAGACGCCGCCGCGGCGTGAAGATCCCAGGAGTGTCGACAAGCACGATCTGGCTCTCGCCGGACAGGGCGACCCCTCGGACGGGGAAACGCGTTGTCTGCACCTTGCGGGTGACGATGGAGACCTTGGCGCCCACCAGGCGGTTGGTCAGGGTGGACTTGCCCGCATTGGGCGCGCCGATGATGGCGGCGAAACCGGCGCGGGTCATGGCTGGATCTTCTCCCTTTCAAGGAATAGTGCGGCGGCGGCCTTCTCGGCCTCGCGCTTGGAACGGCCGGCACCCGTGGCCGGCTCAAGGCCCGGAAGTCGGGCCTCGATAGTGAATCTGGGATCGTGCGGCGGGCCTTCGGCAGACACCACCACGTAGGCTGGCGGCGGCAGGCCCAGGCCCATGGCCCATTCCTGCAGGCGGGTCTTGGAATCGCGGTCTGGCCCGGCGTCCAGGCTGGCGGCGAGGTCGCCCCAGCCGATCCGGAAGAAGCTCCGTGCCGCTTCCGGCCCGCCATCCAGGTAGAGGGCCGCCATCAGGGCTTCGCAGGCGTCGCCGAGGACCCGCTCGCTGTCCCGGGCGCCGATCCGGGCGGCGCTGGCGTCCAGCCTAAGGGCGTCGGGAAGACCGATGTTGCGTGCGACTTCGGCGCAGGCGCCGGAATTGACCAGGCGGTTGAGCCAGCGGGCGAGTTCGCCCTCCCGCGCTGCCGGGAAGGCCTGGCAGAGGTGCTCGGCGGCCATAAGGTTCAGAACACGGTCGCCAAGGAACTCCAGGCGCTCGTTATCTCGCCCCGGGGTGCCGCCATTGCCCACACTGGCATGGGTCAGGGCGCGCTCGAGGAGATCGCGATCTGTGAAGACCCTGCCGACCCGCGCCTCGAGCGCGGCGACAGCTATCTTGCGCCTGTCCGGCCGTGTCAGTGCAGCACCTTGCCGAAACGGCTCAGCCGCAGGTTCAGGACCCAGGTCCAGGGCTTGAAGAGAGAGGCACCGGCCGACCAGGACAGCAGGACCAGACGGGCCCGGCCGACAAGGTTCTCCCGGGGCACGAGACCCACGCCGATCTCCGACGGAAGGCGGCTGTCAGCCGAGTTGTCGCGGTTGTCGCCCATGAAGTAGTAGTGGCCTTCAGGAACGGTGACTTCCGGCGTGTCGTCCAGGTCGCCATCGGTCCCGAAGTCGTTGGTCATGTACTTTCGACCGCCCGGGAGGGTTTCCTCGATCCGGGCCACGGGGCGCACGACTCCGCTGCCGCCTGTCTCGGTGACCAGGGCCTTCTGCTCGCGCGGCACCGGCTCGCCATTGAGGTAGAGCACGCCCTGCCGGACCTGGACCCGGTCGCCCGGGACGCCGATCAGGCGCTTGATATAGTCGGTGCGGTTATCCCGGGGCAGCTTGAAGACGATGATGTCCCCGCGCTGGGGCTCCTGGGCCAGGACCCGGCCCTCGAAGAACGACGGGCTGAAGGGAATGGAGTGCTTCGACCAGCCATAGTCGTACTTGGTGACGATGACGTAGTCGCCCTCATAGAGGTTGGGTTCCTCGGACGCCGAGGGAATGGTGAAGGGCTGGAACAGTAGCACCCTCAGAAGGAGGGCGATCAACAGGGCGACCGCGACGGTTTTGACGATCTCGATCGTCTCGTTGCGTTCGTCCTCGGGCGGTGAAATCGTCTCGGTCATGGGCCTTCCGGATCAGCGTTCGGTCCGGACATACCGCAAACCGACAGGCCCGCACGTGAAAACTTGGAAACGCCTAGGCCTCCGGGACGGCTTCGATGATCACGAAGGCCTGGGCGTAGGGGGCGTCGTCGGTCATGGACAGATGGATCACAGCCTTGTGCCCGGGCGGGGTCATCTCGGCCAGCCGGGCGGCCGCCCCGCCGGTCAAGGCCAGGGTCGGCTGGCCCGAGCGCAGGTTCACCACTCCCATGTCGCGCCAGAAGACACCCCGCCTCAGGCCGGTGCCCAGGGCCTTGGCGCAGGCCTCCTTGGCCGCGAAACGCTTGGCATAGCTGGCGGCGGCGGCGGGCTTGGCCTCCGACCGGCGGCGTTCGATCTCGGTGAAACAGCGATTGCGGAAACGGTCGCCGAACCGGTCCAGGCTGGCCTGGATACGCCGGATATCGGTCAGGTCCGAGCCGATACCCAGGATCATGCCACTGCCGTGGCCCGGGCTTCATCCATGCGCTCGCGCATGCCACGGATCGCGGCGGGCAGGCCCAGGAAGACCGCCTCACCAATAAGGAAGTGGCCGATATTCAGCTCGCGCATCTCAGGGATGGCGGCCACAGGGCCAACAGTGGCGTAGTCGATGCCGTGACCTGCATGGACCTCCAGGCCTGCATCCGCAGCCCTGCGGGCCGCCCGGGCCAGCGTAGCCAGGTACGCATCTGCCTTTGGATCACCAGCCCGGACCGCGTCGCAGAAGGGTCCGGTAGTGAACTCCACAATCTGGGCGCCGGCCGCTGCGGCGGCGTCCACCTGGTCGTCCCGGGCGTCGATGAAGCATGAGACCCGGACGCCTGCGCTCGCCAGCCGGCGCACGGCCGGGGCTATGCGGTCGAAGCCACCGGCAAGGTCCAGTCCGCCCTCCGTCGTGACCTCCTCGCGCCGCTCTGGAACGAGGCAGGCGGCATGAGGCGCAAGCTTCAGGGCCAGGGCCTCCATCTCTGCGGTGACCGCCATCTCGAAGTTCAAGGGCCGCCCAAGCCGCTGGCACAGGGCCGCCAGGGCGGCGATGTCAGCGTCGCGGATGTGGCGGCGGTCCTCACGGAGGTGGGCGGTGATTCCGTCTGCCCCCGCAGCGATGGCGACCTCGGCGGCTCTCAGGGGGTCGGGATAGGTCTCACCACGGGCGTTCCGAAGGGTCGCCACGTGGTCGATGTTCACGCCAAGCCGGAGCGGAGTCACTTGGACAGCCGCCGGCTGCCCGGGTCCTCGATGGGGATGGCCGCCAGCTCGGGCGGCAACTGGTCGGCCGGATAGGCGGGGACGTCGAGCTGCGCCAGGGCAACCAGGGGCGCGCCGGGGTCTGCCCGGCCGCCGGAGCGATCGACGATGCAGGCGGCGACCACGACATTCCCCCCGGCCCTGCGGATGGCCTCGACGCATTCCCGGGATGACAGGCCCGTGGTGACGATGTCCTCGACCATGGCGACCCGGGCGCCCTCCGGGATTTCGAAGGCCCGGCGCAGGCGGAACTCGCCCCCTTCCCGCTCGACATAAACCGAGGGGACGCCCAGATGCCGGGCCGTCTCGTAACCGGGGATGATCCCGCCCACGGCCGGCGAGACGCAAATGTCCACCTCGCCGACCGCCGCGCGGATCTTCTCCGCCAGGGCCCGGCACAGCCGCTCGGTGCGGTCGGGATGCTGGAAGACCAGGTTCTTCTGCAGGAAGACGCCGGAATGCAGCCCGCTGGACAGGACGAAATGGCCCTCCCGCAGGGCGCCGGCGGCGCGGAACTCGTCGAGGACCTGTTCGGTGTTCATGGCAGCGCTCCTTGCCCGTGGGATTAGCCGACCGCGCCGCCCCTGTCACGCCGGAGGCCGAGACCCGGGAGGCTGTTCATGGCCAGGCCGGCGATCACCAGGGCGGCGGCGGCCAGCTTCCACGGCGGAAGCGCCTCGCCCAGGGCCAGGGCCGACGCCGTCAGGCCGAAAACCGGCACCAGCAGGGCCCAGGGTGAGACCACCGACGCGGGGTGTCGCGCCAGGAGCCAGCCCCAGACGGCATAGCCGAAGAGGGTGTTGCCAAAGGACTGGTAGAGCAGTTCGGCCCAGAGGGTCGGGGTCATGGTCGCCACCGAGCTGATCATCGCCGGTGCGCCCTCGAACACCAAGGCCAGGACCAGCAGGGGGGGAATGGAAAACAGGCTCGCCCAAACGACGAAGGCCAGGCTCGGCACCTCAGGGGTCGCCCTCTGGACCATGTTGCCGAGGGCCCAGCTCAAGGCCGCGACCAGGACCAGGGCAAGGCCCAGAGACGTCGTCGTCGCATCCAGGTGCAGCAGGATCACCCCCAGGCCCGCGGCGGCCAGCCCGAGGGCCAGCATCTGGCGCAGGGCCAGGCGCTCGCCACCCAGCCAGACGGAAAGCCCGATGGTGATGAAGACCTGGCTCTGCACCACCAGGGAGGCAAGACCCGGCGAGATGCGGCCGTTCATAGCGAAATAGAGCACGCCGAACTGGCCAACGCCGATCAACACCCCATAGGCCGCGAGATTGCGCCAGGGAACCTGCGGGCGCTTCAGGAAGAATGCGGCCGGGAGGAAGGCGAAGACAAAGCGCAGGGTCGCGAAGGTAAAGGGCGGGAAGTGCGCGAGGGCCGACTTGATGACAGCGAAATTGGTCCCCCAGACCGCTACCACGGCCAGGGCCAGAAGGGCGTGGCGCCAGGACAGTGCATTCATCTCGGGCCCCTCCAACTGCGCCGTCGCCAGACCATCCTTTGCAGTGCTTTGCAACCGGGCCGCCGCCGGGCATTGTGCGCCACCGCCAGAGGGAGCCCTGCATGAGCCTGACCATTCGCAAGGTCGCCGGAGCCCTGGGCGCCGAGATTTCTGGTGCCGACCTGTCCGCTAACCTGCCCGATGGAGTGATCACCCAGATCCGCGCCGCCCTGGTCGAGCACCAGGTCATCTTCTTCCGCGACCAGTCCCTCAGCCCGGAAGACCAGGTGGCCTTCGGACGGCGGTTCGGGCCGCTGAATATCCATCCTTATGTCCGCGGCATGGACGGGCATCCCGAGGTCATGGAGATCATCAAGGAGCCGGCGGACAGGACCAACTTTGGCGGCGGCTGGCACTCGGACACATCCTTCCTCGAACGGCCCGCCATTGGCTCCATCCTGTATGCGCTGGAACTGCCCGAATGGGGTGGCGACACCCTCTTCTCCAGCCAGGTTGCAGCCTACGAGGCCCTCTCGCCGGGCCTGAAGGCGACGCTGGAGAGCCTGAGTGCCGTGCACTCCGCAGGCCAGGAGTATTCTCCCCAGGGTCACTCCGCCCAGAAGCGTACCTCGATGAGTGTGGCCGAGGCCGAGGGCGCCGTGGGTGAGTTCATCCACCCCGTGGTGCTGGTGCATCCGGAATCCGGTCGCAAGGCCCTCTACGTCAACCCCGCCTTCACCCTGCGGATCGAGGGCTGGACGAAGCGGGAGTCCCGCCCCCTCCTCGATTTCCTGTTCGAGCACTGCCGCTACGAGGGCTACACCTGCCGCTTCAACTGGCGACCGGGATCCGTGGCTTTCTGGGACAACCGGCAGGTCTGGCACTTCGCCCTGAACGATTACCCCGGCCAGCGCCGGTACATGCGCCGCGTCACCGTCGATCCGGCCTGAGGTAATCAGCCTGCGCGCTTGGAGCGCTCGACCGTCTCGATGGCCGGATTGGCCCGCAGGGCCGCGGCGATATTCGTCAGGTGCCGGGCGTCCTTGACCTCGATATCAAAGTCGACGTCGAAGAAGTCTATCATCCGCCGGTGCATGCGCAGGTTGACGATGTTGCCCCCCGCCTCGCCGATGGTGGTACAGGCCTGGCCCAGAACGCCGGGCGCATTGCGGATTGTGGCGGTGAGACGAGACTGGGTCAGGGTGCCGCGCTCGGCCTCTCGGGTCCACTGCAGGTCCCGCCAGAGCTCTTCCTTCTCCTCGAAGGCAGCCAGTTCAGCGCAATCGATGGTGTGGACGGTCAGACCCTGGCCATCACCCTCAAGTATGCCGACGATCCGGTCGCCGGGGACGGGCGTGCAGCAGGCGCCGAAGTGGAGGCTTATCCCCGGGGTCAGGCCCCCGCCCCGGACGTAGAGCCGGGCGCCCGCGCCGCCCTCGATGCGCCGGACTGCCGTGGCTGCCTCACGCGCTGAAGGTTCCAGGCGCGGGAAAATGATGTCGAGCACCTGGGCGGGCGTGATCCCGCCCCGGCCCAGACGCCCGAAGAGTTCCTCCTCCGAGGCCACCGCAAGTCGTTCAAGAGCCGGGGTCAGCGAGATGTCGCTCCGCGACTTTCCGGCTCGGCTGAAGGTCTGGTCAAGGGCGGCCCGGCCCAGGCGGATGAACTCTTCCTTCTCAGTCTGCCGGATGTGCCGGCGGATGGCCGAGCGGGCCCGGCCCGTCACGGTGAGCGAGCGCCAGTCTTCGGGTACGACGGGCTTGGGTCCGCGCACCACCTCCACCACGTCCCCGTTCTGCAGGGGCGTGCGTAGGGGCCTTGGCTCACCGTTGATCTTCACCCCGATGCAGGTGTCGCCAATGTCGGTGTGAAGGGCGTAGGCGAAGTCGAGGGGCATGCCGCCCCTGGGAAGACTGACCAGGCGGCCCTTCGGCGTGAAGACGAAGGTCTGGTCGAGGTACATCTCGAGCTTGGCGTGCTCGACAAGCTCCTCGACGTCGCCGCCGTGCTCGAGCACCTGCACGAGGTGACGGAGGTTGACCAGCGGATCGCGCCCGCCCTGCTCGGCCTGGTGTTCAGCATCGAAGCCGTAGGAAGCGTCCTTGTAGCGCCAGTGAGCGGCCACGCCCTCCTCGGCGATCCGGTCCATGGCCTCCGTGCGGATCTGCATCTCGATCCGCATGCCCCTGGGACCGACCACCGTCGTGTGCAGGGACCGGTAGTTGTTCCGCTTGGGGGTCGAGATATAGTCCTTGAAGCGGTCTGGCAGCGAGGGCCAGGCCCGGTGGGCCACGCCCAGGGCGCGGTAGCAATCCTCTTCGGTCTCGACGATCACCCGGAAGGCGTAGATGTCCGAAAGCTGTGAGAAGCCAATCGACTTGCGCTGTAGCTTCCGCCAGATCGCATAGGGGTTTTTCTCCCGGCCGAAAACTCGGCTGGGTATGCCTGAGGCCTGTAACCGGCTGACGATCTCCTGTGACACCAGGGTCACCGCCCCGCCCTGCTCGTTTCTCAGGGCCGCCAGCCGCCGGATGATGGCGTCCCGGGCGAGCGGGTTCAGGTGGGTAAAAGCCAGCTCCTCCAGTTCGGTACAGATCCGGTGACAGCCGATGGACCGGGCGAGCGGCGCGTAGATGTCCAGGGTCTCCCGGGAGATGCGCTCTCGCTTTGCCGGCGCCGCGATATGCTGGAGAGTCCGCATGTTGTGCAGACGGTCCGCCAGCTTGACCATCAGGACCCGGACGTCCCGGGAGATGGCGAGGATGAACTTCCGCAGGTTCTCGGCCTGGCGGGTGTGCTCGCTGTTCAGTTCGAGCTTGGTGAGCTTGGTGACCCCCTCCACAAGTTCGGCGATCTCATCACCGAACAGTCGCCGGATCTCGGCGGAGGTGGCGTCCGTGTCCTCGACCGTATCATGGAGCAGGGCCGTGATAATTGTCGCCGCATCCATCCGATACTCAGTCAGGATGCCCGCCACCTGGATCGGATGGGCGAAATAGGGGTCCCCGGAAGCCCGCTTCTGCGAGCCGTGCATGCGCATGGCGTAGACATAGGCGCGGTTGAGAACCGCCTCTTGGGCGCTGGGATCGTAGGACAGGACCTGATCGATCAGCTCGTATTGTCGCAGGACAGGGCGGCGGCCTGACAGTTCCGTCGTCGAGGGCGCAAGCGCATTACCCGCCTCTACGGCCCGTATGCCCTCTGCCGGGGCAAGAGCCTCAGGCGATCCCTGCGCTGTTGCGCCCGGGCTCAGTAGCGCTCTTCCTGTCCGCCGTCGCGGTCACTCTGAAGGGCCCGGACCAGTTCCAGCTCGCTCATCTGCATGTGGGTCGGGTCGGCGAGCAGGGCCAGGGTTTCCGCCTCTTCCTCGGCCTCGGAGCGCTCGTCCACCCGTTGCAGGGTGCTGATCAGGCCTTCCTTCAGCTCTTCGGGGTCAACCATGTCTTCGGCCACTTCGCGCAGGGCGACGACAGGATTCTTGTCATTGTCGCGGTCGACAAGAAGGGGAGCTCCGGCCGAAATGCCCCGGGCCCGGTGCGCAGCCAGGAGGACCAGGCTGAAGCGGTTCGGGACCCTCTGGATGCAATCTTCGACGGTGACGCGGGCCATGACTACCTCAGAAGGAGAAAGGAGCGCACGTTCATAGAGGTTCGGCGCTCGTTGTGCAACGCCACAGGACCCCGGTGCGGTATCAGCCGGCGCCGATCACCGTCCGAGCGATGTCATCCATGGTCGTGAAAAGGAAGGTCGGCCGGTGGGCCTCGAGGATCTCCGGGCGCGCATATCCCCAGGTCACGGCCCCGGAATCAATTCCGGCGCGGGAGGCGGCCTCGATGTCACGGGTCTCGTCGCCGATGGAGAGCACCTGGGCGTGGCGGGCGTCGGCCTTGCGGATCACGCTCCGGAACTTGGGCGTCTTGCCGAACATGGACGCCCCACAGGCATAGTGGGTGATGCAGTCGGCGAGGTTATCGCCGAGGATCCGACGAACATTGGCCTCGGAGTTTGAACTGACGAGGGCCAAAACGATCCCGGCTTCGTGCAGGCGCCGGATGAGGGCCCGGGACTCGGGGAAGAGCGGGATTTTCGCCGTGTTTTCCGAGACCAGTTTCCGGGTGTGGCGCGCGATGAAGGGCATCTTCCAGGCCGGGACGCGCATGTAGGCCACAACTTCGCGACTGGAGCGGCCGCGAAGCATGGCGACCTCTTCCTCGCTGATCTGCCGGAAGCGGAACCGCCGGGCGACCTCGTTGGATATGCTGATGAACCAGTCCGCGCTGTCGGCGAGGGTTCCGTCAAAATCGAAAATGACGAGCCGATAGGTCAAGCCCGCTCCTCCGGCTGACGACGCTGCGTCCACGCCTATTCCCGTTGTTTGATGCTGCACGATTGACGCGCCGGGCGCCAGTCCCCCGGAAGGACTTCCCGGCACGGCTCCCTTCAAGGCGCTCACCTCGCAGGCCGGGCATCGCGCGCGACGTTGGCCGAAGCCGCCAGTTCGGAAGCGGTCAGGCCGAGGCTGGGATGCCTCCAGTTGGGCGCGATCTCCGACAGGGGGCCCATGACGAAAACCCTTTCGTGGGCCCTCGGATGGGGCAGGGTCAGGCGAGGCGACTGCATCACGAGCCCCCCATGATCGATGAGGTCGAGGTCAAGCGTGCGGTCGGCGTTCCGGGCGCCGCGGCTGCGCCCGAACAGGGCCTCGATCTCCAGGAGCCGGCCGATCGTTGCCCCGGCATCCATCCTCGCCTCGACAATTGCGACTCCATTGCGATACTCATTTCCAGACGGATCGGGCCAGGCGGAGGATCTCCACCAGCACGACCGGCGCAAGACCGGCAATCCTGCCCCTGGAAAGAAAGAGAGAGCGGCTTCGAGCAGGTCCACCGGCGAGGCGTAGCCGCCAGCCAGATTGGATCCCAGCGCGACAACTGCCCGAGCGGGCAGGGACTCGCCGACGCCAGACTCCGGAAACTCCTGACTCAATGACCTTCTATCCTACCGACAGGCTGGCGCTCTTCATCGACGGGGCCAACCTCTATTCCGCCGCCAAGGGCCTTGGCTTCGACATCGACTACCGCAAGCTCCTCGAGGAGTTCCGCAAGCGGGGCGTCCTCATCCGAGCCTACTACTACACCGCCCTGGTCGAGGATCAGGACTATTCCCCGATCCGCCCCCTGGTCGACTGGCTCGACTACAACGGGTTCCGCCTCGTCACCAAGCCCGCTCGTGAATTTACGGACGCCCAGGGCCGCAAGCGCTGGCGTGGCGACATGGACGTGGAACTCGCCGTCGACATGATGGAGATGAGCGCCCACGCCGACCACATGGTGCTATTCTCGGGAGACGGGGACTTCCGGGTCCTGCTCGAGGCGGTCCAGCGCCGGGGCGCCCGCGTCACGGTGGTCTCCACCGTCAAGTCACAGCCCCCCATGGCCTCCGATGACCTCCGACGTCAGGCCGATTCCTTCATCGACCTGGCCGACCTGGCCGACATCATTGGCCGGCCCTCGCGCCTGCCCCGCTTCCTTCAGGAGAGCCGGGCCGGCGCCGACCCCGACGCACCGGACGACTGACCTTGCCGCCCGCGTCGCCCGCCGTCACGGCTGAACCCGCCAGGGACTGCGGCCTCTGCCCGCGCCTGGTCGCCTATCGCCGGGAGAACCAGGCCCGCAATCCCGACTGGTGGAACGGGCCTGCACCCTCCTTTGGCGACCCCGGGGCGCGCCTTCTGGTCCTGGGCCTCGCCCCCGGACGGACCGGTGCGAACCGGACGGGACGCCCCTTCACCGGCGACCATGCCGGCGTGATGCTGTTCGAGACCCTCCTGAAGACCGGTTTCGCCCACGGCCGCTACGACGCCCGGCCCGACGATGGGCTGGCCCTGGCCGATTGCATGATCTCGAATGCAGTGCGCTGCGCGCCGCCGGGCAACCGTCCGGAGACCCCCGAGGAGGCTGCCTGCCGGCCCTTCCTCACCGCCCGGCTGGCGGCCCTGCCCCGGCTGGAAGTTGTGGTCACCCTGGGCGACGTGGCCCGGCGCAATCTCATGAGGGCCCTTGGCCTTCCGGCCTCGGCGGGCATCCCGGGACATGGGGCGGAGTTCACCGCCGGACCGTACCGGGTGATCAACAGCTATCATTGCTCGCGCCTGAACACGAACACCGGCCGCCTGACCCCGGAGATGTTCGAGGCGATCTTCCGGCGCGCCCGAAGCCTGCTGGATGGCTGACAACCCTCCCGGGGAAGGATAAGCCGGAGGGCCCTTCCGTCGGTCCCGGAGCCTCACCTTGCGCGTTCTCGCCTTCACCATGGCCCTGCTTGCCGGAACACCCGCCCTGGCGGCGGCCCCTGGCCCCGCGGACTCCGCCCGCGCCCTGGAGATGCTGAAGACCAGCATCAGTTACCGGACCACCGCCAGCGCTGGGCAGGAGCCCATTCTCGCCTATGCCGGGTGGATCAAGGGCGTCCTGGTGTCGGCAGGCTATTCGCCCTCCGACATCGTAATCGAGCCGGTCGCCGGCACGGCCACCCTCGTCGCCCGACTTCCGGGACGGGACCCGGGTCGCAAGCCGATGGTGATCTCCGCGCACATGGATGTGGTGGAGGCCCGCGCCGAGGACTGGACCCGCGACCCCTTCACCCCCGTCGTCGAGAACGGCTACGTATTCGGCCGCGGGGCCTCGGATAACAAGTTCGACATCTCCATGGTGGTCGCCACCCTGGCTCGCCTCCGGGCAGAGAACTGGCGCCCCGGACGCGACGTGATCCTCGCCCTGTCGGGGGATGAGGAGACCCTGATGCGCAGTACTGCCGTGCTGGCCGGCAAGCTCAAGGGCGCGGACCTGGTCCTCAATGCCGACGGCGGCGGTGGCGAACTGGACGGCGCGGGTAAGGCCGTGTCCTACGGCATCCAGGGGGCGGAAAAGACCTATGCCGACTTTACCTTTACCGTCACCGATCCAGGCGGTCACTCCAGCCGGCCCACCCCCGGCAACCCCATCTACCGCCTGGCCCGGGCCCTCGAGCGGGTGGAGGACCACCGCTTCCCGGTCCAGTCAAATGAGATCACCCGCGCCTCCCTCGCCGCCAGCGGACGCGACCAGCAGGGACCAGCCGGCGAGGCCCTCAGGCGCTTTTCAGCCGATCCCTCAGACGCTGCGGCGGCGGAGACCCTGTCCTCCGACCCGGCCTGGGCGCCCTATCTGCGGACGACCTGTGTGGCCACCATGGTCAGCGGCGGCCACGCCACCAACGCCCTGCCCCAGCGGGCGTCAGCGAACGTCAACTGTCGGATCTTCCCGGGAACGCCGTCGGCTTCGATCCTGAAGACCCTCGAGGGCGTGATCGCTGACCCGACGATCTCGGTGACCCGGAACGACGACGGGTCCATCGACAGCCCGCCCTCGCCCCTCCGCCCCGACGTGGTCAAGGCCGTGACCCGGGCCGTGCACGCTGTGCATCCCCGACTGCCCATCGTGCCTGCCCAATCGACGGGAGCGACGGACAGCATGTACTTCCGGGCCGCAGGTGTAGCGAGCTACGGGGTCTCGGGCCTCTTCACCCGCGACGCCGACACCTTCGCGCATGGTCTCAACGAGCGGGTGCCCCTGGCGGCCATTCCCGGGGCCCTGGTCCACTGGGACTCCCTGATCCGGGACCTCGGCAAATAGTTGCGGACCAAACCCTCGGTGGTGACAGCGGGATGAGCCAGGGCGTCTGTTGCGGGCCGATGAAGGCGACCGGCGCCGGGGCCGGGGCGGACCTCGCCAGGGCGACAGTGCGCACCGAAGCCGCGGGTCGCCCCGACCTGCCTGCGGACCTCACCCTGATGCCCCTGCCGGGCGGTGAATTCCTCATGGGCAGCGATGCCGGGGAAGGCGAGCCCGCCGATGGCGAGGGACCGGCCCGGCCCGTCTGGCTGTCGCCCTTCCGCATGGC
>CAMAOY010000037.1 GCA_945859865.1 Phenylobacterium deserti
GCCATGGCGTTGCGGGTATCCACCACCAGGCGGGCGGCTTCGGAGACCAGGGCGTAGTCCACGGCGTCATGATCTGTGGCGATGAGGACGGCATCGTAGCCAGCCAGCACCTCGCGCGTCAGGTCGACGGACCGCCGCCCGGCCAGGCCCGGATGCTCCCGTGTCGGCGGGATCTGCGCGATCAGCGGGTCATGGAAGTCGCAGGCCGCGCCCCGGACCTCGATGGCCTCGATCAGCACCAGGGACGGCGACTCCCGGGTGTCGTCCACGTTCTTCTTGTAGGCGGCGCCGATCAGCAGGATGCGGGCGCCCTTTAGGGCCTGGGCCAGATGGTCGCTGAGGGCGCGGGCCAGGCGGTCGACCACCAGGCCGGGCATGGCGGTGTTGATCTGTCCGGCCAGCTCGATGAAGCGGGTCTCCATCCCGAACTCCCGGGCCCGCCAGGTCAGGTAGAAGGGGTCCACCGGGATACAGTGCCCGCCCAGGCCCGGCCCCGGATAGAAGGGCATGTAGCCGAAGGGCTTGGTGGCAGCGGCGTCGATCACCTCCCAGACGTCGATGCCCATGGCGTCGTAGACCAGCTTCAGCTCGTTCACGAGGGCGATGTTCACCGAGCGGAAGATGTTCTCGGTCAGCTTGACGGCCTCGGCGGCGGCGGCGCTGGAGACCGGCACCACCCGGGTGATCATGGCCTCGTAGAGGGCGACGGCCAGGGCCCGGGAGTGGGGGTCGTCTGCGCCCACCACCTTGGGGATGGTCCGGGTGCCAAAGTGCGCATTGCCGGGGTCCTCGCGCTCGGGTGAGAAGGCCAGGAAGACCTCACGCCCGACCTGCAGGCCTCCGGCCTCCAGAAGGGGACGGACCACCTCGTCCGTGGTGCCCGGCCAGGTCGTCGATTCCAGGACGACCAGCTGGCCCGGCCGCAGGCTTGCGGCGGCCGAGGCGGCGCTGGCGCGGACGTAAGACAGGTCCGGGTCCCGGTTACGGGTCACCGGGGTCGGAACGCAGATGATGACGGCGTCGGCCTCGGAAAGTCGGCTGAAATCGGTGGTCGCCGAGAACCGACCGGCGTCCAGGGCGGTCCGCATCAGGGTCGGGTCCAGGTAGTTGATGACCTGCCGACCGGCGCCGATGGCCTCCACCCGGGAGGGATTGATATCAAAGCCCAGCACCTGGAAGCCGGCCTCCACTGCAGCCAGGGCGAGGGGCAGGCCCACATAGCCGAGCCCGATCACGCCAACGGTGGCGCTTCGCGACTGGATCCGGTCCATCAGGACGCGACTGGCGTCAGGCGGGGTCATGCTCGGGCTCCCTTGCCGGGGTCAGGCGAGATCATCGATCTCGGCGTCAGACAAATCGCCGGGAACGATGGTGACGGGAAGATTTCGGCCTCCCCAACGAACGCCTTCACGGGCGATGGAGGTGACCAGGGGGCCCGGGCTACGGCCGCCCGTGGCCGCCGCCAGGACCAGGATCTTGATGTCCTTGTCCGCGCTGATGGCCTTGCGAAGGGCGTCACGGGTGTCGTCGGCCCGCACCAGGATCACTTCGGGATCGCGGCCGGTTTCGGCCTGGACCAGGGGGGTGAAGACCGCCGCGGCCTCGAGGGCCGACTCGCGGGCCTGGCGCTCGATCTCGTCCCGCACGCCGGACCAGTGCTCGAAGACGGCGGGGGCGAGGACCTGAAGCACCGCTACCGTTCCGCCCGTGGAGCGGGCCCGGCGACAGGCAAAGCGAAGGGCAGCTCCGAACTCGGCGCTGCCGTCGGCGATCACGAGGAACTTGCGAGAGCGCTCAGGGGTCGGGCTCATGTCCGGACCGTGGCCCGAGGCCGCAGGAGAGGCAAGACCTCTCAGCCCGCCCAGTAGCCGACCGTGGCCTTGACCTCGGCCAGGACGGGGGCGCCGACCTCCCGCGCCCGGTCTGCGCCGGCACCAAGGATGCGGTCGATCTCGGCGGGGTCGGCGAGGAACCGGCGCATGGCCTCTCCAACCGGCCCCAGCTTTGCCACCGCCAGGTCGGCGAGGCGCGGCTTGAAGGCCCCGAAGCCCTGGCCGGCGAACTCGGTCAGCACCCCGGCGGAGGTGCGCCCCTCGAGGGCGGCGTAGATGCCCACCAGGTTGAGGGCCTCGGGCCGGTTGGCCAGTTCGTCCAGGGTCTCCGGCAGGGGCTCGGGATCGGTCCGGGCCTTGCGGATTTTCTGGGCGATGGCGTCGGCGTCGTCGGTCAGATTGATCCGCGAATTGTCCGAAGGGTCGGACTTGGACATCTTGGCCGAGCCATCGCGCAGGGACATGATCCGGGCGCCGGGTCCCTCCACCACCGCCTCGGGCAGGGGGAAGAAGCCGGGAACGCCGAAGTCGTGGTTGAACTTGGCGGCGATGTCCCGGGTCAGCTCCAGGTGCTGGCGCTGGTCCTCGCCCACCGGCACGTGGGTGGCCCGGTAGAGCAGGATGTCGGCGGCCTGCAGCACCGGATAGGTGTAGAGGCCGACGCTCTCGCGTTCCTTGTGCTTGCCCGCCTTGTCCTTGAACTGGGTCATGCGGTCGAGCCAGCCCAGGCGGGCGACGCAGTTGAATACCCAGGCGAGCTCGGCATGGGCCGGCACGGCCGACTGCGGGAAGATGGTGGCGACCTTCGGGTCGAGGCCCGAGGCCAGGTAGGCGGCAGCGATTTCCCGCACCTGGTCCTTCAGCTTCTTCGGGTCCTGCCACTGGGTGATGGCGTGCAGGTCAGCGACGAAGATGAAGGTCTCCATCTCATGCTGCAGCCGGGTGAACTTCACCAGGGCGCCGAGATAGTTGCCCAGGTGCAGGGCACCCGTCGGCTGCACGCCGGACAGGACGCGGGACGGGCCGGAATAGGCGGGGGGAGGCGTATCGGTCATGGAGGCTCAGGGCTCCGGAAGGAAGGCGTAAGAAGAAGCGGCGGGTCAGCCGCAGCGCCATCGCAAGTTCGGTTTGGGCTTCCGGAGCATGGGGGGGCGAATAGCGCCGAACCCGCGTCAGGACAAGTCCGGCTCGCCGGCAGGGGTCCCGTCCCGCCGGCGCAGGGCGGCGCGAATCTCCGCCCGGGTCAGTCCACCGAGGGCGAACAGCAGGACACCGTAGACGACCACCCCGGCGAGGCAGACCGCAAGGAGGGTCAGCTCCTTGGCGTGAAGCCCCGCCAGGGATGCGCTGGCCAGGAGGCCCTCGAGTTCCGGCCGGCGGCTGGCGGCGAAGGCGAGGAAGGCACCCATGCCCGCCGCTGCGAGCCCGATCCGGGCGAGACGCCCCCAGGCTCCGGCCGAGGGCGAATAGGATTTCCGACGGTGCAGGGTGACGCCCATCTGGGCCACGGTGATCCAGGTGGCGATGCTGGTCGCCGCCGCCAGGCCAATGAAGCCCAGGGTGTGGAACAGGGCGACGCCAAGGGCGATGTTCACCCCTACCGAGACCAGGGCGAAGATCATCGGCGTGCGCGTGTCCTGCCGGGCGAAGAAGGCGGGCTGGAGGATCTTTACGAGGACGAAGGCGGGCAGGCCCCAACCGTACTGGAACAGGATGAGCCCGGAGGCGACGGCGTCCTTCTGGATGAACTGGCCCCGGGTGAAGAGGCCGTCCACCAGGTAGACCGGCATGGCCACCAGGGCGGCGGCGGCGGGAAGGCAGAGGGCCATGCCGAACACCAGGGCCTGGTCCAGGACCGCACGGCCTTCCTGCGGGTCCTCCTGCGTGAAGGCCCGGGAGAGCTGGGGAAGAAGAGCCACGCCGATGGCCGTTCCGACCAGGGACAGGGGCAGCTGGTAGAAGCGGTCCGCGACACTCATCCAGACCCTCAGGCCTGGGACATGGGAGGCCAGCATGGTGGAGATGAAAATGTTCACCTGGACGGCGGAGGAGGCCACGGCTCCGGGGATGGTCAGGCGGATGAGCCGGCGAACCTCCGGGGTCAGCCGGGGCAGGGCCAGGCGGATCCGGGCACCGGTGCGGCGCACGCCCCACGCGCAGAGCCCGGCCTGGGCCACGCCGCAGACGATGGTCGCCCAGGAGGCGGCGTAGGCAGCGGCGACGGGATCCCTCTGGGGCAGGACCGCCGCCAGCATGCCGATGTTCAGGATCACCGGATAGGCGCCGTAGATGATGAACCGGCCGCGGGCAGTGAGGACCCCGGCCAGCAGGGAGGCCACCACCATGCACGGCAGATAGGGCATGGTGATCTGCGTGAGGACCACCGCCAGGCGAAACTTCGCCGGGTCCTGGATGTAGCCGGGCGAGTAGACCAGCATGATCCAGGGCATGGCCAGCTGGGCCAGGATCGTCAGGACCACGGTGGCGGCAGCCATGGCGGCCAGGGCGTCGGTGGCCAGCTGGTTGGACCCGGCGTCGCCGTCAGCCGCCAGCTTGCGGGCATAGGCCGGGACGAAGGCGGCGGCGAAGGCGCCCTCGGCGAAGACTCTCCGGAACAGGTTCGAGAAGGCCTGGGCAGTGAAAAAGGCGTCGGCGGCTATGGTCTGGCTGGCGCCCATTCGGGCCGTGATCACCAGGTCCCGGGCGAGGCCGAGAAAACGGCTGACCAGGGTCAGTCCCGCAAACACCATCGAGGACCGGATCAGGCCGCCGCCCGTGGCCGGCGGCGGCGGGGGGGAAGGGGTCTGCGCAGGCGCCTGAGAAGAAGAAGCGTTCACCTAGCCTGAATGCGCTCGGCCGTGGGGGCGGGTCAAGACGGCGGGGACCAGAGGGCCTCAGCGGGCGACGCTGGCGCGGGCCCTTTGCAGGTGGGCGCGGTTGCGGCCTGGGGCTCCTCCCTCGGCGACCTCAAGGGCCGCGGTCAGGTCTACACGAAGACGGGAAACCAGGGCGGGATCCTCAAGCTTCCGGCCCAGGGCGTCGACCACGTAGAAGGCGTCCACCGCCCGCTCGCCGTAGCTGTCGATGTGAGCCGAGACGATCGACAGACCCGCGTCGGCGATCACTTCGCCCAGGGCGGACAGGAGGCCGGGCCGGTCGCGTCCGGTGGCCTCGATCACAGTCGCCGCCTCCGAGGCGTCGTTATCCAGCATGACCGTGGGCGTGATGGCGAAGGCTGCGGCCCGGCCCAGCTCGGCCGACGGGCGGCCATCGCGCTTCAGGCGCTCACCCCGGCCTGCGGACTCCAGCAGGGACAGCAGCCGGTCCAGGGCGCGGGGATTGTCGTCACCGAAGGCCGCCCCGGAGGCGTCCTGTACAAAGAAGACATCCAGGGCCTCGCCTCGGCGGGACGTGTGCACGCGCGCGCCCATGACGTTGGCACCGGCCAGGTTGAGGGCACCGGCGAGGTCGGCGAATAGGCGGGGCCGGTCGGTGGCCGAAACCGAGACCTCGGCGGCGTTCATGTCGGGACGGATCCGGCAGGCGGTAGCGGCCCCGGACTCCGCCGCACGCCGGACGAGGGCGGCGTGGGCCCGGACCTCGTCGTCGGTGAAGGCGGTGAAGTAGGCGTCCTCCATGGACTGGGCCCACTCCGTCAGGGCCGGGCTGGATCCGGCCAGGCGCATGCGGGCGTCGTAGGCGGCGTTCTCGTGGTAGCGGCGGATGGCAGCGGCGTCTTGCGCCCCGCGCCCACCCCTGAACAGGGCCTCGGTGGCCCGGTAGAGCTCGCGAAGAAGCTGGCCCTTCCAGCCGTTCCAGACTCCGGGACCCACGGCGCGAATGTCCGCCACGGTCAGGACCAATAGCAGTCTCAGCCGCTCGGGCGTCTCGACGATCCGGGCGAAATCCAACACGGTACGGGGATCGGAGATGTCACGCTTCTGGGCGTAGTCACTCATGACCAGATGATGTTCGACCAGCCAGGCGACCAGCTCGATCCGCTTGCGGGTCTGTCCAAGGCGCTCGCAGGCCTGGCGCGCAGCCCGGGCGCCAGCCTTTTCCTGCCCACCGGCTCCGCCCTTGCCGGTGTCATGCAGCAGCATGGCCAGGAACAGGGCCTCGCGGTCGCTGATCAGGGGCATGATGGCAGTGGCCAGGGGATGGTCCTCGGCGAAACGGCCGTCGGCGATCCCGGCGATCACGCCCACCGCCCTGAGGGTGTGCTCGTCCACGGTGTACGAATGGTACATGTTGAACTGCATCTTGGCGACGATGCGGCCCCATTCGGGCAGGTACCGGCCAAGGACGTCGGCCTCGTTCATCAGGGTCAGGGTCCGCTGCGGGTCCCGGCCGTGGGCGAGGATATCGAGCATGACCGCGGCCGCTGTCGGGTCCCGGCGCACCCTCGGCCCGATGAGGGCGAGGTGACGCGAGGCCGCGGTGAAGGCGTCTGGATGCAGATCCAGGCCTTCGCGGTCGGCGTGCAGGAACAGGCGCAGGAGATTGGCCGGATCGGCCTCAAAGACCTCCGGACCCTCCACATGCAGGCGGCCGCCCTCGGCGTAGAAACCGGGCGCCACAGCCCGTCGGCGCGACCGGCCCCGGCCGGGCAGGAGGCGCGACAGGGGCGCCGGCTGCGACTTGACCCGCTCTTCCTCGAGCTTGGCGGTAAAGACCCGCGTCAGGACCCCGACCTCCTTGGCGATCAGGAAGTAGCGCCGCATGAATCGTTCCACGGCGGGGGCGTCACCCCGGTCGCCATAGCCCATCCGTCGGGCGATGGCAGGCTGCAGGTCGAAGGTCAGCCGCTCTTCCGGCCGGCCGGTGGCGAAGTGCATGTGGCAGCGCACCGCCCACAGGAAGTCGATGGCGCGGATGAATCCAGCGACCTCCCGGCGGTCGAACATGTCCAGCTGGATGACACCGCTGGCCCGGTCGGCGCGGGCGACGGGATTCAGGTAGCGGGCGATCCAGAACAGGGTGTTGAGGTCGCGCAGGCCGCCCTTGCCCTCCTTGATGTTGGGCTCGACCATGTAGCGGCTGACGCCGGCGCGAACGTGCCGTTCGTCCCGTTCCTTGAGCTTGGCGGCGACGAACTGGGCGCCGGTGCCCCGCACCACCTCATCGCGGAACCGGCGGAGCAGGTCCCCCGCCAGGGCCTCGTCGCCGGTCAGGTGCCGGGCCTCGAGGATGGAGGTGCGGATCGTGAAGTCCTCGCGGGAGAGCCGCAGGCACTCGTCCACCGTGCGCGAGGCGTGGCCGACCTTGAAGCCCAGATCCCACAGGGCATAGAGCATGAATTCGATCACGCTCTCGGCGTGCGGGGTCTGCTTGTAGGGCCGCAGAAACAGTAGATCGAGGTCGGAGAAGGGCGCCAGGGTCCCGCGCCCATAGCCGCCTACCGCCATCAGGGCCAGGCGCTCGCCCTCCGTTGGATTGCTCGCCCGGAAGACGTGGACCGTCGTGAAGTCGTAGAGGGCGCTCACCACCTCATCCGTGACGCCCGAAAGCAGCCGGGCCGACTCGATCCCGCCGGCGCCGTTCTCCAGGCGCTCCTTGGCGATCATCCGTCCCCGGAACAGGGCCTGGCGGAGGATCTCGAGCGCACGGCGCCTTTGCTCGGCCTCGTCCCCGAGGGCGTCGAGGGCCGCCGCCGACAGCCGGGCGCGCAGGCTGACCCCGTCCAGGACGTGTTCGATACGGGTCGGGTGCAGCCGCTTGGACATCAGGCTCAGATATAGGCGCGATTTGCGGCCCGCGTCAGGCTCGTCGGCTGTCGAAGTCCCCCGATTGCCCGGGTCCCCAAGTCGGAGCATGATCGGGGCTGGACCGGAGGGACCCTGCATGGCCGAGGCACCCGCCCTGGAACTGACCGAGGTGACCCGGCGTTTCGGGGACCGGGCCGTGGTCGACGGCCTGGGTTTCCGGGTAGAACGGGGGGCCGTCTTCGGATTCCTGGGCCCCAACGGCGCCGGAAAGACCACCACCCTGCGGATGATCCTGGGACTGGTCGCGCCGACGTCGGGCCGGCTGGATGTGCTCGGTGCGGCGGACGGCCGCAGGGTGCGCGATCGCATTGGTTTCCTGCCGGAGGAGCGAGGCCTCCATCCCCGGATGACGCCCCTGCAGGCTGCGGGCTTCCTGGGCTCGCTCAAGGGCGTTCCCGCCCAGGCTGCACGCCGGAAGGCGCGAACCCTCCTGGAAGGACTTGGCCTCGGCGCCTCGCTCAACACCCAGATCCGAAGGCTTTCCAAGGGCATGGCCCAGCAGGTGGCCCTGGTCTGCACCCTGGTCCACGACCCGGACCTCCTGATCCTGGACGAACCCTTTTCGGGCCTGGACCCCATGCACCAGCAGGGACTGGAGACCCTGATCCGCGAGCGGGCGGCGGCCGGGGCCACCGTGGTCTTCTCCACCCATGTCATGTCCCACGCCGAAAGGCTCTGCGACCAGGTGGTCCTCCTGGCCCGGGGACGGAAGGTCTTTGACGGCACGGTCCAGCAGGCGCGGAGCCGGGTGCCCGGCCGCCTGATTCTGGAGGGTGACCTCACCCCCGAAGTCATCGCCGCCCTGCCTGGCGTGGCGGAGGTCGCCGCCTCGGATCTTCCGGAGGGCCGGCGCCTGGAGGTCTGGCTGTCCCCGGGGGTCGAAGCGCACCAGACCCTCTCTGCCGCCTTCCGGGCCGGCCTGCCGATCCGCCGGTTCGAATCCCGCGAACCAGGACTGCATGAGGCCTTCCTCCTGCTCACCGGAACCCGGGCCGACCTGCCGGAGGTTGCCGGGGCATGAGGCGTCTGCTGATCATCCTGAGGCGGGAGTACCTGGCCTACCTGCTGACGCCCGGCTTCCTGCTCGCCCTGGTCGCCTTCCCGGTGATCATGGCGGCGAGCATTGGCATCCCGGCCCTCATCGCCCGCCAGGCACCGGCGGCGAAGGTGGCGGTTCTGGACCTCACCGGCCTCGGAGCGGGCTCCCCCGGAAACGCCCTGAGCGCGCAAATCCGCGAGGGCGACACGCGGAACCTGCCCAGCGAACGCCCCGCACGCCTTGTGCCCCTGCCGGCCGAGATTGCGGGTGCCCGAACTTCTGAGGAGGCCGGGCACCTCATCACATCCTATTACGGCGCGGCGGGGAAGGACGACACGCGTCCCGCGATCCTTGTTCTGGCCGGGACCCCGGACGACCTCGACGCCCGCCTCTGGACGCCCCGCGCCCGCCTTATCGACCTGTCCGGCGAGCTGGAAGACCGACTGACGGAATGGCTGCAGACGGAACGGATGCGCGCTGCAGGCCTGGATGCCGAGGGCATCGACAACATCGTCTCGGCCCAGGTTGATGTCAAAACCTACTCACCGGAAGCGTCCGAGGGCTTGGTGAAGATGGGAGACCGCATTCCCCAGATGGCCGCAGTAGGCGTGTCCTACCTCCTTTGCATGATGATCCTGATGGGATCCGGAATGATCTCCACCAGCGTGATCGAGGAGAAGTCGAGCCGGGTGATCGAGGTCCTGGTCACCTCGGCCCATCCCGCAGAGCTTCTGCTCGGGAAGGTCCTGGGCATACTCCTCCTGTTCCTGACCGTGCTCGGGGCCCTTCTGGGCGCGGGCCTGCTCGCCGCTGGTTACCTTCCGCCCGGACTCACTGAGGGGCTGTCCAAGGCCCCCTTCGCCAGGGGGCTCCTGCCCTGGGCCCTGGTCTTCCTGGTGTCTGGGTTCCTGATGTACGGCTCGCTTTTCGCCGGCCTGGCCGCCTTCTGCGAAACGCCCCGGGAGGCCCAGAGCCTGGCGACGCCCCTGAGCATGGTGTTGGTCATTCCCCTCCTGCTGGTGATCTCGGCCCTCCAGGCGCCGGACTCCCCCATCATCCGCATCGCGGCCCTGATTCCCCCCTTCACGCCCTTCCTCATGTTGCTGAGGGTCGTGGAAAATGCGCCGGCCTGGGAAGTCCTGACGGGCCTGGCCCTGATGGGGCTGACCACGGCTGCCGCCATAGGGGTCGGAGTCCAGGCCTACCGCACAGGCGCCCTGTCCCAGGGCCAGACCACGCTCTGGTCCCTTATCCGCCGTAGCCTCACCGCCCGGAACTGAATCGCGGCCATCCGGCGGCCTGTTCCTGGCCCTGTCCCTGCAGCCTCGTCCTAGCCGCCCCTGACGTCCCCGTTCAAGGCGGCGAGGTCGGCGGCCGAACCCAGGGTGGAGCCTTCCGTCCGGCGGCCGAGGACATAGTTGGGCGGCACCACCTCAGGATCAGCGCCGGGGGCGGTCGGCGGGGAGTAGTAGCCGAGGGCATAGGAGCCCATGGCGTAGCCCAGCAGGTCCTGGAGGGCGGGGTCAAAGGTCCGGGCGATCTCGGGCGGGCAGGCCAGGTACTGGTTCTCTTCCTGCCGCAGCCAGCCCAGGGCGTAGGTAATGTTGAGCCCGACCCGGTCGGTGTCTGAGGTATTGGCTCCACCTCCATGCACGACGCTTCCGGTGTAGATGAGGACCGAGCCCCGCCCCATGACCGCCTGGGTGACTTCGGAGGGGTCGGCCCGCCGGTCGTCGGGCCAGGCGGTCGAGCCCGGGACCACCTGGGTGGCGCCATTGTCCCGGGTGAAGTCCGTCAGGGCCCAGATGGTGTTGAGCTGGGGCTCGATGCCCTTGAGGTGCGCGCCCCAGGCCCACCGGTCCTTGTGCAGGCTCTGGGCCGTCTCTCCGGGCATTATGCGAATGACCTGGCCGAGATGCAGCTGGTAGCGCTCGCAGGCGGGCAGCAGGAGCCGGTCGCACTGGGCGAGGATCCGGGGATCCCGGATCAGATCCCGGCAGAGGGCTGAGCGGGCGGCCAGAGCGCCGGTCCGGGTGGTCCTGAAACCCGTGAACCGGTCCCGCCCCGGGGCGGTGGCCTGCACCCAGGGATCCAGCTCCGAGCGGACGGCGGCGGCCTCCGAGGGCGTCAGGACCCCGTCCAGGATCACCGCGCCGTCGGCGACGAGCTGGGTCTGGATCTGGTCAGGATCGGCATCAGCCGGAAGGTGGACGAGTTGGGACACTGGCGACCTCATGATCATTTCCCAGCGGGCCGCACCCGCTCGAGCTCCATCACATCGAAGGCAGATTCGACTTGCGGCTCGGGGAACTCCAGCCGGAGCCTGTCCCGGCCCGGCCGCACGGCAATCCCCGCCTGGTTCCGGGCGCCTGGGCGTCCGTAGGCCTGGCGGGGCTCGTCGCCCAAGGACTGGGCGCCCGCGAAGATCAACCGGGTCTCGCCGTCATCGTACAAGCGCCCGCTCACCCTCTGGGAACCCGTCAGCTTGTCGAGACGCCAGCCGGCGCCGTCATCGACGATCCGGCAGCGGAACCAGCCATAGACCACCAGGCCTGCAGACTTGCCCAGCTTGAGGGTGCGGCATCGCCAGTCGCCCGCCAGGTCCGTCTTGCGCACGGAGAGGAGGGTTCCGGACATGGCCCGGTTGAGGGTGGCGACGTCCGCAGGCGCGCCATGGGCCCGGGCGTCCACAAGGGCTGCGGTACGGGTGGCATCGACGCGCGCGAGACGTCCCTTGTCCTCAGGCGTGAGCAGGCCGACCACGGTGCCGTCGGCAAGCGCCGGTCCGGCGATGCAGGCTACGAGGGCGATCCTGGTGAACAGTCTGGGAAATCTCATGGCATCCGCCTCCAGGTTACCACTGCGCAAGAGCGAGACGGATCATGGCGCCGGCACGGAACCAGGGCGAGTCTCCTTGGCACGCGAAAAAACTGAACGCGGGGGCCGCGGCCTGGAGACCGGTTCAGACCCTGAGGTCCACCTTGCGCTGGGGGTCGCGGGGTCGGCGGTCTTCGCCGGAGCGCGTCTCTGAACCGGTGGAGGGGTCGGCCGGCGTCACAGGCGTGACGGTCAGGGAACCGGCCACAGGGGAGACAGCGGCGGGCTGGACGTACATCCAGGCCATGGGATCCTGCGATGCCACATTCATATCGGCCTCCTTCGCGGCGCCACCAGATCCACTTCCTAGGGGGACAGGACCAGCAGAGCGGAATTGCTTAGCATAGCCGCCCTTTCCTCTGCGTCAAATCCACCGTCCGCCGACGCCACGGCGCAGGCGGCGGACGCCACAAGCCGAGCGGCGTCCGGCTTGTCCCGGAGCCGGCGGATCGTGCCCTCGGACATGACCAGCGCCGCCTCCGGATCCCGATTGAAATCCTCGATCCGGGCCTCAAAGGCCTCGATCAGGTCGCCGCTCTCGAAGACGTCGAGCGCAGGCAGGGTGCGCACATGCTCCGTGACACGGCGGGTTTCCTCGGGGGTGACCCGACCGTCAGACTGGGCAACCAGGGCGCAGGCACTGACAAGGGCCTCGAACTGGACGAGGTCGCCGGGGGTCCAGGCGTCTTTGAACGCCGGTCGGCGGTCATGGGTTTGCGATTGGGTCGTCTTCATCGTGGCGCGCCTCTGGTTGGGCGCGCCCGACACCGGAGCCGGCTGGCTTGGGGGGGAAGGGAAGGCCCCGGACCCGGCATCGAGCGCACCCGATGCGGTCCGACATCACGCTTCATTGGAAGCGCCAGAGGGGCCCGGCCCGCTCCAGCCATCTGGGTTTGGCGCCCAACCCCTTCAAGGGCCGACCCGAAAAATTTGAGGCCGGCTCTGCGCCGACTGCCCCTGAAGGCCGTATTCCAGGCCAGGCGCAGAGGTCTTTCCCGCGGCGCGCGTCTGTAGGACAATCGCCTTTCAGCAGGAGGATCTTCATGGCCGGAACCGGACAGGGACTGAGGGTTGCGGTGATCGGCGCCGGCGCCGGCGGAATCGCCGCGGCCATCCGACTGCGCGAGCGCGGCGTGAGCGACGTGGTGATCTTCGAGAAGGCCGGGGAGCCGGGCGGGACCTGGCGGGACAACACCTATCCCGGCATCACCTGCGACGTGCCCTCGCACCTCTACCGCTTCTCCTTCGCTCCCAATGCGGAGTGGAGCCACAAGTACTCTCCGGGCCCGGAGATCCAAGCCTACATGCGCAAGGTGGCGGCGGACTACGGGGTCGAGGCCCGGGTCCGGTTCAACAGCGAGGTCCTGTCGGCGGACTGGCGGGATGGCGCCTGGGAGGTCGTCACCAACCAGGGGCCCCAGGGGCGGTTCGACGCCGTCATCACCGCCGTGGGAATCCTGCACCATCCCTCCCTTCCGGACATCGAGGGCCTGAAGGACTTTGCCGGCGCTGCCTTCCACACCGCCCGCTGGGACCACTCAGTCCCCCTGGAGGGCAAGCGTATCGGCGTCATCGGCACCGGGTCCACGGCCATCCAGGTCGTCCCGGCCATCGTCGACCGGGCCGAGAAGGTCAGCCTCTTCCAGCGCACCCCGCAGTGGATCCTGCCCGAGCCGAACCTGCCGATCGCCGACGAGAAGCGCGCCGCCTACCGGGCGGACCCAGCCCTCCTTGCGGACCAGTACGCCCACCTCGCCCAGGCCTTCAACGGCGCCTTCTGCGCAGCGGTGGCTGGAGAG
This sequence comes from Phenylobacterium deserti, assembly GCA_945859865.1. Classification (GTDB taxonomy): domain Bacteria; phylum Pseudomonadota; class Alphaproteobacteria; order Caulobacterales; family Caulobacteraceae; genus Phenylobacterium; species Phenylobacterium deserti_B. Next base: position 13,316 of record CAMAOY010000037.1, read on the forward strand.
GCGCCGGACGTCTACGACCGCATGGCCCAGGCCTGCCTGGATAACCTGAACACGGTCGCCGACTCCGACCTGAGGGCCCGGCTGACGCCCGATTACCGGATGGGCTGCAAGCGGCTGATCGTCTCGAGCCTCTTCTATCCAGCCATCCAGCGGTCCGACGCCGAGCTGGTGACCGACGCCATCGCCCGGATCGAAGCCGGCGGGGTGCGGACTGCGGACGGGCGGCTCCATGAGCTGGACGTCCTGGTCCTGGCCACGGGCTTCGACGCCCACCACCCCTTTGGCGACATGCGCATCACCGGGCGTAGCGGCCGGGCGCTGTCGGAAACCTGGGCCCGGGGCAATGTCACCTATCGCGGGGTGACGGTTCCCGACCTGCCCAACTGGTTCATGCTGGGCGGCCCCAACAGCCCCCTGGGCAATTTCTCCTTCCTGATGACCGCCGAGCGCCAGCTGGACTATGTGTTGCAGCTGGTGGACCTGCTGGTCGAAGGCCAGGCCCGGGAGATCACGCCCCGGGAGGCGCCCACACAGGCCTGGACCCAGGCGCTGAAAGAAAAGCTGACCGGGTCCATCTGGGCCTCGGGCTGCCGCAGCTGGTACTTCGACGCCCATGGCAATGTCGCCACCTACCCCTGGTCCTATGAGACCTTCGAGGCCGAGATGAAGGCGCCGGTCCTGGAGGACTACGCCCTGTCGGCCTGAGGCGGGATCAGGGCGCGGCGGACAGGATGAGGGCCCGGGCCTCGCGGATGGGCTCGACCACCAGGGGGAGCTGGTACCTCAGGAAGAAAAGCCCATAGAGGCCGGTCCGGCGGTCGATCCAGGGATAGACGCCAAAGGCTCCGGGGCTGGAGGCCAGGACACAGGCACCGTCCGCCCCGGCGACCTCGCACCAGTTCCCAAGGTCGTAGGCGTCGATATCCGACATCCCCGGCGGCCGATAGGCCATGGGCTTGCCTGCCGTCTGGACCGTCTCCAGCTCGGCAACGGCGGCCTTCGAGAGCACGCGCCGGCCGTCCAGGACGCCCCTTCCCGCCACCATCCCCAGGAAGCGGCCGTAGTCGACGGCGGTGCTGTAGACCCCGCCCTGGAGGTTGGGATTGCGGACGGTCGTCGGGTCGAGGTCCGGGCGCAGGGGGTGACCCCAGGTGGTCGACGTCATGCCGAGCGGCCGGGCGATGCGCGCCTCGAAGAGGTCCGCCCAAGGCTGGCCAGTGGCCTGCTCGACCAGGGCCCCGACGACCTGAAAGGACGGCCCGCCATACCGGAAGACCGCCCCCGGGGGATCCGCCTGGGGACGGCCAGCGATCCGGGCAGAAGACTCGGCCAGGGTCATCCCGGTGTCCTGGAGGAGGTCGGACATGCCCAGAAGGCTGCCTTGGCCGGCGGTGTAGGAGAGCAGCTGGCGCAGGGTGATCTCGCCGGACGGGCCCTGGAATTCCGGTAGGCGCTGGCCGATCGGCTCATCCAGGGACAGGCGCCCCTCATCGACCACGGTCATGACCAGGGCCGCCGCCATCCATTTGGAAGCCGAGGCGACGGGTAGGCGTTCATCAAGGGCGATGCGGCCGCGGTCCATCCGGTAGAGCAGGTCGCCGTTCCGGTAGACCAGGACGGAGACCCCGGGCGCGCCCCGGGCGAGGATGGCGTCGAGGCCTGCCTCCAGGCCTGCGGGCGCAGGCGCCGCCGCGGCGGCCCGGCCGAACAGGTCGAGGCCCAGGGCGAAGGCCAGGGCGAGAAGGGATCGGCGGAAGGGCATCTGGCGGAGTCCGTCTGGAAGCGGCAGGGTGAGGCTCTGGGCGTCCCGGGACAAGCCGGTGCCTGTTCGGCAGTAATCGGAAGGAAATTCGGCATGAGTGCGGCGAACGCGGCCCAGGTCGCCTATTGGAATGACGCCGCCGGGCGCACCTGGGCCAGCAAGCAGGACCAGATCGACCGGCAGATCCGCCCCCTCGGCCTTGCGGCCATGGACCGGCTGGCCCCGGCGTCGGGGGAGACCCTGCTGGATGTGGGCTGCGGCTGCGGTGACACCAGCCTGGAGCTGGCACGGCGGGTCGGTGCGGAGGGCGAGGTCCTGGGGCTCGACATTTCGGTCCCCATGCTGGAGGTCGCCCGCCAGCGGGCGGCGGATGCCGGTGCCCGGGGCCTGGAGTTCCGTGAGGCCGACGCCCAGACCGCGGCGCTTCCCGGCGACCGGGACGCGGTCTTCTCCCGGTTCGGCGTGATGTTCTTCTCTGACCCTGTGGCCGCCTTCGGCAACCTGCGCCGGGCCCTGAAGCCGGGAGGCCGGCTGGCCTTCGTCTGCTGGCGGCCCCTGGCCGAGAACCTCTGGATGCGCCTGCCCGCCGAGACCGCCGCGGGCCTGATCCCGCCAGCCCCGCCGCCGGAGCCCGGGGCACCGGGCCCCTTCGCCTTCGCCGACCCGGACCGGGTGCGGCGGGTCCTGGCCGAGGCCGGCTTTACCGGAGTCGATATCGCTCCCCATGACGAGGCGATCGGTGGCCTGGACCTGGAGGGGACGGTGGAGATGAGCTTCCGGGTCGGGCCCCTGGGCGCGATCCTGCGCGAGCGGCCAGACCTCGCCCCCGTCCTGCGCGACCGCGTCCGCGAGGCGATGTCGCCCTGGCTTCGGGGCGAGGCCGTCTACCTGCCCTCGGCGACCTGGATGGTGAGCGCCCGTAACCCGGCCTGAGTCTGACCCCTGGCCTCAGCCGTTCAGGAACCGCGCAAGGGCGGCGCGGCTGTCGTGCTCGGCCGCCTGGGCCACCCGGGCACCGCGCATGACCTGGAAGGCGTGGAAGGCGCCCGGATAGACGTGGACCTCGGTTGCAATTCCCTCCCGGGTCAGCCGCCGGGCGTACTCCAGGTTCTCTTCCAGGAAGAGATCCAGGGCGCCGACGGCAATGAAGGTCGGGGGCAGGCCAGCCAGGCTCTCGGCCCGGGACGCGGCGGCATAGGGCGAGACCCCCTCGATCCCGGGCTCATGCCCGAGCAGGGCCGCCCAGCCGAAACGGTTATTGTGCGGCGTCCAGATGAACTCGCCCACCGTCGGGTGTGGGTCGGGGCGGGTGCAGGTGCGGTCGTCGATCATGGGGTAGATGAGGTGCTGGAAGGCGAGGCGGTGCTCGCCACGGTCCCGGACCAGCAGTGCGAGGCCGGCGGCCAGGCCTCCGCCAGCGCTCTCGCCCATGACGCCGACACGGTCTGAATCCACGCCCAGCTCGGCGGCGTTGGCCAGGGTCCAGGCCAGGGCGGCGTAACAATCCTCGACAGCGCCTGGGAACCGCGTCTCCGGTGCCAGGCGGTACGCCACCGTGACGATGACGCAGCCGAGGTCGGCGGCCATGGGCCGGTGCACGGCCTCGTTGCCGTCGGCCCGCCCGGAGACATAGCCGCCGCCGTGGATGTGCAGGATGCAGGGCAGGAGCCCCTCGACGCCCCGGGGCCGGTAGATCAGGACCTCCACATCCGGATCCCCGGCCCGGCCCGGGATCAGCCGACGGACCTGGTCGGTCCGCTCGGCGTCCTTCGGATCGGCGGGGAACCAGGAGGCCCGGCCCCGCATGCCCGGCAGCATGGCCTCGGTCAGGACCGCCGTCGGGAAGGCGTCCAGCATGGGCAGGAGCTCGGGGTCGACCAGATGGCGGGAGAAGGAGTGGGACATGGCGCTTCCGCAGATGGGGGATCAGGGGAAATCATGGCCTGTCGCCGGCAGGGCGACAACCCGGCGACGGGTTGGGGAGGTCAGGGATAGATCGTCAGCATCTGGCCCTCCTGGCGGCGAACCGCCTGGCGCATGCTGGTCCACTGGGCCGGGACAGTGCCCCGATCCCAGTCGGCGATCTCGGCCTTCAGGCGGGCGACGACCTCGGGGCGGGCGGTGGCGAGGTTGCGGCTCTCGCCGGGGTCCTCAGCCAGGTTGTAGAGCATGTCGTAGACGCCCTGGGAGGAGACCCGGGCCTGGACCCCGTCGGGGGTGATGCCGGCAGTGAGGCTCTCGGACTCGCCCGGCTCGGCCCGGTTGACGCTCCAGAGCTTCCAGGCGCCGTCTCGGATCGCGAAGTTGGGGCCGGACCGCCAGAAGAGACGGCGCTCGAAGCCCTTCGGTTTAGGTCCGGAGAGGTAGGGAACGAGACTTTCGCCGTCTGTCCCTTTCGGCAGGGTCGCACCCGCCAGGGCGGCGGCCGTGGGGACGATGTCGAGGCTGGAAACCACCTGGTCCTCCACCCCACCGCGGCGGAAGCGCCCGGGCGCGGAAATGATGTAGGGCACCCGCACGCCACCCTCGAGGTGCAGGCCCTTGAAGCCGTTCAGCGGACCGTTGGTGCAGGCCGTCCCGATGTAGCCGGCGCAGCCGTTGTCGGAGAGAAAGACGATGACTGTGTTCTTCTCCAGGTCCCGCGCCTTTAGCTCCGCACGGATCCGTCCGACGCCGTCGTCCAGGGCGGTGACCATGGCGGCGTAGACCCTTTGGCCCTTGTCCGGGATTTCGCGGTTGCGTGTGATGTAGCGGGCCGGTGCCTGCAGGGGCGTATGCGGTGCCGCATGGGCGAGGTAGAGGAAGAAGGGGCGCCCTGCGGCGGCGTCGATGAAGCTGATCGCCTCGCGCGTGAAGGCGTCGGTGAGGTAGGCGCCCTCCTCCACCACCTCGCGGCCCCGATAGACGGGGGCGGCCCTGCGCAGGAGGGCCATCTTTTCGGCCTCGGTTGCGCCGGGAGGGGCCCGGACCCCTTCAGCGAGGCCGAAGGAGGCTTCAGCGCCGGGCGGGGTGATCTCCTCGTCGCCGGCCTGGAAGTCGGTCATGAAGGCCGTGGCGCCAGTCATGATGCCAAAGAAGCTGTCAAAGCCGCGGTCGAGGGGGTGGTAGCCCGAAGGCTGGCCCAGATGCCACTTGCCGACCATGCCGGTCGAGTACCCGGCGCCCTTCAGCACCTGGGGCAGGAAGACCTCATTCCGGGAAACCCCACCCGTCCGGTCCCGGCCGACCGGGTTGAACTCGAAGCCGAAGCGGGTCTGGTAGCGGCCCGTCAGGAGCGCGGCCCGGGACGGCGCGCAGACCGGATGAGCCACGTAGCCCTGGGTGAACCGGACTCCGTCCCGGGCCAGGGCGTCGATGTTGGGGGTCTTCACCCGCGGCGAGCCATAGGCACCCGTGTCGCCATAACCCAGGTCGTCGGCGAGGATGACGATGATGTTCGGCCGGGCCGGCGCCGCCAGGGCGGGCACCGCCGCAAGGCTTGCGCCCGCCGCCGCCGCAAGGATCAGGCTTCGGTTGAACATTGCGGATTCCTCCCACGCGGGACTTTCGCCCGGAGGGTGGGGAGGCTAGCACAGCATGGGCGGCGCGGCAGGGCCCTCTGCAGCGGACCGCCCCCTGCCCGGAGACGCGATGATGCGGAGCGCCTTTCGCCTGGCCGCCCTGGCGGCGACACTCCTCCTGGGGACCCTTGCCATGACTGAAGCCCAAGCCGCCGAAGACCCCTTCACCTGGATGGAAGAGATCGAGGGTAAGCGGGCCCTCGACTGGGCAAAGGCCGAGAACGCCCGGTCCCTGCCCCGCCTGCAGAATGACCCCCGCTATCCTGGCCTCTACGCGGAGGCCCAGGCCATTGCGACGGCGGCCGACCGGATCCCTGGGGTGACCTTCGCCGGCGGAGACAGGCTCCGGGACTTCTGGCAGGACCGGACCCACGTTCGCGG
>CAMAOY010000038.1 GCA_945859865.1 Phenylobacterium deserti
CTGGGCCCGGCCCTGGCCGAAGCGCAGGCCGTTGCGGCAGGCCTGGGTGGCTCTTCGGGCGGCTCTCTGGGCGGTTCTGGGGTCCGGGTCGGGCTCTGCCCGCCGGCCACCCTTGTCGAGCGCCTGGCCAGGTGCCTTGCGGGCTCCTCAGTCCTGGTCGGCGGCCAGGACTGCCGTGCCGAGGCGTCGGGTGCCTTCACCGGCGACATCTCCGCCGAAATGCTGTCAGAGGCCGGGGCGGTCCTGGTCATCCTCGGGCATTCCGAGCGTCGCTCAGGCTACGGCGAGACCGACGCCCTGGTCGCCGCCAAGGTCGAGGCTGCCCTGAGGGCGGGCCTGGAGCCCATCATCTGCGTGGGTGAGACCCTCGCCGAGCGCGAGGCGGGTAGGGCGGTCGCCGTCGTCTCCACCCAGGTCCGCGGCTCCCTGCCCCAGGTCCTGGCCGGGCGAGCGTTTTCCGTGGCCTACGAGCCGGTCTGGGCCATCGGGACGGGCCTGACGCCCACCACGGCGCAGATCGAAGAGATCCACGCGGCGGTCCGGGCCGAAATGTCGGCGGTCCTAGGGGTGTCGGGCGCCCGCGCGCCCATCCTCTATGGCGGCTCGGTGAAGCCCGCCAACGCGGCCGAGATCCTGTCCGCAGCCGAGGTCGGTGGTGCCCTCGTGGGGGGGGCCTCCCTCAAGTCTGCCGACTTCCTCGGGATCATCGCCGGGGCGGGGTAAAACCCCCAGGCCCGGCTTCGACGCCGCGTGGACTGGAAACTGGGCTCTGCCGATGCTAGATGACCCAGCTTCCCGGCCGGGTTCCCGGCCAGATCCTGCGGTTCAGACATGCTCGGGCTTCTGCTCACCCTTCAAATCATCGTCAGCGTCGGCCTTGCCGTTGTGGTCCTCCTCCAGCGCTCCGAGGGCGGAGCCCTTGGCATGGGCGGCGGCAGCTCGAACTTCATGACCGCACGCGGGGCGGGGGATCTTTTGACCCGCATAACCTGGATCCTGGGTACCGCCTTCTTCGTTCTCAGCCTGGCCCTGACCGTGGTCACCGGCCGTGAGAAGGCCTCCAGCTCGGTCGTCGACCGGGTCAAGGTAGAGGGCCTGTCCCCCGAAGCCCTCAAGGCGCAGCGGGTCCCCGCCACGCCGGCTCCGGCCCAGGCGCCGGCCTCCGCGCCCGCACCCTTCGAGGCGCCGCGGCCCACTGTGAACCCCTTCGGCACCACCCCCGCACAGCCCGCAGCACCGCCCCCCGTCGCTCCGAAGTAGGGATCATCCACAGGTGAGCGAAACCGCCGGTCTGCAAGAGCAGGCGAATCGCGGCTAACTGGTCTCCCATGGCCCGGTACATCTTCATCACCGGCGGCGTGGTCTCCTCCCTGGGAAAAGGTCTCGCCTCCGCAGCGCTCGGTGCGCTCCTCCAGGCGCGCGGATATCGCGTGCGCCTGCGCAAGCTCGACCCCTACCTCAATGTCGATCCGGGGACGATGAGCCCCTACCAGCACGGCGAGGTCTTCGTGACCGAGGACGGTGCCGAGACCGACCTCGACCTGGGCCACTATGAGCGTTTCACCGGGGTCAACGCCGCCCGGGGGGACAACATCACCACGGGCCAGATCTACAAGACCATCATCGAGAAGGAGCGCCGCGGCGACTATCTCGGCGCGACGGTCCAGGTCATTCCGCACGTCACCGACGAGATCAAGGCCTTCGTCCTGTCCGATCCGGGTGAGGGGGTCGACTTCGTCCTGGTGGAGATCGGCGGCACGGTGGGCGACATCGAGGGCCTGCCCTTTTTCGAGGCCATCCGCCAGCTGGGCCAGGAACTGCCCCGGGGCATGGCCTGCTACATCCACCTGACCCTCTTGCCCTACGTCAAGACGGCCGGGGAGATGAAGACCAAGCCGACCCAGCATTCCGTCAAGGAGTTGAGGTCTATCGGCATCCAGCCCGACATCCTGCTGTGCCGCTGCGAACAGCCCATCCCGGCGCCCGAGCGGCGCAAGATCGGCCAGTTCTGCAATGTGCGGGAAAGCGCGGTCATCCAGGCGATGGACTCGCCCAACATCTACGCCGTGCCGCTCGATTATCACGAGCAGGGCCTCGACCGGGAAGTGCTCGACGTCTTCGGCCTGCTCGAAACCGCCCCCGAGCCCGACCTGTCCGGCTGGCAACGGGTGTCCGACCGCATGGACCACCCCGATGGCGAGGTCACCATCGCCATTGTCGGCAAATACACGGCCCTGACGGACGCCTACAAGTCCCTGGTCGAGGCCCTGGTCCACGGCGGCCTGGGCAGCAATGTGCGGGTGCGCCTGGACTGGATCGAGGGCGAGACCTTCGAGCACGACGAGGCCCTGATCGGTGAGCGTCTGGCCGGAGTCCACGGCGTGCTCGTCCCCGGAGCCTTTGGCGAGCGCGGGGCGGGCGGAATGATCCGCGCCATCCAGTTCGCCCGCGTGCACCAGATCCCCTATTTCGGCATCTGCTTCGGCATGCAGATGGCCATGATCGAGGCGGCCCGGAACCTGGCCGGCCTCACCGAGGCCTCCTCCACCGAATTCGGACCCAGCCCCCAGCCCGTCGTCGGCCTCATGACCGAGTGGACCCGCGGCAATGAGCGCGAGACCCGGGTCGAGGGCGACGACCTGGGCGGTACCATGCGCCTGGGCGCCTACGACGCCGTCCTCACCCCCGGCTCCCGGGTGGCGGCCATCTATGGCACCGAGCACATCAGCGAACGCCATCGCCACCGCTACGAGGTCAATACGCGCTACCGGCAGGCCATCGAGGCCACGGGCCTGGCCTTCACCGGCCTGTCCCCCGACGGCGTCCTGCCCGAGATCTGCGAGCGAGCCGACCATCCCTGGTTCGTCGGCGTCCAGTTCCACCCCGAGCTGAAGAGCCGCCCCTTCGACCCCCACCCCCTCTTCACCAGCTTCATCGGCGCCGCCAAGGACCGCAGCCGGCTGGTCTGAGACTGCGGTTGAGGGGAGGGGACCAGGTGCCCTTGGGAAGCCCCGGGACGTCTAGGCAGCGATGACCGGCGTGATCGCCGCAAGTTCATCCCGCGCCAGGATCGCGGCCTTTGACAGGTCATGCGCCGCCTGCAGGTGAATCCAGAACTCGGGCGTGGTTCCGAAAACCTTGCCGAGCCGCAGGGCGGTGTCGGCGGACACGGACTGCTGTTCCCGCACCAGGCGCTCGATCCGGGTCCGGTCGCGCAGTCCCATGGCCCGGGCGAGGGCGCCGGGAGTCAGGCCATATCCCGGCAGGAAGTCCTCCCGCAGGGCCTCGCCTGGATGGGGCGCCGGGGTCGCGAATTCAGTGTAGTCGTAGCCGCCTGTCATCCTGTCCTCCGTGTCTAGTGGTAGTCCACGAACTCAACCTCCGCGGGCCCCTCGGGGGTCCAGACGAAGCAGATCCGGAACTTGTCGTTCACGCTGATCGAATGCTGGCCCAGCCGGTCTCCGGTCAGGGGATGGAGACGGTTCCCCGGCGGGGCCTTCAGGTCCTCCAGCCGCAGGGCGGCGTGCAGGTAGCCGAGCCGGCGGCGCGTGGCCCGGGTGAGATCCGGGGGAAACCCCTTCGGCACCCGACCCTCAAACACCTCCCGCGCCTCCGGGGATTTCCAGCTCTGGATCATCCTTCGCAAACGTAGCGTATCGCGCTACGGTAGGCAAGTTTTCTCGCGCAACCCGTCGGCGGGGCAGGGCGCGTCCTGCAGGGCAAAGGGGTTCCAGGCGCCCCCGGCTTGAATCCCCCGCACGATTGGGGCATAAGCGCCCACCTTGACGCGCTCCGGTTTCCGAGGCCGTTCATTCCCTGTCCGCCAGAGAGAGTCTCCCGTGGCCGTTCCTAAGCGCAAAACCTCCCCCTCACGCCGCAACATGCGTCGCTCGCATCATGCCCTGGGGGCCAATAACTATGTTGAGGACAAGGAAACCGGCGAGCTGAAGCGCCCGCACCACATCGACCTGAAGACCGGCATGTACAAGGGCCGCCAGGTCATCACGCCCAAGGAAGACTAGCTCTTTCCGAAGCGACAGAATTCCAGGGCGCGGCGCCGTAAGGCCCCGCGCTCTTTCTGATTCCCGTCCAGCGACGGTGCTCAGGCCTCCCAGGGATTGATGAGCGTGATCCCAAGCCCGCTGAAGTCGCCCACATTTCGGGTCGCCAGCTCAAGGCCGTAGGCAAGCGCTATGCCCGCGATCTGGAGGTCTGCGAGCTTGGTGGGGATCTGGTGCAGCCCCAACCCCTGGGCTCGCGCGAGGACAAGCAGTTGGGCCGCCGCCTGGGCCGCTGAGGTGTCGAAGGCGTAGATCCTGCTTCCAAAACGCCGAATGGCGCGGGCGATGGCGTTCTCCAGGGCATCCCGGCGTCGACCCGCCTCAAGCAGGCCGGCTCCGGCTTCCAGCTCGAAGATGGTGAGGCTCGAGATCGCCGCATTGGCGTGGTTTGCGTTCAGCCACCGGACCACGGTCTGCGAGGGTGCCAATCTCAGCGCCTCCGAGATCACGTTCGTATCGAGGAGGATCATTCCAGCGGCGCGGTGCGGACGGGCGCAGACCGGATCAGGTCCAGGGCGTCGTCGAGGTCGAACCCGGGCCGCGAGATCGCCATCAGCCAGTCGCCAAAGGGCTCGGCATCGTCGGGAGATTCGGCCTCTTCCCGCGCCAGCCGGTCGAGGGTTTCGCGCAGATCCGCCTCGAGACTTTTGCCCCGACGTTCGGCGCGCAGGCGCAGCAGGTCCTTGGTTGCTTGATCGACCTTCCGGATCAGGATGTCAGCCATCAGAGGATCCTCCAGAGGGCGAACAATATCACGATATCACTCTGGGCTCAATCTGCCGACCCTGCCGTCCCTACTGCGTCCGCCCGCGCGCCTGGATGCCCGCCCGGCGGGCCTCGACGGCCTCCGGGGTCACCTGGCGGTTGTGGGCGGTGGAGCGGGACTGCTCCAGCTCCAGGCCCTGGCGCAGGGTGGTTTCGTAGCCGTCGTCGATCATGCCCTTGTAGGTGACCAGCATGTCGACATCGATGGTCGCCATGTCCGCGGCCAGCTTCAGGGCCGTGGGCACCAAGTCCTCCGGCGCCACCACCCGGTTGACCAGGCCCCAGGCCTCAGCGGTCCGCGCATCCAGGAAGTTGCCCGACAGGCTCAGCTCCTTGGCCCGGTAGGGTCCGATCAGCCGCGACAGCTTCTGCGACAGGCCCCAGCCGGGGGTAATGCCCACCCGGGCGTGGGTGTCGGCGAACCGGGCATTGGTGGAGGCGATCAGGACGTCGCAGGCCAGGGCCACCTCAAAGCCGCCAGTAATGGCCACCCCGTTGATCGCCCCGATCACCGGCTTACGGCAGGCGATCACCGCCCAGGCCGGGTTCTCCGAAGGCTCGGTGGCGTTCGCCGCCCTCAGCCCGTCCGGGTCGCTGCCCAGCTCCTTCAGGTCCAGCCCCGCCGTGAAGGCCCGCTCGCCCGCGCCGGTCAGCACGATCACCTTCACCGCCGGGTCGGCGTCCAGCCGTTGCAGCGTCGCGTGCAGCTCGGCCCTCAGCGCCCGGCTCAAGGCATTCATCGCGTCGGGTCTGTTGAGGGTGACCAGGGCGACCTGGTCCTTGATGTCCACGAGCAGCATGCGGTTCCTCCCGGCGTCTGAAATCTGCCGAGCAGAGGAGGGGACCGCCCCGGGGGAAGTCAAGGATACGGTGAGAGGTCATGGTGTTCATCCTGACCCCTCGCACCGCCTTGCGGCTTGACGAAACTACGGGTAACCCGTAGTCGATGATCGAGTTCGAATGGGATGACGCGAAGGCCGCCGAAAACCTCCGCAAACACGGGGTAAGCTTCGAGTTTGCGGCGGCGGCGTTTCGGGATCCGCTCGGAGTCGAATGGATCGACGACCGGGAGGACTACGGAGAAGTCCGCTTGATCCTCCTGGGAATGGCGGACGGAACCGTTCTGGTCGTAGCGTATACCGAACGCGAGAGCCGTATCCGCCTGATCTCAGCACGCAGGGCGACAAGGTATGAGCAAGACCGATATTTTCGTGAAAATGGCCGCTGACGGCGCGCTCACCCGCATACGCAACGGCCGCAGGTCCATCGTGAAGCCTGCGAGCCCGAAGGCGATGTCGGAGGCCGAAGCGCTCGCCGCCGCTGAGGCCGATCCGGACAATCCTCCGCTGACCGCTCAATCGCTCGCCGGCCTCAAGCCCGTTGCACGCGTGCGCACCCTGCGCCGCGCACTCTCCCTGACCCAGGAAGAGTTCGCCTCGCGCTACCACATCCCCCTCGGTACCCTGCGGGACTGGGAGCAGGGGCGTTCACAACCCGACCAGCCTGCGAGGGCCTATCTCGCGGTGATTGCGCGCGATCCGGAGCATGTGCGGAAGGCGCTGGAGGGGGAGGGGGCGTAGGTCTGGTAGTCCGCCCGTGCGATCGGCACCTCCTGGGCTTGCGTGGTGCGCTTCAGTACGAGTTGCCTTTGGTCCGCCGAGACCAACAGGTTCAGCGAACTATAGCCCCCCAGCTGGCCTAGGGGCGAGATCGTCTCGAAGCCCCACGCCCGAGCGACGCCCGCGAGGGCGTCAGGCTGAAGTGCTCTGTTCGCAGCTTCGGCGTCGGGCAAGTTCATCCTCGGGCTCCCTCCGGGACCTGATCCTGGCCCGTCACCGGATTTCCCTTGTCACCGGATCCCCGGCGATACGGGCGGGCTAGGTTTTCACGGCACGGGTGGCCATGCAGGTCGGAAAGTACCGCGAGCGCCCGGTCGGCCCGCTTTCGCGGTCTTCGAAGTCGCGATCCTCGAACATGTGGGTCAGGAGAAAGCCCGCCGCGAGTTGCCCGCCGATCTGCTCCTCCAGCGTATGGCTGAACTCGACCGTGTGGTCCCGTTCGATCATCTCACGCAGCATTTCCGGCGGACGGTCCGCGACGTCGGAATAGGGCAGGGCGAACTTCACCACCATGTGGTCGCCCGACTCAGCCTGGGTGTCGAAGACATAGACCATGGGGTTCATGAAGCCGGCCAGCAGGATCCCCCCTGGCCTCAAGACCCGATGACACTCGGTCCAGACCGACAGGATATCCGGCGAATAGAGGTTGGAGACCGGGTGGAATATGAGGTCGAATTGGGCCTCCGAGAAGGCGGAGAGGTCATGCATGAAGCCTTGCACGGTGGTTAGGGAGAGGCCCTCGCGCTGAGCCACGACATCGTCCTGGGAGAGTTGGGAGGAAGACGCGTCAAACACCACCACCCGCGCGCCCGCCGCTGCGAGCACGGGGCCTTGCTGCCCCCCGCCGCTCGCTAGGCAAAGCACGTCCTTGCCAGCGATGTCGCCAAACCACTCCCGTGGCGTCGGCTTGTTCGGGGTCAGGACGACGGACCATTCGCCGGCCCGGGCCCGGCGGATGCGCCCCGGTGAGACCGGACGTGTCCATATATCCCGCGCCTCGACCCTCCGATTCCAGCCGACGCGGTTGAGTTCGCGTACCTCGTCCGGTTGCATGTAGATCAGCTCCCAAAACGCCTTGGCGCGTGTCCGCCCAGAGGCATTCGACTACCACAAGAGCCCCGATCACAGGAAGCCGTTCGCGCCTGGTTTCCGCCCTTGAAAGGCGAGTGGAGTGAGGCGAAAGCTCCGGTACTCACGAACAAGTTGGGTTCCCCCCGCTAATGGGCTAAGCCTCCGCCGCAATTTCCGCAGCCATCCGGGGCCTTCGCCATGACCGAGATCATCGACATTCTCGCCCGCCAGATCCTCGACAGCCGGGGCAACCCGACGGTGGAGGTGGACGTGGTCCTGGAGGACGGGTCCCTCGGCCGGGCGGCCGTGCCCTCGGGCGCCTCCACCGGCGCGCATGAGGCGGTGGAGAAGCGCGACGGCGACAAGTCTCGCTATGGCGGCAAGGGCGTGCTGGCGGCGGTGGACGCCGTCAATGGCGAGATCTTCGACGCCCTGGCGGGCTTCGACGCCGCCGACCAGCGCCGGCTGGATATGCGGATGATCGAGCTGGACGGCACGGCCAACAAGTCGCGCCTGGGCGCCAATGCCATCCTGGGCGTCAGCCTGGCGGCGGCCCGGGCCTCGGCCACTTCGGCGGACCAGCCCCTCTACAAGTATGTGGGCGGGGTTGGCGCTCGGGTCCTGCCGGTGCCGATGATGAACATCATCAATGGCGGGGCCCACGCCGACAATCCCATCGACATCCAGGAGTTCATGATCCTGCCCACGGGCGTGGACAGCTTCGCCGAGGCCCTGCGCATGGGCGCCGAGATCTTCGCGGCCCTGAAGTCGGGCCTGAAGGCCGCCGGCCACAACACCAATGTGGGCGACGAGGGCGGCTTTGCCCCCAACATCGCCTCCGCCGAGGAGGCCCTGGCCTTCATCGTCCGCTCGGGCGAGGCGGCGGGCTATGCGGCGGGCAAGGACTTCCATCTGGGCCTGGACGTGGCCTCCACCGAGTTCTTCCAGGACGGCGCCTATCACCTGCACGGTGAGGGCAAGCGCTTCGATCCGGCCGGCATGGTCGGCTACCTCGAGGACCTGGTGGCCAAGTTCCCCATCGTCTCCATCGAGGACGGCTGCGCCGAGGACGACTTCGACGGCTGGAAGCTGTTGACCGACCGCCTGGGCGGCAAGATCCAGCTGGTGGGCGACGACCTCTTCGTCACCAACCCCGCCCGCCTGGCCGACGGCATCCGCCGGGGCCTGGCCAACTCCATCCTGGTCAAGGTCAACCAGATCGGCACCCTGTCCGAGACCCTCGACGCCGTCGATATGGCCCACCGGGCCGGCTACACCTCGGTGATGAGCCACCGCTCGGGCGAGACCGAGGACTCCACCATCGCCGACCTGGCCGTGGCGGTGAACTCGGGCCAGATCAAGACTGGCTCCCTGGCCCGCTCGGACCGGACCGCCAAGTACAACCAGCTCCTCCGCATCGAGCAGGAGCTGGGCGACCAGGCCATCTATCCCGGCCGCGCGGCCCTGAAGGCGCTTCGGTAGGCGCCCCAACGCTAACTCCGCGTCCAAGGGGGAGGTGCGCCGGGGTGAAACCCCGGGCCGGAGGGGGTCAAGGGCAGCCCGTCCTTCGCCCTCCGGAAACGCAAAGTTAATCCGGCGGGGCCAAGGGTAGGGGCCTTGGAAACGGTGAGTCGCGGACCGCCTTGCTACAGACACTTCGCACCTACTGGACGACGGCGGCCCTGGGCCTGCTGATCGTCTATTTCGGCGTTCACGCCCTGACGGGGGAGCGCGGCATCCTGTCGACGGGCGAGCGGGACCAGGCCCTGGTCGACCGCCAGGCCGAGCTGGCCGCCCTGTCCCTGCGCCGCACCGAGCTGGAAACCCGGGCGCATCTGCTCAGGGATGAGTCGATTTCCGCCGATCTTCTCGACGAACGGGCCCGGGCCCTGCTGGGATTCACCGATCCGAGGGACTATGTGATCCGGGTCAGGCCCTGAAGGGCCGGCGTCCGGCCAATCCGGACCGTTCTGGGGAGTGACTGATGGCGCGCGCCGCCGCTTCTGGAAAGTCTCGTAAGGCGGCGGCGGTTGCCGCCCCACAGGGCCCTGAGCGGGAGCCCCTGCTGGCCTGGTATCGCGACATGCTGTTGATCCGGCGCTTCGAGGAGCGGGCGGGCCAGCTTTACGGCATGGGCCTGGTGGGCGGGTTTTGCCACCTCTACATCGGCCAGGAGGCCATCGCCGTCGGGATTCAGGCCGTCCGCAAGCCGGGCGACCAGGTCATCACCGGCTATCGCGACCACGGCCATATGCTGGTCTGTGGCATGGACCCGCGGGAGGTCATGGCCGAGCTGACCGGCCGGGCGGGGGGCTCGTCCCGGGGCAAGGGCGGCTCCATGCACATGTTCTCCACCGAGGCCGGATTCTATGGCGGCCACGGCATTGTCGGCGCCCAGGTCAGCCTGGGCACGGGGCTGGCCCTGGCCAACAGCTATCGCGGCAATGGCAATGTCGCCTTCGCCTTCTTTGGCGACGGGGCCGCCAACCAGGGCCAGGTCTACGAGAGCTTCAACATGGCCGAGCTCTGGAGCCTGCCCATCGTCTACGTCATCGAGAACAACCAGTACGCCATGGGCACCTCCATCGAGCGGTCCTCCTCCGAGACCCACCTGCACCGGCGGGGGGCCTCCTTCCGCATCCCCGGCGAGGAGGTCGATGGCATGGACGTGGTCGCCGTCCGGGACGCTGCGGCCCGGGCCGCCGAGCATGCCCGGACGGGGCAGGGCCCCTACATCCTGGAGATGAAGACCTATCGCTATCGCGGCCACTCCATGAGCGATCCGGCCAAGTACCGCACCCGCGAGGAGGTGGAGGAGGTTCGCCGCAACCGCGATCCCATCGACCATGTCCAGGAACTGCTCATCGAGAAGGGCTGGGCCGACGAGGCGGCGCTCAAGGCCATCGACGCCGAGGTCCGCGCCATCGTCGCCGACGCCGCCGAGTTCGCCCGCATCTCGCCCGAGCCGGACCCCTCCGAGCTCTTCACCGACATCTACGTAGGTGCGGAGCGATGACCGTCATCCTCATGCCGGCCCTGTCGCCCACCATGGAGGAGGGGACCCTCGCCAAGTGGTACGTCAAGGCGGGCGACGCCGTCCGCTCGGGCGACGTCATCGCCGAGATCGAGACCGACAAGGCGACCATGGAGGTCGAGGCGGTGGACGAGGGGGTCATCGAGGCCATCCTGGTTCCGGAAGGCACCGAGGAGGTCAAGGTCAACACCCCTATCGCTCGCCTGTCCGTCGTCGCCGGCGAAGCGCAGGCGACGCCATCGCCCGCGCTTCCACCACCCGCTCCCGAAGCGCACCCGACGCCGCCGCCCGCGCCTGCCGCAGCGCCCAAGACCCGCGCAGCGGACGCGCCGGTAACGCCTTCGAAACGCCGCACAACCGTCCGCGACGCCCTGCGCGACGCCATGGCCGAGGAGATGCGCCGGGACGATACGGTCTTCCTGATGGGCGAGGAGGTCGGCCAGTACCAGGGCGCCTACAAGGTCAGCCGGGGCCTTTTGGAGGAGTTCGGACCCCGCCGGGTCATCGACACCCCCATCACCGAGCACGGCTTCGCCGGCCTGGGCGTCGGCGCCGCCATGGCGGGCCTGCGACCCATCGTCGAGTTCATGACGTTCAACTTTGCTATGCAGGCCATTGATCATATTATCAATTCGGCGGCGAAGACCCTCTACATGTCGGGTGGGCAGATCACCTGTCCCATCGTCTTTAGGGGCCCCAATGGTGCTGCGGCCCGGGTCGCGGCCCAGCACAGCCAGGACTATTCGGCCTGGTATGCCCACGTGCCCGGCCTGAAGGTGGTGGCACCCTACGACGCCGCCGACGCCAAGGGCCTGCTCAAGGCCGCCATTCGCGACCCCAACCCCGTGGTTTTCCTAGAGCATGAGATGCTTTACGGCCAGGAGTTCGAGGTCCCGGACGACCCGGACTGGACCGTGCCGATCGGTAAGGCCCTGATCCGCCGGCCGGGCCGGGACGTCACCCTGACGGCCCATTCGCGGATGGTCGGGATGGCCCTGGAGGCGGCGGAAATTCTTTCAAAACAAGGGGTTGAGGCCGAAGTCATCGACCTTCGAACCCTGCGTCCCCTGGACCATGAGACCATACTGGAGAGCGTGAAGCGGACCAACCGGATCGTCAGCATCGAGGAGGGCTGGGCGCCCATGGGGGTCGGGGCCGAGATCGTCGCCCGGGTCGCCGCAGAGGCCTTCGACTGGCTTGACGCTCCGCCCCTGCGCATCGCCCAGGCCGATGCGCCGCTTCCCTACGCCGCCAACCTCGAAGCCCTCGCCCTGCCGTCGGTGGAGCGGATCGTCGAGGCGGCCCTCAAGGTCTGCTACCGGTGAGCGCCCTGGCCTGGAAATCCGGCAGCTGTCACTGCGGGCGGGTGCGCTTCGAGGTCGCTCTCCCTGAGAGTCCAGAAGCACATACCTGTAATTGTTCAATGTGTTCGAAGGTGGGATTCATTCACCTGATCGTGCCGGAGAGCCGGTTCCGGCTGGTCGCGGGCGAGGGGGAGCTGGTGGAATACACCTTCAACTCCGGCGTCGCCCACCATCTGTTCTGCCGGACCTGCGGGGTGAAGAGCTTCTACCGCCCCCGCTCCAACCCGGACGGCTGGTCGGTCAACGCCCGCTGCCTGGACCAGGCCATCGACATGGACCTGACCGAGTTCGACGGCCGCAACTGGGAGGCGAACGCCGCCAGCCTGGCCCACCTGTCCCGGGAGGCTGCGCCATGACCGACATCCCCATGCCCGCCCTGTCCCCGACCATGGAGGAGGGGATCCTCGCCAAATGGCTTGTAAAGGTTGGAGATTCCGTTCGATCCGGTGACCTCATCGCCGAGATCGAGACCGACAAGGCGACCATGGAGGTCGAGGCGGTGGACGAGGGCGTCATCGAAGCCCTGCTGGTGGCCGAGGGAACTGAGGGGGTGAAGGTCAACACCCCCATCGCCCGGCTGTCAGGCGAGAACTCTCCCGTCGTCACAGCGCCCGCGCCTTCGCCTGTGCCGGCTTCAGCGCCGGTCGTGACCTCGCCTGCCGCTCCCGTGGAAAAGACCATGATCCCAAAGGGTTCACAGAGGATCCTGGCGTCTCCCCTGGCGCGGCGCCTGGCCGCCGAGCGAGGGCTGGACCTGGCGACCCTCACCGGATCCGGGCCGCACGGCCGGATCATCCGCGTCGACGTGGAGGCCGCCGCCACGGCTCCGGGCCCTGCGAAGGTGGCTTCACCGTCCCCGACGCCTGCCCCCGCTCCCGCCGCCAGCCTTTCCCAGCTGGGCTATACCGAGGACAGCTACACCCTGGTCCCCCTGGACGGCATGCGGCGCACCGTCGCCCGTCGTCTGACCGAAAGTGCGCGGGATATCCCGCACTTCCCCCTGACAATTGATGTCGAGATCGACGCTCTTCTGGCGGCCCGGTCACGGATCAACAGCCTCCTGGAGCCCCGGGGGATCAAGGTCAGCGTCAACGACCTGGTCATCAAGGCCGCCGCCCTGGCCCTGAAGCAGGTCCCGGAGGCCAATGCCTCCTTCACGCCCGAGGGGATCGCCCTGCATCGGCATGCGGATATCTCGATGGCCGTGGCCGTCGACGGCGGGCTGATCACCCCCATCCTCCGCAAGGCTGAGCTAAAGGGGCTGGCAGAGATTGCCCTGGAGGCGAAGGACCTGGCCGAACGGGCCCGCAGCCGGAAGCTGAAACCCGAGGAATTCCAGGGCGGTACCTTCTCGATCTCCAATCTTGGCATGTTCGGGATCCGCCAGTTCGGCTCGATCATCAACCCGCCCCAGGGCGCCATCCTGTCCGTGGGCGCAGGCGAGGCGAGGGCGGTGGTCCGGGACGGACAGGTCATCATCCGTACACTGATGACCGTGACCCTGACCTGCGACCACAGGGCCATTGACGGCGCCATCGGTGCCCGTTGGCTGGCCGCCTTCCGGGCCCTGATCGAAGATCCCGTCACCATGATCGTCTAGGGAGGCCGCCGTGGACTTTGACCTTGTCGTCATCGGCGCTGGCCCTGGTGGCTATGTGGCCGCCATCCGCGCCGCCCAACTGGGCCTGAAGACTGCCATTGTCGAGCGCGACAAGTTGGGCGGGGTTTGCCTCAATTGGGGCTGTATCCCCACCAAGGCCCTGCTGAAGTCGGCGGAAACCTATGAAACCTTGGGACATCTTGAAGACTACGGTCTGCGCGCCGAGAAGGTGAGCTTCGACCTCGGGGCCGTGGTCGCGCGGTCCCGGAAGGTGGCGGGCCAGCTGAACGCCGGCGTCGCCTTCCTGATGAAGAAGAACAAGGTCACGGTCATCGAGGGCGAGGCGCGGCTAGAGCCGGGCACCCCGGCACCGGTGGTCCGGGTGGCCCTGAAGGCCGGGGGCGAACAGGTCCTGAAGGCCGCCAACGTCATCCTGGCCACGGGCGCCCGGGCGCGGATCCTGCCGGACGTGGGCCTGGCCCCGGACGGCGAGCGCGTCTGGTCCTATCGCGAGGCCATGGTGCCCGACCGGGTCCCGACCTCCCTCCTGGTCGTTGGCTCCGGCGCCATCGGGATCGAATTCGCAAGCTTCTACAGGGCCCTGGGCTCAGAAGTGACAGTCATCGAGGCCCTCCCGCGCATCCTGCCCGTGGAGGACGAGGAGGTGTCGGCGGCGGCGCAGAAGGCCTTCGAGGCCCGGGGGATCGCCTTCCGCACCGGCGCCTCGGTCCGCCGCCTGGCCCGCAGCGGCAAGGGTATCGAACTCACCGTCGAGGCGGGCGGCGCACCCGAGACCCTGAAGGCCGAGGTCGCCATCGTCGCCGTGGGCATTGTCGGCAATGTCGAGGGCCTGGGGCTGGAAGCCCTGGGCGTGAAAGTTGAGCGGACCCACGTGGTTACGGATTCCCACGGCGCCACCGGCGTGCCCGGGCTCTGGGCGATCGGTGACCTGGCCGGCCCGCCCTGGCTGGCGCACAAGGCCAGCCACGAGGGCCTCCATTGCGTCGAGCACATCGCGGGCCAGAAGCCCCACGGCCTGACCGCCCCCATCCCCGGCTGCACCTACGCCTCGCCCCAGATCGCCTCCGTAGGCCTGACCGAGGCCCAGGCGAAGGCCCAGGGCCTGGCCGTGAAGGTCGGCCGCTTTCCCTTACGCGCCAACGGCAAGGCCATCGCCGCGGGCCATACCGAAGGCTTCATCAAGACGGTCTTCGACGCCGCGACGGGCGCCCTGGTCGGTGCCCACATGATCGGCGCCGACGTCACCGAGATGATCCAGGGCTACGCCCTGGCCATGACCCTGGAAGCCACCGAAGCCGACCTCTTCGCCACGGTCTTCCCCCACCCCACCATCAGCGAAGGCATGCACGAGGCAGCCCTGGACGCCTTTGGCAGGGCCCTGCACGTTTGAGGGGATGGGTCCGGCGCCGCCGGCCTCAGCGCCCTATGGGTTCTGTCCTGACCCCGGTGAGTGCGCCGGGGCTGCGCGTCCAGTCGGCACCGCCCTTGACCCCCTCCGTCGCACTGCGTGCGCCACCTCCCCCTTGGGGGCGGAATTGCGCGGCGGCGTCAGGCCGTCCGGCGGCCGTCTACCGCAGCGAGGCGCTGGATGGTCGTGTAGTCGGTCTTGCCCGTTCCCAGGACCGGGATTTCGGCGATCGTCACGATCTTGCGCGGCACGGCGATCTCGGGGGTGCCCAGGGACTGGGCATGTTCGATTATGGTGGTCGCGGCGGCGTCGGCGCGGTCGGTAAAGAGGATCAGCCGCTCGCCCTTCTTGGGGTCGGGCACAGCGATGACGGCGTGGCGGTTGTTGGGCCAGAGGGACAGGACCAGGTCTTCGGCGGCGGTCAGGGAGACCATTTCACCGCCAATCTTGGCGAAGCGTTTTACGCGACCCAGGATGGTGATCCAGTTGTCATCGCTCAGGCTGACAATGTCCCCCGTGTCGAGCCAGCCATCAACGGGCGCATCCAGTGTGCCGTCGGGACGAAGGTAGCCAGCCATGACGTTGGCGCCGCGCACCAGGAGCTTTCCGCCGCCCGTGATGCCCTCGACGGGTTCCAGGCGCGCTTCCATGCCCGGCATCAGTCCCCCACCCGTGCCGCGGCGATTGTCGCCCGGGTGGTTGATGGCGATGATTGGTCCCGCCTCGGTGGCCCCATAGCCTTCGACGACTGGAACACCACCAAAGCGGTCCCGCATCAGGTTGTGAGTTTCTTCCCGAACCTTTTCCGCACCGGCCACGATATACTTCAGGCCTGAGAGCTCATCGCTGTGGCTGGCCCTGGCGTACTGGTTGATGAAGGTGTCGGTCGCCAGCAGGAGGGCGGCCCCGGTGTCCTTGATGAGGGGCGGGATCTGCTTGACGTGGAGGGGGGAGGGATACTCGAACACCTTCATCCCGGTCAGCAGGGGCAGGAGAATACCCCCGGTCAGCCCGAAGGAATGGAAGATCGGCAGGGGATTGAACATCACCCAGTCCGGATCCATGTCGATGAAGGTCGACACCTGGGCGACGTTGGCGATCAGGTTTTCCTGGGTCAGGACAACCGCCTTGGGCACACCAAAGCTGCCTGAGGTAAAGAGGATGACCCCGATGTCCGTCGGCTGGGCCGGGGTCGCAAACTGCTGGGGCAGGGCACCGGCCGCCGCGGCGAAGAGCTTGTCCACCAGGCCGACCTTTTCCCGGACATCCTCCAGATAGGTGACGGTGGCGACGGTCTCGAGGGCGTCGACCAGGTCGTGCATCTGGCCCTGTTCAATGAACTTGTGGGCGGTGAGTACGCGCTTGACGCCCGCCAGTTGGCAGGCGGCCTTGAGGTTGCGGATGCCCGAGGTGAAGTTGAGCATGGTCGGGACGCGGCCGAAGGCGTGCAGGGCGAAGAAGGTCACCACCCCCGCCGAACTCGCCGGCAGCATGACCCCGACCCTTTCGCCCTTTTCCGTCACGGCGGCGATCCGGCGACCCAGGGCAAAGGCGGAGCGCAGCAGGTCAGTGTAGCTGAGCGGGTTGCGGTCCTGATCCTCCAGGATCAGCTTCTTCGGACCAAAGGTTGTCCTCGCCTCCACCAGGGCGCTGAATAGGGTTCCGCCGCCATAAAGGTGATCGCCCAGCCTGCCCATTCGCCGTCTCCCGCCTGTCCTGTTGCGGTCGAAGGTAGCCACGCCTCACGGGAATGAAAAGGCGCGTTACAGTCCGTGATGGTCAGGGGCGCTTGATCCGGATCGCCGAAGGGCTGATTTAGGGGCATGGCCACCGTGATCGACACCCGCCAGGGCCCACGTCCCCGGCACCCGGAAAAGCGCAACCGCCCGGACACACCTGTCCTGCGCAAGCCCGACTGGCTGAGGGTGCGTGCGCCCGGGTCGGAGGGCTATGCCGCCACCCGGGCCATTGTGAAGGCCCACGGCCTGGTGACCGTCTGCGAGGAGGCGGCCTGCCCCAATATCGGCGAGTGCTGGACCCAGTCCCACGCCACCATGATGATCATGGGCGAGGTCTGCACCCGGGCCTGCGCCTTCTGCAATGTGGCCACTGGCCGCCCTGAGCCCCTGGACGCAACGGAGCCCGCCCGCGTGGCCGACGCGGTGGCGAAGATGGGCTTGAAGCATGTGGTCATCACTTCGGTCGACCGGGACGACCTGGCCGACGGCGGTGCCGCACACTTCGCCGCCGTGGTCCGGGAAATCCGCGCCCGCGCTCCGGGGTCGACGGTGGAGATCCTGACGCCGGACTTCCTGCGCAAGCCGGTGGAGGCGGCCCTGGAGGTGATCGCTTCCCGCCCGGACGTCTTCAACCACAACCTGGAGACCGTGCCGCGCCTCTATCCCTCCATCCGGCCCGGCGCCCGCTACTATCACTCCCTGCGCCTGCTCGAGCGGGTGAAGGAGGTCGATCCCGAGGCCTTCACCAAGTCGGGCCTGATGGTGGGCCTGGGCGAGACCCGGGAGGAAGTGCTCCAGGTCCTGGACGACATGCGCTCTGCCGGCGTCGATTTCCTGACCCTTGGCCAATACCTGCAGCCCACCCGCAAGCACGCGGCGGTGGAGCGGTTTGTCCACCCCGATGAATTCCGGGGCTACGAGGAGGCGGCGCGAGCCAAGGGCTTCCTGATGGTCTCAGCCAGCCCCCTGACCCGGTCCTCGCACCATGCGGGCGAGGACTTCGCGCGGCTCAAGGCGGCGCGGCAGGCCCGGGCGGGATAGGCGGACTTGCGCCACCGGATTTCCCGCCAGTCCCCCTTTGCGCCGGATGCCCTGTTCGGCCTGGTGGGCGATGTGGAGCGCTATCCGGAGTTTCTGCCCTGGGTGCAGGCCCTGCGGACCTGGAACCCCAGAACGGAGGCCGACGGCTCAGACGGGGTGGATGCCGAAGTCCAGGTGGCCTTCGGACCCATGCGGGAGACCTTCTCGACCCGGGTGCAGCGCGACCCCACGCTCAGGCGGATCGATGTGGACCTGATCTCGGGGCCCTTCCGCCGGCTTCGCAACCGCTGGGACTTCGTTCCCCTGGATGGCGGGACGCGGATCGACTTCGACATCGACTTCGAGTTCAGGAGCCGCCTGCTTCAGGGATTGCTGGCGGGGAATTTCGACCGGGCCGCGGGCCGGCTGCTCACCTGCTTCGAGGACCGCGCCAGGGCGCTCTTCGCCCCCATCTAATTCCTCCCCATCAGGGGGAGGTGGACCGCGCAGCGGGACGGAGGGGGTCAGCTGAGGGGCCGTTGACCCCCTCAGTCGGCTTGGCCGACAGCTCCTCCTGGGGGGAGCCGTTGGAGCGGCCTAGCGGCTGATATGCTCGCGCATGGCTTCGAGGGCGGACTGGACCGCGGCCAGCTGGATCTCGTCGCGGGTCTCGAACTGGAAGAATTCCTGCCGGTGATACAGGCCGTGGTTCGTCCGCGCCGTGGCGATGTGGACGGTGCCAACCGGCTTCATGCGCGTGCCGCCGCCCGGTCCGGCCACTCCGGTGATGGCCACGGCGAGATGGGCGTGGGAGTTCTCGAGGGCGCCCTCGGCCATCATCCGGGCCACGGGCTCGGACACGGCACCCAGGTCGGCGATGATCTCGCCGGCCACGCCCAGGAGTTCCTGCTTGGCGCGGTTGTTGTAGACGACGAAGCCACGCTCGAAGACGTCCGATGCGCCCGGGATGGCGCAGATCGCTGCCGCCACGAGGCCGCCCGTGCAGCTCTCGGC
>CAMAOY010000039.1 GCA_945859865.1 Phenylobacterium deserti
AATGTGGAGCTGGACGTTGAGCTGATCACGCCGATCGCGATGGACCAGGGTCTTCGGTTCGCCATCCGCGAGGGTGGCCGTACGGTGGGCGCCGGGGTGGTCTCCAGGATCGTCGAGTAGGACGCACCTGTCCCCCGGCCTGGCCGGGACAAATCAGGGGCCGCGGAGAGTGATCTCCGCGGCCCCTTTTTTATGCGCGATTGGGCACGGCGGCGGGCAGGCGCGGGTCCGGCCCTCAGCGCCGAGGCTTTGCTTGACGGCGGTGAGTCGGGCCCGTATATACGCGCCTTCTGTTGGACCGGCTGTGCCCATTGACCTAGTGTCGAAGGGCAGACGCGGTGCGCGGAGCGGCCTGGTTCCGGGGTATCAACCCGGGGTAAAGGCAGGAGCCGATGCGGAGTGTCGCGTGGGCTTCTTTTCGTTTTGCGGACTTTCGTGTGCGGGGGCCCTCTTGGGGGTGTCCGGAGTTGGTCTTTGAAATGGTCAATTGCACGCGGACGGGTCGCCGTCTGTAGGGGAAACTTAAGAGCGATATGGATCGTCAGAACATCCGCATCCGGCTCAAGGCCTTCGATCACCGCGTGCTGGATCATTCCACACGTGAGATCGTCAACACGGCCAAGCGTACCGGCGCGACCGTCCGGGGGCCCATCCCCCTTCCAACTCACATCGAAAAATTCACGGTTAACCGTTCGCCGCACATCGACAAGAAGTCGCGCGAGCAGTTTGAAATCCGTACGCACAAGCGCGTTCTCGACATCGTCGATCCCACACCGCAGACCGTCGACGCCCTTATGAAGCTCGACCTGTCCGCCGGCGTGGACGTCGAGATTAAGCTTTAGGGGGATCGGTCGATGCGTACCGGCGTGATCGCCAAGAAAATGGGAATGGCCCGCTTCTTTGATGAAGCCGGCGTACATGTGCCCGTGACCGTGCTCAGCCTGGACGGCTGCGCCGTGACCGCGCAGCGCACAGAGGCGCGGGACGGTTATGTCGCGCTCCAGCTGGGCGCCGGCCTCCGCAAGCCCAAGAACACCACCAAGCCCCTCCGCGGTCATTTCGCGAAGGCTGAGGTCGAGCCTCGCCACAAGGTTGCTGAGTTCCGGGTGTCCCCGGACAACCTGATCGATGTGGGTGCCGAATTGACGGCGGACCACTTCGTAGTCGGCCAGAAGGTCGATGTGACCGGCACGACCATCGGCAAAGGCTTCGCCGGGGCCATGAAGCGCTGGAACTTCGGCGGCATGCGCGCCTCGCACGGCGTTTCGGTGTCGCACCGCGCCCATGGCTCTACGGGCCAGCGTCAGGATCCGGGCAAGACCTTCCGGGGCAAGAAAATGGCCGGCCACCTTGGCCAAGAGACCGTCACGACCCTGGGTCTCACGGTCTGGCGCATCGACACCGACCGCGGTCTTATTATGGTCAAGGGATCGGTCCCGGGGTCCGAGGGCTCGTGGGTTCGCGTCCGTGACGCCGTGAAGAACCCGCCGGCCGGTGTCCCGTTCCCGGGTGCCTTCCGCAAGGCTGGTCAGTCCACGGCTCCGGTCGCAGAGACCGCTCCGGCCGAAGAGGCCCCGCAAGCCGAGGGGCAGGAACAATGAAACTCGACGTCATCAAGCTCGACGGCGGGAAGGGCGGTTCGATTGAACTGGCCGACGCCATCTTCGGGATCGAGGATATCCGGGGCGACATCCTTCAGCGGGTCGTGACCTGGCAGCTGGCCAAGCGCCGCGCCGGGACTCACAAGATCCAGGTCCGGAACGAAGTCTCCCGGACTGGCAAGAAGATGTACAAGCAGAAGGGTACCGGCGGCGCTCGTCACGGTTCACGCCGTGCGGCCCAGTTCGTTGGCGGCGCCAAGGCCCACGGGCCCGTGGTTCGCAGCCATGCTTTTGACCTTCCCAAGAAGGTCCGCGCATTGGCGCTGCGCCATGCCCTGTCCTCGAAGCTGCTGTCCGGCGACCTGGTCGTGGTGGACACCCTTGCCCTCAAGGACGCCAAGACCGCCGCTCTCCGCGCTTCGCTCGGTAAGATCGGCCTGGTCAACGCCCTGGTGATTGGCGGCCCTGAGGTGGATGGCAACTTCCGCCTCGCGGCCCGCAACATCCCGAACGTGGATGTGCTGCCGAACGCCGGCCTGAACGTCTACGACGTTCTTCGTCGCCGGACCCTGGTTCTCACCAAGGACGCGGTCGAGGCGATCAACGCCCGCTTTGCCGAGAAGGAGGCTGCGTGATGGCCATCCCCTCCGCCCGTCACTACGACACCATTCTTTCGCCGGTGATCACCGAAAAGGCCACCCTGCTCTCAGAGCAGAACAAGGTCGTCTTCCGGGTCGCAATCGATGCGACCAAGGTCGAGATCGCGGCGGCCGTCGAGGCCCTGTTCAAGGTCTCGGTGACCAAGGTTAACACCCTGAACGTCAAGGGAAAGACCAAGCGTTTCCGCGGTCGTGAAGGCCGTCGCTCGGATGTGAAGAAGGCTGTCGTGACCCTGGCCGAAGGCCAGTCCATCGACATCACCACGGGGCTTTGAACCGATGGCTCTGAAGCAATACAATCCGACTTCGCCCGGCCGGCGCTCCCTCGTGCTCATCGACCGGTCCGAACTCCACAAGGGGCGTCCCGAAAAGTCCCTCGTCGAAGGTCTGTCAAAGACCGGCGGCCGGGGCGGCGGCGGACGCATAGCCGTTCGCTTCCGTGGCGGCGGTGCCAAGCGCCTCTACCGCATGGTGGACTTCAAGCGGCGCAAGTTCGACGTCGTCGGCACGGTCGAGAGGATTGAGTACGATCCGAACCGGACTGCCTTTATCGCCCTGATCCGCTATACGGACGGGGAGATCGCCTACATCCTGGCTCCGCAGCGCCTCAAGGCTGGCGACCAGGTGATCGCCTCTGACCGCGCCGACGTGAAGCCGGGCAACGCCATGCCGCTTCGCTCTATGCCCATCGGCGCCATCATCCATAATATCGAGCTGAAGCCCCTCAAGGGCGGCCAGATTGCCCGTTCGGCTGGTGCCTATGCCCAGCTGGTCGGTCGTGATGCCGGCTACGCACAGATCCGCCTGAACTCGGGCGAACTGCGGATGGTTCCGGACGGTTGCATGGCTACGGTCGGTGCTGTGTCGAACCCGGACCACATGAACGAGGTTCTCGGCAAGGCGGGTCGTTCGCGCCACAAGGGTCGGCGCCCGCACGTCCGCGGCGTCGCCATGAACCCGGTCGATCACCCGCACGGCGGTGGTGAAGGCCGCACCTCTGGCGGCCGCCACCCGGTCACCCCCTGGGGCAAGCCAACGAAGGGCGCGCGTACCCGTACCAACAAGACGACGGATAAGTTCATCATCCGCTCGCGTCACGCTCGGAAGGCTCGCTGATCCATGACCCGTTCCGTCTGGAAAGGACCGTTTGTCGACGGTTACCTGCTGAAGAAGGCGGAGGCTCTGCAAGCCTCCGGCCGCAAGGATGTCATCAAGACTTGGTCGCGCCGATCGACCATCATGCCGCAGTTCGTTGGCCTGACCTTCGGCGTCCACAATGGCCAGAAGCACGTGCCCGTCATCGTGTCCGAGGACATGGTCGGCATGAAGCTCGGCGAGTTCGCGCCAACCCGGTATTTCCCGGGTCACGCTGCGGATAAGAAGGCGAAGAGGAAGTAGGCATGTCCAAGCCAGCCAATCCACGTCGCCTGAAGCCCGCTGAGGCCATGGCCAAGGCCACCACCCTCCGGGTCAGTCCCCGGAAGCTGAACCTCGTTGCCCAGTCGATCCGCGGCCTGAAGGTCCAGCGGGCACTCAACGAGCTGGAGTTCAGCCACAAGCGGATCGCCCGCGATGTTCGCAAGGCGCTCTACTCGGCCATCTCCAACGCTGAGAACAACCACAACCTCGACATCGACTCCCTGGTCGTCGCCGAGGCCTACGTGGGCAAGAACCTGACGATGAAGCGTTTCGCGGCCCGCGCCCGTGGTCGCGCATCCAAAATCCAGAAGCCCTTCAGCGAGATAACCATCGTGGTCCGTGAACTTGGTGAGGCCGCCTGATGGGTCAGAAAGTTAATCCTGTCGGGCTTCGCCTCGGCATCAATCGCACCTGGGACAGCCGTTGGTTCGCGGGTGGAGCCGACTACGGGCGCCTCCTGCACGAAGACCTCAAGGTCAGGGCGCAGCTGAAGAAGCGCCTCTACCAGGCCGGCGTCAGCCGGATCATCATTGAACGCCCGCACAAGAAGTGCCGGATCACCATCTATGCCGCACGCCCGGGCGTGATCATCGGCAAGAAGGGCGCCGACATTGAGAAGCTGCGCAAGGATGTCGCGGCCATCACGGGGGGCGAGGTTCACCTGAACATCGTCGAGATTCGCAAGCCCGAGGCCGACGCCCAGCTCATCGCCGAGAACATCACGGCCCAGCTCGAGCGCCGGATCGCTTTCAGGCGGGCCATGAAGCGGGCCATGCAGTCGGCCATGCGGCTCGGCGCCAAGGGTATCCGCATCAACGTTGCCGGTCGGCTGGGCGGAGCGGAAATCGCTCGGATGGAATGGTATAAGGAAGGCCGCGTGCCACTCCACACCCTGCGTGCAGACATGGACTTCGGCTTTGCCGAGGCCAAGACCACCTACGGGATCATCGGCGTGAAGGTCTGGGTGTTCAAGGGCGAGGTCCTCGAGCACGACCCCATGGCCATGGACAAGCGTCTGGCCACTGAATCCGGCCCGGCCGGTGAGGGCGGCGGACGTGAACGCTCCGGCGATCGCCCGGACAGGGGTCCGCGCCGCGACCGTCGCGAGACCGCGGGAGCCTAAGAGACAGCCATGCTTTCCCCGAAGAAAACCAAGTACCGCAAGCAGTTCAAGGGCAAGATCCATGGGACTGCCAAGAGCGGCTTCACGCTGAATTTCGGCTCCTATGGACTGAAGTCCGTTGAGCCTGAGCGGATCACCGCCCGGCAGATCGAAGCCGCTCGTCGGGCAATCACACGCCAGATGAAGCGTCAGGGCCGGGTCTGGATCCGGATCTTCCCGGACGTTCCGGTTACCGACAAGCCCGCGGAAGTGCGGATGGGCAAGGGCAAGGGCTCCGTTGAGTACTGGGCTGCCCGGGTGCATCCCGGACGGATCATGTTCGAAATTGACGGTGTTCCCGATGATGTCGCGCGGGAGGCCCTGCGCCTCGGTGCGTCGAAGTTGCCGGTCAAGACCCGCATTGTCAGCCGCATTGATGCTGTTGCGGAGCACGCTTGATGAATACCCAGGATATCCAGGGCATGACCCCCGACCAGCTCTCTGAGAGCCTGCTGTCCCTGAAGAAAGAGCAGTTCAACCTGCGCTTTCAGGCGGCCACAGGCCAGGTCGAGAAGACCCACCGCGCCGGCGAGGTCCGAAGGGACATCGCCCGGATCAAGACCGTCCTGCGCAGCCGCCAGGCCACGGCCTAGGGAGTACGAGCATGCCGAAACGAATTCTTGAAGGCGTCGTCGTCTCCGACAAGGGCGACAAGACCATCGTTGTGAAGGTCGAGCGCACCTTCCTGCATCCGGTGCTGAAGAAGACCGTCCGTCGGTCGAAGAAGTACCATGCCCACGACGAGGCCAACACCTACCAGGCGGGTGAGATCGCCCGCATCATCGAGTGCGCTCCGCGCTCCAAAACCAAGACCTGGGAAGCCCTGCCTAAGGCAGTCGCTTCACAGGCAGTCTGAGGGAGGCTGATTCATGATCCAGATGCAGACCAACCTCGAAGTGGCTGACAATTCCGGTGCCCGCCGTGTCATGTGCATTAAGGTACTGGGCGGTGCGGGGCGTCGCTACGCCGGTGTCGGCGACAAGATCGTCGTGTCGGTGAAGGAAGCGATCCCGCGGGGACGCGTCAAGAAGGGCGACGTCCTCCAGGCGATCGTCGTTCGGACCTCCCAGGCCATCAAGCGCAAGGACGGGTCCCTGATCCGCTTCGACCGCAACGCCGCCGTCATCGTCAACAAGCAGAGCGAGCCCATCGGCACCCGTATCTTCGGACCGGTTCCGCGCGAACTTCGTGCCAAGAACCACATGAAGATCATCTCGCTCGCCCCCGAGGTGCTGTAATGGCCGCCAAGATCAAGAAGGGTGACCGCATTGTGGTCCTCGCCGGCAAGGACAAGGGCCGCCAGGGTTCGGTCCTGAAGGTCATTCCGAAGGAAGATCGGGTCGTGGTCGAAGGGATCAATATGATCAAGCGTCATACCCGGGCGACCCAAGCCGATCCCCAGGGCGGAATTCGCTCCCGCGAGGCGGCCCTGCATGTCTCCAACGTCGCCATCGTCGATTCCAAAGGCAAGCCGACCCGTGTCGGTTTCCGGGTAGAGGACGGCAAGAAGGTCCGCGTGGCCAAGACCACCGGAGAGGTCATCAATGGCTGAGCAAGCTTACGAGCCGAGGCTGAAGTCCGATTATCGCCAACGCATCCGCGGGGCGATGAAGGAGCATTTCAGCTATTCGAATGAAATGCAGATCCCGCGCCTGGACAAGATCGTCCTGAACATGGGGATCGGCGAAGCTGTCGCGGACTCAAAAAAGGTCCAGTCGGCGATCTCCGACCTCACGCGCATCGCGGGCCAGAAGCCTGTGACCACAAAGGCGCGCAACTCCATCGCCGGCTTCAAGCTGCGCGAGGGCATGGTGATCGGTGCCAAGGTCACCCTGCGCAAGGATAGAATGTACGAGTTCCTGGACCGGCTGATCACCATCGCGCTTCCGCGGGTGAAGGACTTCCGGGGACTTAAGCCTACGTCGTTCGATGGTCGCGGCAACTATGCCATGGGTCTTAGGGAGCACATCGTGTTTCCTGAAATCAACTACGACCAGATCGATCAAATGTGGGGCATGGATATTATCGTCACCACGACTGCGAAGACCGATGAGGAAGCCCGCCAGCTTCTTCGGGAATTCCAGTTCCCGTTCAACGCTTAACGGACGGGAAGGAAAGGTAACATGGCCAAGAAGAGCGCCGTCAACCGTAACGAGAAGGTCAAGCTGCTCGTCCAGCGCTACGCCGCGCGCCGTCAGGTGCTGAAGGCGATCGCTAATAACGAGAGCTTGCCGCTCGAGGATCGTTTTGAGGCCCGCCTCAAACTCGCCGAACTGCCCCGCAGTTCGTCGAAGGTCCGGATCCGTAACCGCTGTGAGGTCACAGGCCGTCCGCGGGCCTATTACCGCAAGCTTAGGATGAGCCGGATCGCCCTGCGCGAACTCGGCTCTCAGGGCCAGATTCCTGGCCTTGTGAAGTCGAGCTGGTGAGGAGGGTCCCATGGTGAACGACCCCGTTGGCGATATGATCGCCCGCATCAAGAACGCCGCCATGCGCGGCCGTTCGAAGGTTTCCTGCCCGGCTTCGAAGATGCGCGCCCGCGTGCTCGACGTTCTGGCCGATGAAGGCTACATCCGCGGTTATCAGATGGTGGAGATGCCTGGCGCCTTCCCCGAGTTCGAGATCGAACTCAAGTACTTCGATGGCCAGCCGGTCATCGTGGAAATCCGTCGGATCTCCAAGCCTGGCCGTCGGGTCTACTCGTCCATCAAGGACCTGAAGCCCATTAAGAACGGACTTGGTATCTCGGTCCTTTCGACGCCCAAGGGCGTGATGTCGGACGCGGCGGCGCGTGACGCCAACGTGGGCGGCGAAGTCCTGCTGCGGGTGTACTGATATGTCCCGGATCGGAAAGAAGGCGGTTCCGACGCCTGCTGGCGTTACGGTGACCATCGACGGCCAGACCGTGATGGTGAAGGGCCCCAAGGGGCAGCTGTCCTGGACCCTGCCGGAAGAGATCGAGTTGCGTCACGAGGGCACCGAACTCCTGGTGTCCAAGCGCGTGGAGACCACCCGGGCCCAGGCGATGTGGGGTCTCTCCCGCACCTTGGTGAGCAACATGGTGGTGGGCGTGTCTACGGGTTACGAGGAGGCGCTCGAACTTGTGGGCGTGGGCTATCGCGCGCAGTTGAAGGGCGACGCCCTGAGTTTGCAGCTCGGGTTCAGCCACGAAGTGGATCTGCCGCCACCCGCCGGTATCGCCTTCGCAGTTCCCAAACAGACTGAAATCAGGATCAGCGGAATCGACAAGCAGGCGGTTGGCGAGATCGCCGCGCGCATTCGTCGGATCCGTCCGCCCGAGCCCTACAAGGGCAAGGGCGTTCGCTATCTTGGCGAAAAGGTCCGTCGCAAGGAAGGCAAGAAGAAGTAGGCCATGGCTGTCTCCACCCGTGATTCCGCCAAGCGGCGGTCCGAGCGCACCCGAATCCGGCTCCGTAAGCTGGCCAATGGCCGGCCGCGTCTCTCTGTTTTCCGGTCGTCCAAGAACATTTACGCTCAGGTCATCGATGACGAGAACGGCGTAACGCTCGCCTCTGCATCGACCCTCGAGACAGATGCGCCCCAGAAGGGTTCCGACAAGGCTGCTGCAGCCCGGATCGGTGCCCTTGTGGCCCAGCGCGCCCTCGAAAAGGGCGTGACGGATGTCGTCTTCGATCGGGGCGGCTACATCTATCACGGCCGGGTCAAGGCCCTGGCAGACGCCGCGCGTGAAGCCGGCCTGAACTTCTAGGGGTAATTGATGGCTCGTGGAAACGAACAGCGTGGCGACGGCGGACAACGCCGCGGACGAGATCGGGGTGGCCCTTCGGACGATCGCGCCGAGTCCGACATCGTTGAGAAACTGGTTCACATCAACCGCGTTGCGGCGACTGTGAAAGGCGGGCGGCGGTTCTCGTTCGCGGCCCTCATGGTGGTCGGCGACCAGAAGGGGCGTGTTGGTTTCGGCCATGGCAAGGCCCGTGAGGTTCCCGAGGCCATCCGCAAGGCCACCGAGGAAGCCAAGAAGACAATGATCCGCGTGCCGCTTCGCGAGAGCCGCACCCTGCACCATGACGGCGCAGGCCGCTGGGGCGCGGGTAAGGTCATGGTCCGCTCGGCGCCTCCCGGCACCGGCGTCATTGCCGGCGGCCCGATGCGCGCCGTGCTCGAAACCCTCGGTATCCAGGACGTCGTCGGCAAGTCGGTCGGATCGTCCAATCCCTACAACATGGTCCGTGCGACCTTCGAGGCGCTGAAGGCTCAGTCTTCGCCGCGCCAGATCGCCTCCAAGCGGGGCAAGAAGGTTGCTGACGTCCTCGGTCGCCGCGCCGATGGCGCCTCGGCCGCCGCCGACGGAGAATGAACATGTCCAAGGTCACCGTTCGTCAGATCGCCAGCCCTATCCGGCGCAAGAAGGACCAGCGCGCGACCCTCGTCGGCCTGGGCCTCAACCGCATCGGTCGTGTCTCCATACTTGAGGACACGCCTTCCACCCGCGGCATGATCGCCAAGGTCCATCACCTGGTCGAGGTGGTTTCCGCCTGACCGTAAGCGCTTCACCCGAAGCGCCAACATCGTCAAAGCCGAGTCGGGCGGTTCGTCCGGCGACAGATCTCAGGAGAGAGGCGCAGATGACCAAGCTCAATGAACTCGCACCGAGCCCCGGCTCCGTAAAGGGGCGCATGCGCGTCGGCCGCGGTCCCGGTTCTGGCAAGGGCAAGACCGCCGGACGCGGCGTCAAGGGCCAGAAGTCCCGGACAGGCGTATCCATTGCTGGTTTTGAGGGCGGCCAGATGCCGCTCCACATGCGGATGCCCAAGCGCGGTTTCAACAATCCTTTCGCGCTTGAGTTCGCGGAAGTGAACCTCTGGCGCCTGGAGCAGGCGGTCGCCGCTGGCAAGCTTGACGCCAAGGCGCCAATCGATGCCGCGGCCCTGGTCGCGTCCGGCGTGGTCCGGCGCCCCTTGGATGGCGTCAAGCTGCTGGGTAAGGGCGAATTGACGTCCAAGCTTAACCTGACCGTCTACGCCGCCTCCGCCGCCGCCAAGGCGGCTGTCGAGAAGGCGGGGGGCACTGTGACCACCACCGCGCCGGTCGATACCGGCGAGCCCAAGGGCAAGCTTCAGAAGAAGGTCCGGGCCTGATCCGGGGTCGGGCGCGCCGCGAGGGCTGACAGGGCCTCGCGCGCACCCTATCTTTGTAAGCCCACCAGTGAGGGTGTCCCATGGCTTCGGCCGCTGAGCAGCTTGCCGCGAACCTCAATTTCGGCGCCTTTCAGAAGGCGACGGAACTCCATAAGCGTATCTACTTCACCCTGATCGTTTTGGTGGTTTACCGTCTTGGGACCTACCTGCCGATCCCAGGCATCGACGCCGGTGCCTTCGCCGCCGCCTTCCAGGGGCAGTCCCAGGGCATCCTGGGGATGTTCAACCTGTTCTCGGGTGGTGCTGTGGAGCGGATGGCGGTCTTCGCCCTGAATGTCGGCCCCTATATTTCAGCTTCCATCATCGTCCAGCTTCTCGGAGCAATCTATCCGCCCTGGGAGAAGCTTCGGAAAGAAGGTGGTGAGGCGGGGCGCAAGACGCTCAACCAGTACACACGCTATCTCACCGTTGTGCTCGCTGTAATCCAGGCTGCGGCCATCGCGGCGAGCCTGCAGGCCAGCCCAGGGCTTGTTGTCAGCCCCGGCCCGTTCTTCACCCTGTCGACCGTCGTGACCCTAACGGGCGGCACCATGCTGCTCATGTGGCTCGGTGAACAGATCACCAGCCGTGGCGTGGGGAACGGGGTCTCCCTGATCATCTTTGCGGGGATCGTGGCAGGCCTTCCCACGGGGGTGATGCAGCTTCTGACGGTTATGCGTACCGGCCAGATGTCCAGCTTTGGCGGGGTGATGATCTTGATCCTGGCCATCGCCGTGGTCTTCGCGATTGTCTTCATGGAGCGGTCTCAGCGCCGGATACTGGTCCAGTACCCCAAGCGCCAGCAGGGCAACCGCATGTTCGGGGGCGAGACCTCCTTCCTGCCGCTCAAGGTGAACACCGCAGGCGTGATCCCTCCAATCTTTGCCTCGTCCCTTCTGCTTCTTCCGACGACGACCATGGGTTTTCTGGCGACAGCGGATCTGCCGCAGTGGCTGCAGTGGCTCCCTGGAGCCGTCGCCCTGCTCCAGCATGGACAGCCTGTTTACATGCTCTGCTACGGGGCGCTGATCATCTTTTTCTGTTTCTTTTACACCTCCATCGTCTTCAATCCTGAGGAGACGGCAGAGAATCTTCGGAAGTACGGTGGTTTCCTTCCCGGGATCTCACCCGGCAAGAGGACGGCAGCCCATCTGGACTATGTCCTGACCCGGCTGACTGTGATTGGTGCCGCCTATATCGCTGCGGTCTGTCTGCTGCCGGAGGCTCTGATCGGTTTCTACAAGGCGCCCTTTTATCTCGGCGGGACCTCAATCCTGATCGTCGTCAGCGTCACCATGGACACGGTCACTCAAATCCAGTCTCATCTTCTCTCGCACCAGTACGAGGGACTGATCCGCAAATCCCGTCTGCGCGGCGGACGGGAACGCTAGCCAGGTCGAATGATTTCAACGGCCCGGAACAGGGCCGGACGACGGGGAGCTCCGCTCATGAACCTCATCCTTTTCGGACCTCCGGCGGCGGGCAAGGGCACCCAGGCCAAGCGGCTTATGGAGACTCGCAACATGGTGCAGCTCTCGACGGGCGACATGTTGCGCGCGGCGATCGCGTCCGGTTCGGAACTGGGCAGGCGGGTCCAAGGCGTGATGCAGCGCGGCGAACTTGTGACGGATGAAATTGTGATCGCCCTGATCGAGGATCGGCTGCCAGAGTCCGAGGCGGCCGGTGGTGCCATCTTCGACGGATTCCCCCGGACCGTTGCCCAGGCCGAAGCGCTGGACGTCATGCTGAAGGGCAGGGGGGCTGCCATCGATCTTGTGCTCCGCCTGAAGGTCGATGACGAAGCCCTCACCGGCAGGATTGCAGGCCGGTTCGCGGTGTCTGGTCGGCCGGACGACAATCCCGAGAGCTTCAGGGTTCGGCTCGACGCCTACAACGCCCAGACGGCACCGCTGATTCCCTATTACACGAACGCGGGGAAACTGGTGGAGATCGACGGCATGGGGTCGATAGATGAGGTCGCCTCCGGGATCGATCGAGCGCTGTCTTCGGACTAGGCCGTTATTCCGGCCGCGCCTCTCCGTTCTTCGACCCCACCCCTCGAAAAACGCACCCCCGCCATTGACGAGTCGGCTTCTATTCCATAAACGAGGCGCTTCCGCGAAACGCGCGAGAGACGTTCTGGCCTTTTGAGTCGGTCAGAGCGGCGCTCGTGCATCTTTGCGTGACGAGGAGAGAACCCCACGTGGCCCGTATCGCCGGCGTAAATATACCTACGAACAAGCGCGTCGTGATCGCGCTTCAGTACATTCATGGCATCGGCCAAGCCAAGGCCGCCGAGATCGTGAGCAAGGTCGGTATCGAAGATGCCCGACGCGTCAACCAACTGTCCGACGCAGA
Source organism: Phenylobacterium deserti (assembly GCA_945859865.1). GTDB lineage: Bacteria > Pseudomonadota > Alphaproteobacteria > Caulobacterales > Caulobacteraceae > Phenylobacterium > Phenylobacterium deserti_B. The sequence goes on from CAMAOY010000039.1 coordinate 12,362, forward strand.
GGTCCTTCAGATCCGTGAGACGATCGACCGTGACTACACGGTAGAGGGTGACCTTCGCCGCGATACCGCCGTTAACATCAAGCGGTTGATGGACTTGGCCTGCTACCGCGGCCTTCGTCACCGGAAGGGGCTGCCTGTCCGCGGACAGCGCACCCACACGAACGCTCGGACCCGCAAGGGCCCGGCGAAGCCGATCGCCGGCAAGAAGAAGTAAGAGAACAAAGCGATGGCCAAGGAACCGGCTCGCGTAAAAAAGCGCGAACGCAAGAACATCACATCGGGCGTGGCGCACGTGAACGCCTCGTTCAACAACACCATGATCACCATCACCGACGCCCAGGGAAACGCGATCTCCTGGTCTTCCGCCGGTACGATGGGGTTCAAGGGGTCCCGGAAGTCGACGCCCTACGCGGCGCAGATGGCCGCCGAGGACGCCGGTCGTAAGGCTGCCGAGCACGGGGTGAAGACCCTCGAGGTCAACGTTTCCGGCCCGGGTTCGGGGCGGGAGTCAGCGCTTCGGGCGCTCCAGGCTGTGGGCATGACGATCACCACAATTCGTGACGTGACCCCGATCCCGCATAACGGCTGCCGTCCGCCGAAGCGGCGTCGGGTCTAACGCGTTAAGCTCCGCACTTCTCCTTCGCCGGACTGCGAAAAACGCGTCCGGCGATCCTGCGTTCGAGGGACATTCATACGTGATTGAAAGAAACTGGAACGAACTCATCCGCCCGGAAAAGCCTGCCATCGAGCTTGGCACCGACCCGTCCCGCAAGGCGCGTCTGGTGGCAGAACCCCTCGAGCGTGGTTTTGGCGTTACCCTCGGTAACAGCCTGCGCCGGGTCCTGTTGTCCTCCCTGCAAGGGGCAGCCGTCACCGCCGTCCAGATCGACGGTGTCGTCCATGAGTTCTCTTCGCTCGAGGGCGTCCGGGAGGACGTCGTCGACATCGTTCTGAACATAAAGCAGCTCGCCCTTCGCTTGCATGCAGATGGTGTCAGGCGGATGACGCTCCGGGCTCAAGGGCCAGGTTCGGTGACCGCCCGTCAGATCGAGACCGGCGCGGACATCGAAATCCTCAACCCCGACCATGTGCTCTGCACCCTCGATGAGGGTGCCAGCGTGCGGATGGAGTTCACGGTGCAGAACGGCAAGGGCTATGTCCCCTCCGAGATGAACCGTCCCGAGGACGCGCCCATCGGCCTGATCGCTGTCGACAGCCTCTACTCGCCGGTCAAGCGGGTTGCCTACCGGGTGGAGCCCACCCGCCAGGGCCAAAGCCTCGACTATGACAAGCTGATCATCGATGTCGAAACCAACGGTGCGGTGACACCCGTGGACGCCGTGGCCTATGCCGCCCGGATCCTTCAGGATCAGCTGCAGATCTTCATCACCTTCGAAGAGCCGAAGAAGAAGTCCGACGCCGACTCCAAGCCCGAGCTGCCCTTCAATCCGGCCCTGCTGAAGAAGGTGGATGAGCTCGAGCTGTCCGTCCGCTCGGCGAACTGCTTGAAGAACGACAATATCGTCTATATCGGCGACCTCATCCAGAAGACGGAGGCGGAAATGCTCCGCACGCCGAACTTCGGGCGGAAGTCGCTGAACGAGATCAAGGAAGTGCTCGCGGGCATGAACCTGCATCTCGGGATGGACGTTCCCAACTGGCCGCCTGAGAATATCGAAGAGCTGGCCAAGAAGTTCGAAGACCAGATGTAATCCTGCGGCGCGTCGCGAGACGCCCCGCTCCCGAGGAGAGACCGCAATGCGTCATGGAAATGGGCACCGCAAGCTGGGACGGACCAGCGCGCACCGGATCGCCATGTTCGCCAACATGGCTGCCAGCCTCATCAAGCATGAGCAGATCGTCACGACCCTGCCCAAGGCCAAGGAGCTTCGACCCGTGGTCGAAAAGCTGGTGACCCTGGCCAAGCGCGGCGACCTGCACGCCCGCCGGCAGGCCATCAGCCAGGTCCGCGATGTTGAGCAGGTCGGCAAGCTCTTCGCGACCCTGGGGCCGCGCTATGCGGATCGCAACGGCGGCTATACCCGCGTCCTGAAGGCCGGGTTCCGTTATGGCGACAACGCTCCCCTGGCGGTCATCGAGTTTGTTGACCGGGACCCCTCTGAAAAAGGCAAGGATTCTGGACCGGTGCAGGCTTCAGCCTTCGCCGACGCCTGAGTTCTCCCGGCCAAGACCAAGGAATTTGACCCCGGCCCTGCGCCGGGGTCTTCTTTTTTGGGGCGGACTGGGCGAGGGTTGCGGATGACCAAATGCCGCCTCCTGCTTCTCCTGCTCCTTCCGTTCCTCGTCTTCCGGGCTGCTGAAGCCCGGGCGCAGACGCAGGAACCGGCCCTGCTGTTGATTTCCATCGACGGTTTCCGGGCGGATTACCTCAGTCGGGGGCATTCCCCCGTCCTGGAAGGCCTGGCCCGCCGCGGGGTCCGGGCCGAGGCCATGCGCCCATCCTTTCCAAGTGTCACCTTCCCCAATCACTACACCCTGGTAACCGGGCTCCGGCCGGATCGCCACGGCATGGTCGAGAATGTCATGCGGGATGCTCGTCGGCCTGGCGTCACCTATTCCATGTCCAACCGGAGCGAGACCAACGACCGCTTCTGGTGGGATGACGGCGAACCTATCTGGGTCACCGCAGAAAAGGCGGGGGTTCCGACCGCCACCCTGTTCTGGCCGGGGTCGGAGTCGGACATTCACGGGGTCCGTCCGACAACCTGGCTGACCTTCGACAAGAGCCTGTCGCCCGAGCGCAGGGTCGAGCGACTCCTGGAATGGATGGGTCGCCCGAAGGATCAGCAGGCCCGATTCATGACCCTATACTTCGATGATGTGGACACAGCGGGGCACCAGTTCGGGCCGGACTCCCAGGAAGTGAACGCGGCCATCGAGCGGGTCGATTCCGCCATAGGCCAACTCATCAACGGGGTCGAGGCTCTCGGCCGTCCCGTTGACCTGGTGATCGTGTCCGACCACGGGATGGCGGCGACATCGCCAGACCGGGTCATCGAGATCGAGTCTCTCGCACCCGCCGGAAGTTTTGAGATCGTCACCCAGGGCGCAGGGGCTGGGCTGGTGCCTCTTCCTGGACGGGAAGCCGAGGTGCTGGCCTCCGTCTTAGCCCCGCACCCCCATGTCGCCTGCTGGCCCAAGGCGCGCATTCCAGAGCGCCTGCACTATGGTGCCCATCCTCGGGTTCCACCTGTGGTCTGCCTGCCCGATCCGGGTTGGCTCCTCCTCAGCCGTGAGACGCTGGCCCGTCGTCCCGTCCGGGCTGGCGGCGCGCATGGCTACGATCCAGCCGCACCGGAGATGGCCACCCTGTTCATGGCGTCGGGGCCGTCCTTCCGCCAGGGCGTGATCCTCCCCGCCTTTGACAACGTCCACATCTATCCCCTCCTGGCCCGCCTGATCGGGATCAAGCCGCTCCCGTCGGACGGGAAGGCAGAGGTACTGTCCGGGACGCTGGTGCCGGGAGCCCTCAGGCCAGGCGGGTCCTGAGCCGGCTCTGGCCTGAACGCTTGCCGGGAAGACAACTGGCGCGCGGGTTGGCGGTCAGACTTGCGGCCCCGGAGGCTTCAGGCCAAGGTCCCGCGCGACAGGGGACCCGACCATGACGACGGAAGCTTCCACGCCCGCCCGACGCCGTGCGGCCTTCGGTTTCATCTTCGCATCGGCCCTGCTGAACGCGGTGTCCTTTGGCATCACCATCCCTATCCTGCCGGGCCTGATCAAGGAATTCGCCGGGGGCGATACGGCCGCCGCCGCAGAGTGGAACATGGTGTTCGGCGCGGTCTGGGGCGTGATGCAGTTCTTCTTTGGACCCATACTGGGTGTGCTTTCAGACCGGATCGGCCGCCGGCCGGTCCTCCTGATCTCCTTCCTGGGCCTCGCCTTCGACTTCCTGTTCCTGGTCTTCGCCCCCAGCCTGATGTGGCTGTTTGTCGCGCGGATCGTGAACGGCATGACAGCGGCCAGCTTCTCCACAGCCAACGCCTATGTGGCGGACGTCACGCCCGTCGACCAGCGGGCGCGCTATTTCGGTTACATGGGGGCTTCCTTCGGGTTCGGCTTCCTGATCGGGCCTGTTCTCGGAGGTCTGCTGGCCGGTCCCTACATGCAGTCCCTTGTCGGGGACTTTGCCATCCGGCTGCCCTTTGCGGTTGCCGGCGCCCTGGCCTTCCTCAACTTCCTTTACGGCTTCTTCGTCCTGCCGGAGTCCCTGCCGCCGGAACGCCGCAGCGCCCGGTTCGACTGGCGCCGCGCCAATCCGGTCGGGTCCCTGAAGTTCCTGCTTGAGCATGGCCAGCTGGCCGGCCTGGCAACCGTCGGCTTCCTGTTCCAGATTGCGCACAACGTCCTGCCAGCGGTCTTCGTCCTCTACACTGGCTATCGCTACAACTGGGACCTCCAGACCATCAGCCTGACCATGTTCCTGACCGGAGCCCTGGGGATATTCATGCAGACCCTTGTGGTCGGGCCGGTGGTCCGAAAACTGGGCGAGCGGGGCGCTCTCCTCATCGGCTGTGCGGGGGCCGCGCTCGGCTTCCTCTGCTATGGCCTTGCGCCGACGGGTCTGACCTATCTTCTGGCGGCACCCATCTTCGCCCTCAGCAATCTCCTGAGTCCCGGCCTGCAGGGACTGATGACCCGGCGTGTCGGCCCGGAGGCGCAGGGGCGGCTTCAGGGCGCCAACCAGAGCCTGACCGGCATCGCCACCATCATCGGCCCCTTCCTGTTCGGCGGCAGCTTCGTCTACGCCCTGAGGCACGAGTCCCTTTCGGCCTGGCCGGGTCTCCCCATCCTGATTGCTTCATCGCTGATGGTACCGGCCTTCTTCGTGGCCTGGCGGGTTGGCCGACCCCTGCCGGTCGCGCCCGTCGCCGGTCCAGCCCCCGTCGCCGGGGAGTGAAGACATCCGCCGGAAGAGGTGCGCCATGATTGCGCCCGAAACCTGACGGATCAGGAACCGAACCTCACAGGAAGTCCCATGCACCTGAACAGAGCCCTGGTCCCCGCCTTCGTCCTCCTGGCGGCCTGTTCTGGCCCCGCCGGGGGGACCGAAGCCCAACCTCCGCCCCTCGCCCAGCCGACCCGGGCGGCGCCCTCCGACCCTCTGAACATGAAGGCCTCCTTCGCCCCAGTGGTCCGCAGGGCGGCGCCTGCGGTGGTGAACATCTCGGCCAAGCGCGTGGTCCGCCAGCAGGTCGACCCCTTCTGGCAGATGTTCGGAATGGGTGTGCCGCCCAGCCGGGTTGAGGGGTCGCTCGGCTCCGGGGTCATCGTCCGGTCTGACGGGATCATCATCACCAACAACCACGTCATCCAGGGCGGCCAGGAGATCACAGTCGCCCTGTCGGACCGCCGGGAGTTTCCCGCCCGCGTGCTCCTTGTGGATGCCCGGGGCGACCTCGCCGTGCTGAAGATCGACGCCGGTGCCGAGCGCCTGCCGGTCATGCCGATCGACGATTCGGATGAAGCTCAGGTCGGCGACCTGGTGCTGGCCATCGGAGATCCCTTCGGCGTGGGCCAGACCGTCACCAATGGCATCATCTCCGCCCTCAACCGGGCGGCCGACCCACAGGGTGGGACGCCGATGACCTACATTCAGACCGACGCAGCCATCAATCCGGGCAACTCTGGGGGTGCCCTTGTGGATATGGATGGCGACCTCATCGGCGTGAACAGCTTCATCGTGTCGCGTTCAGGTGGGTCGGCAGGCGTTGGCTTCGCCATACCTGCAGCCATGGTCCGGCGGGTGGTTGAGGCCGCAGCCGGGGGAGGCCAGGTCCTTGTGCGTTCCTGGCTGGGTGCGCGGACCCAGCCCGTCACCCCGGAGATCGCGCGCAGTGTGGGCCTGTCCTCTCCCCAGGGTGCCCTGGTGGCCGACATCTGGCCGGGGGGGCCCGCCGACCGGGCCGGCCTGAAGTCTGGCGACATCATCGTGTCGGTGAACGGCCGTCCGGTGGCCGATCCTGCCGCTGTGTCCTTCGCCGTCGGGGCGGCGCGTCCTGGGGAAAGCCTCGCCCTCTCCGTCCGTCGAAATGAACAGGTGATCAAGGTCAGCCTCCGTCCGGAACCCCCACCGGCCAAGCCTGCCCGGGACGAGTGGCTTGTGGACGGCCGCAATCCCTTCCAGGGCGCAACCGTGGTGAACGTCTCTCCAGCCGT
>CAMAOY010000040.1 GCA_945859865.1 Phenylobacterium deserti
AACGCCTGGGTGACCGCGGCCAAGCGGCGGGTCTATGGCCAGGTGGGTATCGACGCCCTGGCCGGCCCGTCGGAGATCGTGGTGGTGGCGGACGCGGCAAATGACCCGGCCTGGATCGCCGCCGACCTGCTGTCGCAGGCCGAGCATGACCCGGCCTCGCAGTCGATCCTGATCACTGATGATGCCGCCTTCGCCGACCGGGTGGTCGCCGAGGTCGAGGTGCAGCTGAAGACCCTGGCCACCGGCGAGACCGCCGCCCGGTCCTGGGCTGACCACGGGGCGGTGATCCTAGCGCCGCTGGACGAGACCGCCGCCCTGGTGGACCGTCTGGCCCCCGAGCATGTCGAGCTGGCCATCGCCGACCCGGAGGCCCTGTCGAACCGGATCCGTCACGCTGGGGCTATCTTCCTGGGGCGTTACACGCCGGAGGCCCTGGGGGACTATGTGGCCGGGTCGAACCACGTCCTGCCGACCAGCCGGGCGGCGCGGTTCTCTTCAGGCCTGTCGCTCTACGACTTCCTGAAGCGCACCTCGCTGGTGAAGGCCGGGGAGGCAGGCTTCGCCGTGCTGGGGCCACCTACCGTCGCCCTGGCCGAGGCCGAGGGCCTGCCCGCCCACGCGCGCTCGGTCGCCCTGCGCCTGAGCCGAGGCGGGTGACGGCCATGCGCGGTTTGCTATAGGATCGGACGGTAGCTTGCGAACCGGACATGGCCGAGCCTGACCGCACCCTCCAGCGCCTGCAGAGCGTCGAGCTGGACGATGAGTCCCTCGCGGCGGTCTCGCGCGACCAGGACCAGGAACGGAAGATCGCCATCTTCGACCTGCTGGAGCAGAACTATTTCGCCCCGGAGGGCGCGGCTGGTGGGCCCTACGACCTGCGCATGGGCCTGATCGAGAACAGGCTGATGCTGGACGTCTCCGGCCCGGACTACCAGAGGCGGCACATCCTTTCGCTGTCGCCCTTCCGGGGACTGATCCGGGACTATTTCATGATCTGCGAGAGCTATTACCAGGCCATTCGGCAGGCCACGCCGTCGCAGATCGAGGCCCTCGACATGGGACGCAGGGGCCTGCACAACGAGGCCAGCGAGCTCTTGCAGCGGCGGCTGGCGGGCAAGGTCGAGACCGACATGGACACGGCGCGCCGGCTCTTCACCCTGATCACCGCCCTGCACTGGAAGGGCTGAGGGGCAGGCCCTGCGCCTGGGCAGTCGACCTTGGCGGGCGACTTAAGCTATACGTGCCGACTTCCGGCCCGTTCACCCGCGATTCCGCAGGTCCGGTGCCGTTTTCGTCGATCCCAAATGTGGAGCCTGCATGGCCAAGGAAGAACCCCTCGAGTTTCCGGGCACCGTCAGCGAGGTGCTGCCCAACGCCACCTTCCGCGTGAAGCTCGAGAATGATCACGAGATCATCGCCCATACCGCTGGAAAGATGCGCAAGAACCGCATCCGGGTGTCGGCGGGCGACAAGGTGCTCGTGGCCATGACCCCCTACGACCTCTCCAAGGGGCGCATCACCTTCCGGGTCCGCTAGAGCCGCCATGCCCCCGAGGCTGGTCCTGGCTTCCGAGAGCCCGCGTCGCCGGGACCTGCTCGCCGCCATCGGTCTTTCGCCGGACCTCATCGCCCCCTCCGACATCGACGAGACTCCGCTGAAGGACGAGCTTCCCAGGCGGCTGGCCGCGCGCCTGTCCGCCGCCAAGGCCGAGGCCGTCGCCGCCACCCATCCCGACGACTATGTCCTGGCCGCCGACACCGTGGTGTCGGTGGGACGCCGGATCCTGCCCAAGGCCACCGACGCCGACGAGGTGGCCCAGTGCCTGAAGCTGCTGTCGGGACGGGCGCACCGGGTGGTCACCGGGGTCAGCGTCCGCGGGCCCGGCGGCCGGCGGGGCGACCGGGTGGTGGAGACCCGCCTGAAAATGCGACGCCTGACCGAGGCCGACATCCGCGCCTACGTCGATAGCGGCGAGGGGGTGGGCAAGGCCGGTGGCTACGGCATCCAGGGACTGGCCGGCGCCTTCATCCTTTCGCTCAGCGGCTCCTGGCCGGCGGTGGTGGGCCTGCCCCTGCACGAGACCGAGACCCTGCTGAAGGGCCTGGGCTGGCGTCGGCCATGAGCGCACGCCAGGCCTACCTGGACACGACCCCCGGCGAGATCCGGGGCGTGGTCACCCTGGACGGGCGGCCCGAGCACCTGATGCTGGCCCGGGACGACGACGACCCACGCCTGCAACCCGGTGCCCGGATCGCCGCGCGGGTGCGCAAGGTCGAGCCAGCCTTCGCCTCGGCCTTCGTGGACCTGGGCGAGGGGATCGAGGGCCTGCTGGACTATCCCCCCGACCGCCGCCCCCTGGAGGGCGAGATGCTGGAGGTCGAGGTGCGCGCCGCCCCCCGGCCCGGCAAGCTGGCGGCGGTGCGTGCAACGGGGCCCGCCGAGGCGCCGGTGCGGCTCCTGGTATCCGGGCCCACGGTGGCCGAGCGCCTCGCCCACCTGGTCCGCAGCCGGGAGGTCGTGACCGGCGCCGAGGCCCGCCGGATGGCGGACGCCGCCGAGGAGGTAGCCCTGACCGAGGCCCACGTCCTGCCGGGCGGAGGAGTCCTGGTCATCGAACCTACCCGCGCCCTGGTGGCGGTGGACGTGGACCTGGGACCGCGCAAGGGGCTGGATCCCAAGTCCCTGTTGCGCCAGCTCAACCTGACCGCCATCGCCGAGACGGCGCGCCTGCTGCGGCTGAAAGGACTGGGCGGACTGGTGGTCATTGACCTGGCCGGGCGTGGACATGACGGGACCGCCCTCCTGAATGCCGCCCGCAACGCCTTTTCCGTCGACAATCCCGGGGTCGCCTTCGGGCCTGTCAGCCGCTTCGGGACCCTGGAGCTGACGGTTCCCCGCCGCACCCGGGCCCTGGCCGAGATCCTGCTCGAACCCGGCGGCGGGCCCAGCGACCGCACCCTGGCCCAGAGGCTGGTGCGCCGGGCCGAGAGCGAGGCCGAGGCCGAGACGGGCCGGGTCGTAAAGATCCAGGCTGCTCCGGCGATCGCCAGGCTGGCCTGGCCCCTCGTCGACCGCCTGGCCGAGCGGATGGGTGCCCGCTTTGAACGTGCGGTCGAGGCCGACTGGCCCCGGGACCGCTTCGAGATCAGTGTCCCCTGAGGGTTCCGCCGTGACGACTGCCTGTCCCATCTGCAAGAAGCCTGCGGAGCTGAAGTACCGGCCCTTCTGCTCGTCCCGCTGCGCCCATGTGGACCTGCAGCGCTGGCTGTCGGGAAGCTATGTCCTGCCGGGGGACGAGCTGGATGAGGAGGGCGCCGAAAGGGACGAAGACACCTGAACTGGCCTCGCTGGACACGACGCGGGGCCTCTTCTATACAACCGCCTTCGACCCGCGAGGCGTCGCGCCTGGGTAGCTCAGTTGGTAGAGCAGCGGATTGAAAATCCGCGTGTCGCTGGTTCGATTCCGGCCCCAGGCACCATTTTCAGCCTCTCCCGAAAAGCCTGGACGCCGGGCCTGCTTAGGTCGCGGCTTCAGCCGGCGGCCGCGAACTCAGCCACCTCGTCGCCCCGAAGACGGACGTGCCACATGATGCGGGGCCGGGACATGTCCCAGGGCAGGGCGCGGTGGAGCAGGCGCCGGTTGTCCCAGACCACGACGTCACCGGGACTCCAGCGGTGGGTGACGATTCGGGGCGGCTGGCAGGCCCATTCGACAAGGCCCTCGAGAAACCGCTCGGACTCCTCAGGATCCATGCCGGGAATGGCGTGGGCGTGACGTCCGATGAGCAGGGACTTCCGTCCGGTCTCGGGATGGACCTTCACCAGCGGCCGGAGGGGCGCGGCCGTCTCGGTCATGCCGTAGCCGTGATAGGTCGAGCCCTCCCGGTGGACATGACCCAGCCTGGACTGGGAGTACTGGAGGGAGTGGCGGGCGGCTCTGTGCTCAACGAGGGCCAGGGTGGCTGAATCCAGCGCCTCGTAAGCGGCGCACATATCAGCGAAGCTGGTCTCGCCGCCCTCGTCCGGAGTCACCTCGGCGGAGAAGACTGCGCCACGGGCCATGACCGGCATGTAGGTGCTGTCGGCATGCCAGGACATGTTGCCGACGATCACCTTCATCACGTCGTCCCATTCGCCCAGGGCGTAGGCGCGCACCTGGCCCGAGGCGGTGACATTGGAGATCGGCACGATCTCGCCCGTGCCAAGCTTCTCGATCGGTCCGAAGCGCCGGGCGAAGCCGACCTGTTCGTCTCGGCTGAGGTGCTGGCCTGGAAAAACCAGGAGGCCATGGTCGAGCCATGTCCGGTGCAGCGAGGCCCACTCAATGTCCGATAATCCGGCAAGCCGGACGCCCTCGACGATGGCCCCGAAGGTTGAACCTTCGATACTGCAGACTTTCATGGCCTCTCCCCTCCGCCCTGCGCCGGTTCAGCAGGGATTGGCACCGCCTCCGCATCCCGCGGCGCGATCGCCCATGCGCTGCATTTCCTGCTGGTCGCGCAGGCGACGGGCCTCCCATTCCTCCGGCGTGGCGCAGATCTTGCGCTTGAAGTGCGAGCCGATCTGCGGGGCCTCCTGGCAGACCATCTTGGGTTTCGCCTTCTCCATCGGGGCTGCAGGCTGGGTCTTGGGCACCCCTGACGTCACCGGCGGAGTGGACGGCGGCGGAGCTGCCGCCGCAGCGACGAGCATGAGGGCTACGAATCCGACCGAGACGGCGGCGAGACTGCGAACATGTGCCATTCTGGAATCCTCCTATCTCGAGTGTGGACCTTCCCCGTCCGGGCTGCAAATCCGATGTCCGGTCCAGGGGCGGGGTCCGGAAGTCGGGCTACCACCTCGGAATCCGGTCGACAGACGCCCGGATGGCCCTATTCCACTTGACCCGCGAAAAACGGGTTGCCAAAGGAGAGACGCGGCAAGTCTAACTTGTTGGTAAGGTGCTGGAGGCCGTCTGGCGGAAAGCGCAGTGCCCGGAGTCGAGACGAGGTCGGGACCCTCAGGGGTCCGGATCGCGTCAGGGGTCGGGGTAGCGAAAGCGGCTTTATCGCTATCGTCTTGGACAGTCCGGTTGATCCGGACGGTTCCGGGGGGGCAGAGGTGGGCCATTCATTTGGGGTAGAGACGCTCTCGCGTGGCGACCCTTAGGTCCAAACGTGCTAGACCAACCAGGAACTGGCGACAAATGATCGACATCAAATTCAAGACTCCGTTTCTTGCTCTTATTGGCGCCGTAGCGCTGATGGCGAGTGCACCGGCCTTCGCACAGGCGCCCGCGCCCACTGCCGAGGCCACCGCATCGGCCGCTGTGGCTACCGCCGACGCTGCCGCCCCCGCCCTAACCCCAGCCGCGCCTGTCGTGGCTGCTGAATCGGCCGACCCGCCGCAGATGGAAAATGCCGGCAAGCTCACCGTCATGGGCATGTTCGGCAGCGCCACCCTCGTCGTGAAGGCGGTGATGATTGGCCTGATCCTCGCCTCGATCGTCTCCTGGTTCCTGCTTGTGACCAAGTGGATCGAGTTCAACAGCATGGAGAAGGCCGCCAATGGCTTCATGGAAGCCTTCCGCGGTTCCAAGACCTATGTGGAAGCGGGCCGCACGGCTCTCTCCGAGGACTTCGCGGGCAACCCGCTGGCCGACATGGCTGCCGCAGCCGTCCAGGAAGTCGAACTGTCCCGTCAGGCAGGCCTCCATATCTCCGGCGAACACCGGGAAACCACCCTTCATCGGGCAGAGGGCGCTGTGAATGCGGTCCAGGCGACCCTCGGTAAGCGCCTGTCCTCGGGCATGCAGTTCCTGGCCTCGCTCGGTTCGTCCGGTCCGTTCATCGGCCTGTTCGGTACCGTTTACGGGATCATGAACTCGTTCATCGGCATCGCGAACACCAACACCACCAACCTGGCCGTCGTGGCGCCCGGCATCGCCGAAGCCCTGCTGGCCACCGGTATTGGTCTGTTCGCCGCCATCCCGGCGGTTATCTTCTACAACTACTTCCAGTCCCGGATCTCGGGCTTTGGTGGTCGTTCGGAATCCTTCGTGGCCGAACTGATGAACAGCCTCTCGCGGCAGCTCGACAAGGGGGCCTGATCCAGATGGGAGCCAAACTCTCGGGTTCTGGGGGCGGCAAGTACGCGGTAGAGGCGAACAGCGAGATCAACGTGACTCCCTTTGTGGACATCATGTTGGTTCTCCTGATCATCTTCATGGTGGCGGCGCCCATGGCGGCCGTGAATGTGAAGATCGCCCTGCCGAACGCGGTTGCGAAACCGGCCACAAATCCCCCCAAGCCGGTCTACATCTCGGTCCAGCCCGGCGGTCGTCTCTTTATCGGGGACATCAGCACTGATCTGGCTGAACTCGGGTCCACGCTTCGCATACAACTGGGTGAGAAGCGGAGCCCTGAGAAGGAGCGGATCTACATCCGCGCCGACAAGGACGTGATGTATGGCGATTTCATGGGGGTCATGAACTCGCTCCAGGACAACGGCTTCTACAGTGTGGCCCTCGTCGGCGAAGACAAGAAAGACTGAGGGGCGGAGCATGGCTGAAGAGATCACCCACCCCATCCATAACCCCTTCGATGTCCCGCCGCCGAAGCGTGGCAAGGGTTTCCTGACCGCCGCCCTTGTGGCCCTGCTTCTCCACGTCATCCTCGGCGTGGTGCTCTGGAGGCAGAGGTTCGAAATTACTGCCAGGGAATACTCCGACGACGTGACGGACGTGGCGATCATCAAGCCGATGGCCCCGCCGCCCCCGCCGCCGCCGCCGCCGCCCAACACGCCGCCGCCGCCGCCGCCCAAGCTGCAGCCGCGTCCGCCTGTTGCCTTGCCCAACGCTCCGACCATCCCGCCCCTGCCGGTTCCCCCGGTCGAGAAGCGGATCGAGGAGCCCAAGCCGCCCGCGCCGACTCCGGAGCCGCCGCGGCCGTCGGTGATCACCAACCCGGACTGGGCCCGCAAGCCCTCCGGCGAGGATATCGCCCGCTACTATCCTGACCGTGCCCTGCGCATGGAAGTGGAAGGTCGGGCGACACTGAGCTGCAAGGTGTCGGCCAAGGGTACCCTCGAGGGTTGTTCAGTCGTCTCCGAGGATCCGGCTGACCAGGACTTTGGTTCTGCCGCCATGCGGATGAGCAAGCTCTTCAAGATGCGTCCCCAGACCCGGGACGGCGCACCTGTCGAAGGCGGAACGGTCCGGATCCCCCTGAGCTTCAAGCTCCCCAAGGAGTGATCTCAGAGGAAACCAGGTTCAGAGCCCCGGGGGTCCGCCTCCGGGGCTCTTTTCTTTTGGGCACGCCGCCGCTTGATCGCCGCCCCGGCGACGACTAGAAGCTAGCTTCCGCGATGCGCCGCCTTAGCTCAGTTGGTTAGAGCGCTAGATTGTGGCTCTAGAGGTCCCCCGTTCGAACCGGGGAGGTGGTACCATCGCGAACTCCCAGGCCAGCCCGCAGGGCCAGCCCCGATCCGGCAAGGCCATGACTGAGGACCCTCCCAAGCGCCGTACCCTGAGCCTAAAGCCCGGCGTGCAGGTTACCCGTCCGCTGGGGCCCCAGCCCCTGATACCGCTAAGGGCGGATAAGCCAGGTCGCCCGCCGCGCCCGCCCCGTCCGTTCAGCCCGCCCCAGCCCGTGGAACGCCCTACCCACGGCTGGAAGTGCAAGCCCTGCGGCGCCTTCTTTGATCCGCCCGCAGAGGGACCGGACGAGGCGGTGGTCCGTTGCCCGGACTGTAACGCCCGGATCGGTGTTACCGGGGACTTCCGCCAGACTCCGCCTCCGGCCCGGCTCAGGGCCCGGCCCATGCGCCACGGACCGCGGCTCGACCAGGACGCGGCGGAGGTCTAGTCTGGCCCTCAGCCGCCAGCCGAGGTCCGCCATGCCCCTTCGTCGACAGTCCCCGGTCCTTACGACCCTCCGCGAGACGAACCACCCCTACCTGACCGGCGCCTGGACCCCTCTCCACGAGGAGGTGGACCTTCCGGACCCAGAGGTCATCGAGGGCCGCATCCCCGAGGACATCGAAGGCGTCTACCTGCGCAATACCGAGAACCCGGTTCATCAGCCCCTGGGGCGCTATCACCCGTTCGACGGCGACGGGATGATCCACAGGATGGTCTTCCGGGGCGGACGCGCCAGCTATGCCAACCGCTTCGTACGCACCCGCGGCTTCCAGGCCGAACAGGAGGCGGGAGGCGCCCTTTGGGGCGGGCTGGCCGATCCCGTCCAACTGGCAAAGCGGCCGGGCTTCGGCGCCCACGGTGCCCTGAAGGACTCGTCCTCGACCGACATCCTGGTCCACGCCGGGACCGCTCTTTCGACCTTCTACCAGTGCGGCGAGGGCTACCGGCTGGATCCCATCACCCTTGAGACCCTGGGCGTTGAGGCCTGGACCCCCATCGACGGGATCTCCGCCCATCCCAAGGTGGACGAGCGCACCGGCGAGCTGATGTTCTTCAACTATTCCAAACATGCGCCCTACCTGCATTACGGACTGGTCGGGGCGGACAACCGGTTGAAGGTCCTGCAGGCCATCGACCTCCCCGGGCCGCGCCTGCCGCACGACATGGCCTTTACCGAGCGCTTCGTGATCCTGAACGACCTGCCGGTGTTCTGGGACGCTGACCTCCTGGCGCGGGGCGTACACGCGGTGCGCCTGCACGAGGGCCTGCCCAGCCGGTTCGCCATCCTGCCCCGGGAGGGCGGGACGCCGCGCTGGTTCGAGGCCGCACCCACCTATGTCCTTCACTGGCTGAACGCCTACGAGGACGGCGACGAGGTGGTCCTGGACGGCTATTTCCAGGATGAACCCATGCCCCGGCCCCGGGCCGACGCGCCCCCCGGATTCGGCCACATGATGGCCTACCTGGACGAGATGAGCTTTCGTCCGCACCTGCACCGCTGGCGCTTCAACCTGCGGGATGGCTCGACCCGGGAGGAAAGGCTGGACCCCAGGATCATGGAGTTCGGCATGATCAATGGCCGCCACGCCGGACTACCTTACCGCTATGCCTATTCCACACTGCCCGAACCCGGCTGGTTCCTGTTCAACGGCTTTGTAAAGTCTGACCTCGAGACTGGGGCGTCTACGGAATACCGCCTGCCGCCGGGGGTTTTCGCAAGCGAGGCCCCCTTCGCCCCGAGGCGGGATGCGACCGCCGAGGATGACGGCTACCTGGTCAGTTTCCTGATTGACGAGAACCGGCAGGCTTCGGAATGCATCCTGCTGGACGCCCGCAAGATTGAGGACGGCCCGGTCTGCCGGATCGCCCTGCCGCACAAGATCTCCAGCGGGACCCACGCCGTCTGGGCGGGGCCGGACAGGATCCCCGACTTCAGTTCACGCGCTTCGGCGGCATGGGAATGAAGCTGGAGGTCCGCGCCACATAGTCGGCGTAGTCGGGCTTCTTCCGGCGCATGGGCCCTTCGGTGGTGGGCACGCCACTCCAGCGGGTCAGCAGGAAGGTCAGAAGGGCCGGACCCACGATGGACAGGGCGCCCAGCAGGCCAGTGTCTGCAGCGATCAGATAGAGGCCCCACCAGGTGCAGGCGTCGCCGAAATAGTTGGGGTGGCGCGTGTAGCGCCACAGTCCCGTGTCGAGCACCTTGCCGGCATTGTCCGGATTGGCCTTGAAGCGCACCAGCTGGGCGTCGCCGATGGTCTCGAAGAGAATGCCTGTGACCGCCAGGGCGGCACCGGCCCAGGCCAGCGGGCCGAGGCTTGCCGGCCCCGAGGACTGGCCCAGCTGGACCGGCAGGCAGACGATGAACTGCAGGAACGCCTGGAGGGAGAAGACGTAGATCAGGCTGGCCGTGGCGAAGTCCCAGCCCTTCTTCTCCTTGGCGTCGGCCATCATGCGGGTATAGCGGCGGTCGGCCCCGTGCTGGCGCCAGCGCCAGAAGAGGTAGATCCCCAACCGCAGACCCCAGGCTGCGCACAGAAGGGTGAGCAGGGCTGCATGCGGGCCGCCCCCCGACTGCAGGTAGGTAGAGACCGCGATCACCACCATGCCCGCGCCCCACCAGCTGTCGATGAAGCTGGGGTCCTTCAGGGCGACGGCCACGCGCCAGAGGACCAGGAAGCAGAGGGCCGAAACCCCCGCATTGACCGCCAGAACCGCGCCGATCCCCATATCCGTCCTCCTGACGATAATTGCCTGCATGCAGGAGAGGGGCCTGCAGGCGCGGCTGTCAATGGAGGGCTGGGCTTGCCGGCCCGCTCAGGAGCCGGGAACGGGCGCCGGGGACAAGGGGCTGGGGCCTTGGGGTCCCTTGTGCTAGCCGAGGCTATCTACGCCGCCGAAGATGCGGGCCGGGGAGGGAACATGTCGGACAATCTCTATGGCCTTCTGGCGTCCCGGTTTCCGTCGGACCGGAGCCGTCCCTGCTTTCTCCAGCCCGGCCTGGAACCGATCAGCTACGGCGACCTGGAGAATCGCACCGCCCGGGTCGCAAACCTGCTGAGGCGGCGGGGCGCAGTGCCTGGCGAGCGGGTCGCCCTGCAGGTCGAGAAGTCCGTGGACGCGGTGGTGATCTACCTTGCGACCTTGAGGGCCGGCGCGGTCTTCCTGCCCCTGAACGCGGGCTACACGCCTGCGGAGGTGGACTATTTCCTGAAGGACGCCGAGCCCGCTGTCTTCATCCAGGACGCCGGGGCCTTCGTGGCAGAGGCGGCGGCCCTTGATCCCGACCCCCGGGTGGAGCCCCGCGCGGCGTCTGACCTGGCCTCGATCATCTATACCAGCGGCACCACGGGGCGCTCCAAGGGGGCCATGCTGACCCACGGCGCCCTCGCGGCCAACGCCCTGGCCCTGCACGAAGCCTGGGGCTTCTCGGCGGATGACGTCCTGCTGCACGCCCTGCCCATCTTCCATGTCCACGGCCTGTTCGTGGCTCTCCACTGCGCCTTCCTGTCAGGTGGCCCCATGGTCTGGCTTAACCGCTTCGAGGATGCGGCCGTCCTGGAAGGCCTGTCCCGGTCAACGGTCATGATGGGGGTGCCAACCTTCTTTACCCGGCTTCTCGCCAACCCGGGCCTGACCCGGGAGGCGGTGGCCCACATGCGGCTGTTCATCTGCGGCTCGGCGCCCCTCCTGGAGAGTGCCTTCGAGGCCTTCGAGGTCAGGACGGGCCATCGGATCCTTGAACGCTACGGCATGAGCGAGGCGGTGATCATCACCACCAATCCGCTTGCAGGCGACCGCATTGCCGGGTCGGTGGGCTTTCCCCTGCCGGGTGTCGAGCTACGCATCGGGGGCGGGGAGGCGACCGGGGTCATCGAGATCCGGGGGCCCAGCGTCTTTTCGGGCTACTGGCGCATGCCGGAGAAGACCCGGGAGGAATTCACGGCGGACGGCTTCTTCACCACCGGCGATGTCGGCCGGGTCGATCCAGACGGCCGGCTCTGGATCTCGGGCCGGGCCAAGGACCTGATCATTTCCGGCGGCTACAACGTCTATCCCAAGGAGGTGGAGCTGATCCTTGATGAGCTTCCCGGGATCCGCGAGAGTGCCGTGATCGGGGTTCCCCATCCGGACTTTGGCGAGGGCGTGGTTGCAGTGGTCGAGGCCGAGGGCCCGGCGCCGGACGAGGCCGACCTCATCGCCAGGCTTCGCACCCAGCTTGCGCCCTACAAGACGCCCAAGCGCGTGGTCTTCGTGGACACCCTGCCAAGGAACGCCATGGGAAAGGTCCAGAAGGCCCAACTCCGCCAGACCTGGGGCCACCTCTTCAAGTGATCACAAGCCGGTGAGCCCCGATTGACCGGCGCCCGAACCTGTGAACTGTTTGTAAAGATTAATTGACCTCAGGGGGCTGTCGAATGGGTGCAGGCTTTCTCGTGCTGACAGTTCACATCATCGGTGGGATCGTGGGCGGCTGCATGCTTTGCAACCTGCTTCGGTCCGCAGATACCGGGCCCTTCGGCAACGCGCTTCTGGGTGCGGTTGGGGGTGTCTTCGGGGCAGGTGTCGTATTCGCCCTGTCACCGGTCTTTGCCGCCCTTCCGGGTCTGTCCGGGGCCCTGGTCGCAGGCATCCTCGCCGGCGCCGTCACGGTTATGCTGGCGGGCCTGGGCGTCAACGCGCTTCGCCGCCGCGCCTGAGGCGACCTCAGCCGTTCCCGTAGCTCACCGCCATGCCGGCGCGGACGTCCTGCTGTACGCCGTATTGGGGGAAGGGATAGCGGAAGCCGTTGCGCGCCAGGGCCTTCATGCCGGCCAGGGCCTTGAAGAGGTCGTCTGGCGGGGTCGCCATCAGCATCTCATCATCGAGGACTCCCCCGTAGCGGCGCTCGGCGAAGCAGGGGATGGAAAGGCTCGGCGTCCGTGTCGTCAGGGCCCGGCCCCAGGAATCGGCGCAGGCGGACTCACCCACCACGCCCCAATCGAAGCGCTTGTAGCCTGCCCACTGCAAGCCGTTGATGAAGTACATCATGGCCCCCGGCGTGGCATAAAACAGGGCGATGTCGGGTTCGCCGAGCCGGCCGCTGGCCAGGGGTGAGACCGCCAGGGCCTCGAACTGCCCGTCCGGGACGCAGTGCATGGCCGCCTGGTGCGCCGCCGCGCCGGCCTCGTCCTCGAACCAGACCCCCTGCATGTGCCGGCCCGAGAGCCAGTCGTCGGTCTTGGCGCCGCCCAGGCCGACCACCGCCCGGCACTGGGCACCCACGAGGTCCTCCGCGGTGACGCCCACCGTCCAGCCCAGGCGCGAGGCCTGGCCCACCACCTGGTCCAGGGTGTGGACGGCGCTGGGCCGGCGGATGCGGGGAATGGCCTCCATGTCCGCCCGGTGCTCGAACATCTTCATGGCGAAGGGAATGGAGCGCAGGCGCAAGGTCTGCTCGAGCTCCGCCGAGAGAGCGGCCCAGTCGGTCGATCCCTCCGGATTGCCGGTTCCTTGCGCATCCGTCATGTCCGATCCTCCCACCGTCAGGTATTTGGCCCATCCTTCATCCGTATCGCTGCGGAGGGAAGGGGTCTTGGCGCGATGCGGGCATTGCGGACGGGCCCCGCCGTCGCCTACCCTTTCTCCCGTCAGGGCGCGCTGGCGTCGCCGGTGCCCTTCGGAGCCCCCGATGAAACTGAAGTTCGCCTTGCTGGTCCTGGTCCTTGCGCTTGCGGGCGGTGCCGGCGCCTGGGCCGCGCCTCCCCCCAGCCTCTCCCTGTCTCCGTCAGAGCGCTCAGCCCTGCTGTCGGCCTTCGTCCGGGCCGGGCGAGCGCAACCCGCCCCGGCCCTGCGACGCTCCGCCACCTCAATACCCCGGCGGAATTCCGCCTCGCCCAGGTCGACGCCAACATGGAGCGGCGGCGTTGGCTGCCGAGGTCGCTGCCGCAGGACCGGCTGGAAATCGACACGGGTGCGGCGACCGGGCCCCTCTACCGGGGCGGGCGGATCGTCCACGCCTTCCGGGTGATCCCCGGATCGGTCAAGGACCCGACGCCGATCTTCGCCTCGCGCCTCAACACCGTCGTCCTGAACCCGCCCTGGAATGTCCCGGACCGTATCGCCCCGGAGGAGATCCTTCCCAAGGCGGCCCGCGATCCTGGCTACCTGGCGCGCAACGGCTACGTGCGCATCGGGGGTCGCCTTCAGCAACCGCCGGGACCTAAGGCGGCCCTCGGGCTGGTCAAGTTCGACCTCGTCAGCCCCTTTGGGGTCTACCTGCACGACACCCCCGGGCGGGACGCCTTCCGCCGTCGGGAACGCCATCTCAGCCACGGCTGCATGCGGGTGGAGTCCCCCCAGGTCCTGGCTGACCTTCTGCTGCCCCCCAGGGCCGGGGTGGCAGGCGGATGCAGGCAGACCTCGCGACGGGCGCGACCCTGCGCATCTCCCTGACCCGGCAGGAGCCCCTGTATGTCGTCCACTGGACGGCGATCCCGGGGCCGGACGGCCGTATCGGCTATCTCGACGATGTCTACGGCTGGGACGCCCGCCTCGCCATCGCCTTTGCAGGCGTGTGATCCGGCTCAGGCTTGCCAGGCGGCGGCGCGTCGGGCACACAGACGCCGGGGGCCGCACAGGAGACCTGTCCATGATCGGACGCCGCCGGCTGCTGGCCGGAGCTCTTGGGCTCGCCGCACCCGCCTTGTTGGCCAAGGGGGCCCTGGCCTCCGCGCCGCGGCAACTTTCCCTCGTGAACCTTCATACCGGTGAGAAGCTGGCCGCGACCTATTTCGAAGCCGGCCGCTACGTACCCGACGCGCTTGCAGCCCTGGACCGGGTCCTGAGGGATCACCGGACGGGAGACGTCCACCCCATGGCGACCGGACTTCTGGACCTGGTGGCGGGTCTCGCCAGCCAGGTCGGCCGCCCGGACGCCGTGCAGGTCATCTCCGGCTATCGCTCGTCGGCCATCAATGCCGCCCTCCACGCCAACTCGTCAGGCGTTGCGACGCGCAGCCTGCACATGCGGGGCATGGCCATGGACATCCGGATTCCCGGGGTATCGCTGGCCCGGCTCCGGGACACCGCCCTCGCCCTGGGGCGCGGCGGCGTGGGATATTATCCGGGCTCCGACTTCGTTCACGTGGATGTCGGAAAAGTCCGGCAATGGTAGACATCTAACCTGAGAGGAAAAGCACATGAACATCAACGACATCATTGCAGGCGTCAGCCAGAATCCCGCCCTCGCCGAGACCATCGGCAAGCTCGGCATTGACCCGGCGGCCGCCCAGTCCGCCCTCGGTGGCGTGCTGAGCCAGCTCTCCGAGGGGCATGACGTGACCCAGATTGCCTCGGGCATTGCCGAGTCCGCTGGACTGGAAGTTTCCCAGGTGATGGCGATGCTTCCCGGCGTGGTCGCAGCGCTTCAGGGGCATGTGGGCGGCGCCGGCGGTGACCTCGTCAGCGGCCTGCTCGGCAAGCTCCAGGGCGGGCAGTTCGGCGACATCCTCGCCTCGCTTGACGCCAACAACGACGGCAGCGTGGTTGATGACGCTGTCAACCTCGTGAAGGGCTTCCTCAGCGGGAAGGCCTGACCGGTCGCCAGCCGGGGGCCTCAGGCCGGACGGCGGGCCGTCCTGTCACCGTGCAGGGCGTTGCGCCTGGCAAGGTAGGGGTCCTCGGCGGCGACATCTCCATAGTGACGCTGCATCTCCAGCCGGGGATCCTGGGAGAAGATGTGCCCAGAGCCCTTGCATGTGCGGAACCCCAGCAGATTCTGCAGCTCCGGGGCGAATCCCATCATCCGCCCCGGGCTGATCCCCAGCATGAGGTTCTCCTGCTGGCGCATGGACCCGTTGCAGTAGTTGATGGTCAGCGCCGCCCGGTCGCGGTCGGACCGGTTGGCCCCGGCGCCGTGGAAGCAGGTTCCCACCACGAAGGCGAGCCCGCCCGCCGGCATCAGGAGGGGTAGGGTGTCGTAGGCCGTGCGCGGGTCTGGGTCATGGTCCCAGGTGTTGCTGCCGGGAACCACGCGGGTGGCGCCCGTCGCCTCAGTGAAGTCGGTCAGGGCCCACATGGTGTTGCACACCAGGTTGGGGTGGGGGCGCGGGAAGGCGTAGACGCCATCGTCCACGTGGATTGGCTGTGCCGGCTCGCCCGGCCCGACGACAGCGCTGCCCATCGTCGACAGCAGGAAGCCCTCGCCCAGGACGTGGGGCAGGATCTGCAGGATCCAGGGATGTACTGCTACCCTCTGCCAGACCTCGCCGTCGTTCAGCAGGTCGAACCAGCGCCGGGTGACCCGCCCGGTGAAGGGACCGGGCGGAATGTCGCCCCCGGGCCGCACGCTCTCCAGCCGGTCCAGCTCGTCGCAGATCTCCTGGCGGAAGTCTGGTGGAATGGCGTCCGGAAGGATCGCGTAGCCGTCGCGTGCGATGCAGGCCACATGTTCGGCCACCTCGGCGTCGGACAGGGGCGGGAGCATGGCGGGTCCTCTCAGGTTGCGGGTCGCCAGAAGGGCGCACGGGCCTTGACGGGAGCGAGGAGGGCCGGGTCGGCGTCCTCCAGGGGGTGGCCGAGGGGAAAGGGTGGCCGGGGCTCGAGGCCCAGGGCGGTCATCACCCGGTCGTCCCGGTAGTAGTGCATCAGCGCCAGGGCGTAGAGGGCACCCGCATCGGGGCCCCAGGTCTGTACCAGTCGGGCTTCAAGGGTTTCGCGGTCCATCAGGGCCAGCGTTCCCGGCCCCTCGCCGAGGTCGGGGGTGAGGCGGCGCAGGGCGTCGGCCGAGGCCCCGGCCCCCCTGGCGATCTCGGCGAAGATCTCTGCGTCATCGGCGCCCGGGACGCCATGGGCCTGGCTTGCCGGGATCATGGCCCCGGCCAGGGCCCTGAGGTCGTCCAGCTCCGCGGGCGAAAGGGGGGCGGTCATGGCGGGCTCAATCGAACAGGTTGGCCAGGCGCGACTTGATCGCGTCGGCGACATAGAGGGCCAGGGCCTGGATGGTCGAGGTGGGGTTCACCCCCGCCGAGGTCACGAAGACGCTGCCGTCGATGATGAAGAGGTTCTTCACGTCGTGGCTGCGGCCCCATTCGTTGACCACCGAGGTCCGGGGGTCGAGGCCCATGCGCGCCGTGCCCATCAGGTGCCAGCCGCCGATGGACAGGGGCGACTCCGAATGTACATGCACGGCGCCCGCCGCCTTCAGGACCTCGCTCGCCCGGTCGATGGCGAAGGCCAGCATGCGCCGGCTATTGTCGCTGAGGGTGTAGTCGATGCGCGGCGCGGGGATGCCGTGGGCGTCCTTCAGGTCGGGATCAAGGGTGACGCGATTGTGCAGTTCCGGCAGGTCCTCGCAGATGGCCACCATGCCGGTGGTCTTCTGGTGCAGCCGGCGGTAGGCCTCGTGGTGGCCGGCGCCGATGGGCAACTGGCCCCGGCCCATGCCAGACAGGGCGGTCATCACCGGACCCTGGCCCCGTGAGAACTCGTAGGTGAAGCCGCGCACAAAGCCCCTGCCCAGGTCGGTCTCGTAGAATTCCTGGCTCCACAGGCCGTTGGACGGTCCCCGCCCGCCGTCGAGGGTCTCCTCGAACCGGCCGGAAATGTGAGCGTAAGGGTGGAACATCAGGTTCCGGCCCACAAGGCCGCTGGAGTTGGCGAGGCCATCCGGGAAGCGCTTTGAGGTCGAGTTGAGCATCAGACGGGGGGTGCCGATCCCATTACAGGCCAGGATCACCACCTCAGCGCCCAGGAACCGCTCCACCCCCGCGGCGTCGTAATAGACCACGCCGGTCGCCCGGCCCTCGTCGTTGACGGTAATTTCGCGCACCCGGCAGCGGGTCCGGACCTCGACCCCGGCCCGGCGGGCGAGGGGCCAGTAGGTGATATCGGTGCTGGCCTTGGCACCCTGGGCGCAGCCGTGCAGGCAGTGGCCGAGGTTGATGCAGGGCGCGCGGCCCCCGTGCGATTCCGTCGCAACGGTGCTGTCCGAGGGCCACCAGTGCCAGCCCTTGGCGTTGAAGCCCCGCGCCACCGCCGCCCCGGCCCGCCCGAGGGGTATGGGCTTCATCCGCTCCGGCCGCGGCGGGTTGGCGGGGTCGCCCTGGAGGCCCGAGACCCCCATGATCCGGTCATTCTCGTCGTAGAAGGGCTCCAGCGTGGTGTAGTCGATGGGCCAGTCCTCGCCCACGCCATCCAGGCTGCGCACCCGGAAGTCCGAGGGATGGAACCGGGGAAAGTGGCCCGCATAGAGCACCGTGCCGCCGCCAACGCCGTTGAAGTTGGCGATCTTGATCGGCGAGTTGTCCTCGTTGATCGGGTAGTCGCCCGGGTTCCGCCTCTGGTTGGGGTTGAAGCTGAAGTCCGACATGGCCCTCAGTTCCCAGTCCCGTCCCGTGCTGGGATAGCGAGCGGGATCGGGCCAGTCGCCCTGCTCCAGGCAGACGATATGCATGCGGGTGTCGGACAGGCTCCAGGCCGCCGCCGCGCCGGAGGCCCCGGCGCCGATGATCACCACGTCGACGGACTCAACAGCCATCAGGCCCTCTCCGGACCGGCCCGGGGGCCGCCCCTGTCACCTAAGGGATCAGGCGTCGTAGCCGGGGCTCAGCCGGTCGAGGCGGCGCAGCAGGCCAGGCCAGGGCAGGGCGCCGCCGACTCCGCGGCGGGTCTGCTCGTGAACCACTTCCTGGGCCGTGCTGGGGGCGATCAGCACCCGGTCGCGGCCGGCGGCCAGGGCGTGGATCTGCACCTTGCAGGCCTGTTCCAGGGTGTACATGGCCCGGAAGCAGTCGCCGGCCGTGGCGCCCAGGCCCAGGGTACCGTGGTTGCGCAGGATCATCAGGGGCTTGTCGCCGAGGTCCGCCACCAGCCGCTCGCGCTCGTCCAGGTTCAGGGCGATGCCCTCGTAATCATGGTAGGCGATCTTGTTGATCACCGTCAGGGCGAACTGGCT
>CAMAOY010000041.1 GCA_945859865.1 Phenylobacterium deserti
GGTCTCGCCATCGCAGAGGGCGTCGACGTCCACCTCGGTGGCGCGGGACAGGTACTGGTCGATGAGCACCGGGCTGTCGCCGGACACCTGCACGGCGGTGGTGATGTAGCGTTCCAGCTGCTCGTCGTCGTAGACGATCTCCATGGCCCGGCCGCCGAGGACGTAGGAGGGCCGGATGACCACCGGGTAACCGACGCTGTGGGCACCGGCGAAGGCCTCGTCCCGGGAGCGGGCAATGGCGTTGACCGGCTGAGCGATCTCCAGGCGGTGCAGGAGCTGCTGGAAGCGCTCGCGATCCTCGGCCAGGTCGATGGCGTCGGGGCTGGTCCCGAGGATGGGGATGCCTGCGTCCTCGAGGGCCTGGGCCAGTTTCAGGGGCGTCTGGCCGCCGAACTGGACGATGACGCCCATCAGGGTTCCCCGGGACTGCTCGACGGCAATCAGCTCGAGCACGTCCTCGGCCGTCAGGGGTTCAAAATAGAGCCGATCCGAAGTGTCGTAGTCGGTGGAGACGGTCTCTGGGTTGCAGTTGACCATGATGGACTCCACCCCGATGTCGGCCAGGGCGAAGGCGGCGT
Organism: Phenylobacterium deserti; assembly: GCA_945859865.1. Taxonomy (GTDB): domain Bacteria; phylum Pseudomonadota; class Alphaproteobacteria; order Caulobacterales; family Caulobacteraceae; genus Phenylobacterium; species Phenylobacterium deserti_B. Next base: position 579 of record CAMAOY010000041.1, read on the forward strand.
GGCAGCAGCAATAGTCGAACTCGATCCCCTGGCCGATCCGGTTGGGGCCCCCGCCGAGGATGATGGCCTTGCGGCGGTCGGAAGGCTCGCTCTCGCATTCCGGAGCCTGCCCCAGGGCCCCGGTCTCGTAGGTCGAGTACATGTAGGGAGTATCGGCGCGGAACTCGCCGGCGCAGGTGTCGATGCGCTTGAAGACCGGCCGCACACCGAGGGCCCGGCGGGCGGCCCGGACAGCGGCTTCAGACTGCCGGGTCAGATGGGAAAGCCGGGCGTCAGAGAAGCCCTGGGCCTTGAGGGCGCGGAAGCCCTCGGCCGTATCCGGAAGTCCGCTGGCGCGCACCAGGCCCTCCTGTCGGACCAGGTCCTGGAGCTGGCTGAGGAACCAGGGTTCATAGGAACAGGCGGCGTTGACCTCGTCGATGGTCAGGCCATGCCGGAAGGCCTGGGCGATGACCCGCAGCCGGTCCGGCGTGGGCACGCCCAGGGCGCGGATCACCGCGGCCTTGCCGGTCTCGGGATCCGCGGCGCCCTCGATCTCGACCTCGTCCAGGCCCGACAGGCCCGTCTCCAGGCCGCGCAGGGCCTTCTGGAGGCTTTCCTTGAAGGTCCGGCCGATGGCCATGACCTCGCCCACCGACTTCATCGAGGTCGTCAGGTAGGGCTCGGATCCCGGATATTTCTCGAAGGCAAAGCGCGGGATCTTGGTGACGACATAGTCGATCGACGGCTCGAAGGACGCCGGGGTCGCCCCGGTGATGTCGTTCATCAGTTCGTCCAGGGTGTAGCCCACCGCCAGGCGGGCGGCGACCTTGGCGATGGGGAAGCCGGTGGCCTTGGACGCCAGGGCCGAGGACCGCGATACCCGCGGATTCATCTCGATGACGACCATCCGGCCATCCTTCGGGTTGACGGCGAACTGGACGTTCGACCCGCCGGTCTCCACGCCGATCTCCCGCAGGACGGCGATCGAGGCCGTCCGCATGATCTGGTATTCCTTGTCCGTCAGGGTCAGGGCCGGCGCCACGGTGATGGAATCGCCCGTGTGGACGCCCATCGGGTCGATGTTCTCGATGGAGCAGACGATGATGCAGTTGTCCGCCTTGTCGCGGACGACCTCCATCTCGTACTCCTTCCAGCCCAGGACGCTCTCCTCGATCAGCACCTCGGTGGTGGGCGACAGGTCCAGGCCGCGTTCGACGATTTCCCGGAATTCCTCGACATTGTAGGCGATGCCCCCGCCGGTGCCGGCCAGGGTGAAGGACGGGCGGATGATGGCGGGCAGGCCAACGAAGGCAAGGCCCTCCATGGCCTCCTCCAGATTATGGGCGGCCTTGGATTTCGGGCTTTCCAGCCCGAGCTTGTCCATGGCGTTGCGGAACTTCTGGCGGTCCTCGGCCTTGTCGATCACCTCGGCCCGGGCGCCGATCATCTCGACGCCGTAACGGGCCAGGACGCCGCGGCTCTCAAGGGCCAGGGCGGTGTTCAGCGCGGTCTGCCCGCCCATGGTCGGCAGGAGGGCGTCGGGACGTTCGGCGGCGATGATCTTCTCGACCATTTCCGGGGTGATGGGCTCGATATAGGTCGCGTCCGCCACATCCGGGTCGGTCATGATGGTGGCGGGGTTGGAATTGACCAGGATGATCCGGTAGCCCTCGGCCCTCAGGGCCTTGCAGGCCTGGACGCCGGAGTAGTCGAACTCGCAGGCCTGGCCGATCACGATTGGCCCAGCGCCGATGATCAGGATCGAGGAGATATCGGTGCGTTTGGGCATGGGGACACTCGCGCGCAGGACCAGAGCGCGCGCCTGCGCGCTCCGGCCGGTCGTATTGAAGGCTAAGACGCCCGTTTAGAGACGGAGTCGGCATGGCGCAAGCACCCATGCCCGGCCCGGGTGTGGGTCGGTAATCCGCCCAAAAAAAAACGGGCCGGCGTTTCCGCCGACCCGCTGAACTTTGGTCCCTTTTGGGGAGGTCAGACGGCCAGATTGCCCGCAGACATCTTGCCACTGCGCTTGTCGCGCTCGAGCTCAAAAGTAACCTTCTGGCCTTCGTTCAGCGAGCGGAGACCCGCACGCTCGACGGCGGAGATGTGCACGAACACATCGGGGCCGCCTTCATCGGGTTGAATGAAGCCATAGCCCTTGGTTCCATTGAACCACTTCACGGTGCCGGTAGACATATTGATCGATCGTCCTTGATACATAGGCCCATAACCCCGGAGTTGGGGCGCACGGGATCAAAAATCGAAGGAGGTCGGTAGCTGGCCCGCTGCAACAGAAGAAGCGTCGAAAAAGCAGCCGAACTTACGAGAATTGACACCTTATCATGACGGAACCCGGGGCGTCTGGCAAGTGGCACCCTGAGCGCTAGCCCCGGGAGGCGTCCATGAGCTCGGTGAACCTGCGAAAGAGATAGAGGGAATCGGTCGGTCCGGGGGAGGCTTCGGGGTGGTGCTGGACCGAAAACACGGGGCGGCCGGAAAGGGCGAGGCCCGCATTCGTGCCGTCGAACAGGGAGATGTGGGTCTCCTCCACGCCCTTGGGCAGGCTCTCGCGGCTGACGGTGAAGCCGTGGTTCATGGAAACGATTTCGACCTTGCCGGTGGTGAGATCCTTCACGGGATGGTTCGCCCCGTGGTGGCCCTGCTCCATCTTCTCGGTCTGGGCTCCAAGGGCGAGGGCCAGCATCTGGTGTCCGAGGCAGATGCCGAAGACCGGCAAGCCTGCATCCACGAGCTTGCGGATCTCCGGCACGGCATAGACGCCGGTCGCCGCCGGGTCCCCGGGGCCGTTCGACAGCAGGACCCCGTCGGGGTGGCGGGCCAGAATGTCCTCGGCGGAGGTCGATGCGGGCACCACGGTCACCCGGGCCCCGCAGGAGGCCAGGGCGCGCAGGATGTTGCGCTTGACCCCGAAGTCCATGACCACGACGTCGTAGCGGTCCTGGGCGGGCCGTTCATAGCCTTCGGGCCAGCCGTAGAGCCCTTCCTCCCAGGTGAAGGCCTGGCGGCAGGTGGCGTCCTGGGCCAGGTCGAGGCCGACCAGGCCCGACCACTCCGACGCCTGCCGGCGGAGGGCTTCGAGGTCAAACAGGCCTTCGGGATCGTGGGCGATGACGGCGTGGGGCATCCCCTGCTCGCGGATGCGGCGGGTCAGGGCGCGGGTGTCCACGCCGGAGATCCCGATCACGCCCCGGCGCGCCATCCAGCTGCCGAGGTCGGACTCCGAGCGCCAGTTGGCGGGCGGTGTCGGGGCGTCACGGAAGATGGCCCCGCGGGCCGCCGTCGCCGAGTCGCCGGCGATCTGCTCGACGTCCTCGCCATTGACCCCGACATTGCCCACGTGGGGAAAGGTGAAGGCGACCACCTGGGCCATGTAGGAGGGATCGGTGAGGATCTCCTGGTAGCCCGTCATGGCGGTGTTGAAGCAGACTTCCCCGACCGCGGCACCGGTCGCGCCGCATCCGGCACCCTGTAGGACCGTCCCGTCGGCAAGGACCAGAACTCCGGTGACCCCAGGCAAGAGTTCGCTCATGGCAGGCCGCTCCAGGGCTGGGGTGGGGGCTCGCAAAAGGGCGGGCGAGGATGCATCCTGCCCGCCCTTCAGCCGTTCGGGTCTGGTAATGACTCCCGGCGGGCCGGTCAATGCGGAGCCGGCTGGAATGGGCCCTCATCCCGGAGAGATTTCACGTCCGAGACCGCGATGGATCCGGGCCGGCGAGGTCCCCCTTCTGGAGCTGTCTAAATGCTCCACCTCAGGGGGAGCTCTGGGCGAAGCCCGGTGAGGGGGTCAACGGCGCTTCAGCTGACCCCCACCGTCCGGGGACTGTGCGAGGGGCCGGGGCCGGGCTATCCTGCCCTCGTGCGGTTCGATGAAGCCTTCCTCGACGAGATCAAGTCACGCCTCCGGCCGTCGGACGTCATCGGCCGGACCGTGAAGCTGCAGAAGCGTGGCCGGGAGTTCGTCGGCCTCTCGCCCTTCACCAAGGAGAAGACGCCGTCCTTCTACGTCAATGACGACAAGGGGCAGTTCTTCGACTTCTCGTCCGGAAAGACCGGTGACCTGATCGCCTTCCTGCAGGAAAGCGAGCGCCTGTCCTTTGTCGAGGCCGTGGAGCGGCTGGCGTCGGAGGCGGGCCTGTCCCTGCCATCGCCCGATCCCCGCGCGGCCGAGCACGAGAAGAAGCGGCAGGGGCTCTCCGACTGGATGGACCTGGCCGCCCAATGGTTCAGCCGGATGCTCGTCGGGCCCCAGGGCGCCGCCGCCCGCGCCTATCTCGAGCGCCGGGGCCTGCCGGCGTCGGAATGGGCGCGCTTTGGCCTGGGCTTCGCCCCGGCCAGCCGCACCGCGCTGAAGGACTACCTTGTCACCAAGGGGGCCCGCCCGGCCGAACTTGTGGAGGCGGGCCTGCTGATCGCGCCGGAGGACGGCAGCGCACCCTATGACCGGTTCCGGGACCGGATTCTGTTTCCCATCGTGGAGGGCCGGGGGCGGATTGTCTCGTTCGGCGGCCGCGCCATGGATCCGGAAGCCCGGGCCAAGTACCTGAACGGCCCGGAGACCGAACTCTTCCACAAGGGCCGGACCCTCTACGGACTGCCGGAGGCCCGGCGACTTCTCGCCTCCGCGGCGCCGGACGCCCAGCCGGCCCTGGTCGTAGTCGAGGGCTACATGGACGTCATCGCCTGCCAGAGGGCGGACATTGCCGGGGTCGCCCCCCTGGGCACCGCGCTGACCGAGGAGCAGATGGAGCTGCTCTGGCGTCGCCATCCCGAGCCCACCCTCTGCTTCGACGGCGACCGGGCCGGACGCCAGGCGGCTTTTCGCGCCATGGACCGGGCCCTACCCCTCCTGACCCCGGCTCGCAGCTTCCGGTTCAGCGTCGTCGAGGGCGGCAAGGATCCCGACGATGTCCTGCGCGAGCAGGGCGCCGCCGCCCTGCGAAGCCAACTGGCGCGGACGACCGGCTTTTCCGAGATGCTGTTCCGGCGCGAGTTGGAGAGCGAACCCCTGGACACGCCCGAACGCCGGGCCGGCCTCAAGGCCAGGCTGCGGGCCGCCGCCTCGCGGATTGCCGACCGCGACCTCCAGTCTGCCTACCGGGACGACCTGCTGGCCCGGTTCGAGGCCGCTCTGCCCTCCCGCGCTGCGCCTTTTCCCGGGCCTGACGGACGGCGCCGGTTCTCAGGTCAGGGCCGCGCCTGGATTGACCCGGCGCCGACATCCCTGGGTCGATCGGCCGCCCGGCGGCTGGCCTCAGACCTGGACCTCGCCGCCGCTGCCCTGGTGCGCTGGATCCTCGACGATCCGGCCTGCCTGGACGCATTCCTGGAGACCCCGTTCGCCGCCTCTGGCTTCGGGGACCCCGCCCTTGCGGGATTGGTGAAGGAAATCATCCGGCTGCGACTGGAGTCTGAGCATCTTGACTCCCAGGGTCTCGCACGCCATCTGAGCAAAACAGATTTTGAAGCTCTTATGACAGACATCGACCGGGCCGCTGCGAAATCGGGCGCGCCCTTCCTCAAACAGGATGTCTCCCTCGAGGACGCAAGATCGCAGTGGTCGCAGGCCTTCGCCCGCCTTTCCAGGCTGGTGGCCCTCGATGAAGCCGTGTCCACCGCCAAGGGTAACCTTGGGGGCATTTTTTCTGTGGACGCCTTCTCGAGGCTGAAGGGTGAGCGTGACCGGCTGCGGCGACAGATCAGAAACTGGCAAGACGAACCCTGACGACAGCGCCTGGGCGCTGCACCCTTTTCGAGCTTCGGACCCCGCGCAGGCGGTTCCGGAAAGCGGAGATTTTGATGAGCACCACCCCCGCCGAAACCGAAGTCGCCGACACCCCCTCCAGCGACGGCCCGCTGCTCGATCTGACGGACGCTGGCGTCAAGAAGTTCATCAAGCAGGCCAAGGCCCGCGGCTACGTCACCATGGACGAGCTGAACAAGGTGTTGCCCTCGGAGGAGGTGACCTCTGAGGCGATCGAGGACACCCTGGCCATGCTGTCCGAGATGGGCGTCAATGTGGTCGAGGCCGAGGAGGACGCCGAGGGCGGGGAGGTGGCGGTCCGCGAGGAAACCGCGGTCATCGAGACCCAGAAGGAAGCCGCCTACGACCGCACGGATGATCCCGTGCGAATGTACCTTCGCGAGATGGGCTCGGTGGAGCTGCTCTCCCGCGAAGGCGAGATTGCCATCGCCAAGCGCATTGAGGCCGGACGCGACACCATGATCCGGGGCCTCTGCGAGAGCGCCCTGACCTTCGAGGCCATCATGGTCTGGCGCGAGGAACTGGGCACCGGCCGCATCCTGCTGCGCGAGGTGATTGACCTCGATCAGACCTATGGCGGCGTCAGCGCGGCTGCCGAGGCCCTGGCCCTGGCCGCCCAGGTCGCCGAGGCCGCCGAGGCCGCCGAATCCGCTGAGGTCACTGAGGACGGCGAGGCCATCGCCAAGGCCGAGGGCGATGACGACGACGACTTCGATGACGGCGCCGGCCCGACCATCAGCGCCATGGAAAGCGAGCTCCGCGAGGGGATCATGCTGACCCTCGACGCTGTCGCCGCCGAGTTCGACGCCTTCCGCGCCCTTCAGGAGAAGCTGGTCCGCAAGCGTCTGAAGGGCGAGGACCTGTCCGAGGCGGACCGGGCGGCCCATGCCACTGCCAGCGGGACCATCGTCCAGCACCTGAAGACCCTAAAGCTGAACAACAACCGTATCGAGGCCCTGGTCGAGCAGCTGTACGCCATCAACAAGCGCCTGATGGGCCTTGAGGGCCGGCTCATGCGCCTGGCCGACAGCTATGGCATCAATCGCAGCGAGTTCCTGAAGACCTACCTGGGCGCGGAACTGGATCCGACCTGGAGTTTGCAGGTCAAGGCCCTCGGCGTGCGCTGGACCAAGTTCGCCGAGAACGAGGCGGCCCACGTCCTCGCCATCCGCCAGGAAATCGCCTCCCTGGCCACCGAATCCGGCGTACCCATCGACGAGTACCGGCGCATCGTCCACACCGTGCAGAAGGGCGAGCGCGAGGCCCGGCAAGCTAAGAAAGAGATGGTCGAGGCCAACCTGCGCCTGGTCATCTCCATCGCCAAGAAATACACGAACCGTGGCCTGCAATTCCTTGATCTCATTCAGGAAGGTAACATCGGCCTCATGAAGGCCGTGGACAAGTTCGAGTATCGCCGGGGCTACAAGTTCTCGACCTATGCCACCTGGTGGATCCGGCAGGCCATCACCCGGTCTATCGCCGACCAGGCCCGCACCATCCGCATCCCGGTGCACATGATCGAGACGATCAACAAGATCGTCCGCACCTCGCGCCAGATGCTGCACGAGATCGGTCGCGAGCCCACCCCCGAGGAGCTGGCCGAGAAGCTGGCCATGCCCCTTGAGAAGGTCCGCAAGGTCCTGAAGATCGCCAAGGAACCCATCAGCCTCGAGACCCCCATCGGTGACGAGGAGGACTCGCACCTGGGCGACTTCATCGAGGACAAGAGCGCCATCCTGCCCATTGATGCGGCCATCCAGTCCAACCTGCGCGAGACCACCACCCGGGTCCTGGCCTCCCTGACTCCCCGGGAGGAGCGGGTCCTGCGGATGCGCTTCGGCATCGGCATGAACACCGACCACACCCTCGAGGAGGTGGGCCAGCAGTTCAGCGTGACCCGCGAGCGGATCCGCCAGATCGAGGCCAAGGCCCTGCGCAAGCTCAAGCACCCAAGCCGCAGCCGCAAGCTGCGCAGCTTCCTGGATAGCTGAAGCGCGGTTGCCCCCCGCCGCCCCGGGGCCTTGCCCCGGGCCACCTCCCCCTTGGGGGGAGGAATGACTCAGCGTAATTACTCCTCCAAGGGGGAGCTCCGACCGAAGGTCGGTGAGGGGGTCAACGGCGGTTCAGACCTTCGCCAGCCCCGGCCGGCCGGCTAGCCCCAGGCGTAGTTGAAGCTGATGGAGATGCGTGGGGTGCGGGCCCGGTTGGGGGGCACCTCGTGGCGCAGCCAGCTCTCCCAGAGGAAAACCGTTCCCGGGGCGGGGGTGAGGTGGACGAAGGTGCGGTCGGCCTCGGGCGCGTTGGCGCTGCGGGGCGGGGCGGCCATCATCAGGGGCAGGCGGGGGTCCTCCAGCCGCAGGGCCGAGGCGCCGGGCGGGGTCGCGACGTACATCGTCCCCGAGATCACGCTGTGCGGGTGGATGTGGCCGGAGTGGGCGGCGCCCGGCTTCAGGATGTTGACCCAAAGGCTGTCCAGCCGCAGACGCCCTGCGCCCAGGTCCAGGTGCAGGTCCTTGGCGTAGCCGCGCACAATCCGGTCCAACCGGCGCCTCAGGTCGTCGAAGACGCTGGCCCGCCGGGTCAGGTCATCGAGGGAGGCGTAGGAGGTGTAGCCGCCATAGCCGTTGCGCCGGCACCAGTCGCGGCCGGCAACGTCCTCGGCCTCCAGCATGCGGCAGGCAGCCTCGAGGTCCGCGAGGAGGACGTCGAAGTCCTTCCCCCCAGCCAGGGTGGTCTCGCAGATGCGGGTAGGGAAGAGATCGCGGACAGTCATGTAACTCCGCTAAATCATGTTCCGATAAGTGGGAACCGATTATCGGATCGAAACATGATCTAACTTTTTGAACTTAGAGCCTGTTCCCTTCAGACTTTCCGTCTGTAGGGAACAGGCTCTGAGCCTGCGCCGGCTCGCTGTCAAAACCCGGACGGCGCCGGGGTCAGACCACGATGTCGAGGACTGTGCCCTGCATCTGGTCCGCCGTGCGGATGACTGCGGCGTTGGCCGACACCCCGGCCTTGGCCAGTTTCATGTCAACAACCTCCCGCACCAGGTCGATGTCCACGCCCTCGACACTCATGTTCGAGATCTTCTGGGCGGACTCGTTGAAGCGATTGGTGGCGGCGATGAGCCCGTACTGGGCGATAGCGATCGGGTTCATGATCAGGGTCTCCCTGGTCCGACCCTGACCCTACTGGCGTAAACAAAAGACCCCCGAAGGAGGGTGAACCCGGGTTAAGCTTGCCCGCCTTCCGCAACCCTGGAGACCTTGCATGTCCATCGCCCTCTGGCTGGCCGCCGCCATCACCACCGTCTGCCTGGAACCGGATGGCAGCCTGAGCCCTGTGATCTGCAAGGCCCCGGCCAGCCGGCTCGACGCCCGACGCGAGGTCTGCGAGTGCCCGACGGGCCGCCGGACCGAGGCCCCGGCCTGCGCCGCCGGTGAGAAGCCGCCACCGGAGACCCGGGCGCTCAACGCCTTCCGCCGCAAGGCCGCAGCCGACGGGAGCCTGGCCGGCGACTCTTTTCAGGGCCGCCCCCTGTGTGTGGTCCCGTCTGCACCCCCCGCCAGACGGCCCTGACCTTGCCCCAAAATCCGCCGGCCTGGCGCTCCGCAGGAGACCTGTCATGAAACCTCTGGTTCTCGCCCTGGCGGCCGGCCTTGCCCTCCTCGCCGCCCCTGTCGCCCGCACCCAGACGGCGCCCGGCCTGCCGGAGGACCCCGGCGCCGCCGTGGTCGAGGAACCGGTTGTCCAGGCCAAGGAGCCGGGGCCCGCCTGGTGGGTGGTGAAGGACGGGGACTCCACCGTCTACATCCTGGGCATGCCCAACGGTGGGATCCCTCCGAAGTCGACCTGGGACCGACGCTGGCTCGACCGGCGGCTCAAGGGGGCCAACAGCCTGATCCTGGCGGACAGCGTCGCGTTCAAGGGCGGGATCTCATCCTTTGGCGAGGCCATGCGCCTCTACCGCAGCCTGAGGTCCGATATTCCCCTGGAGACCCGGCTCGATGACCCGCTCCGCTCCCGGTTCGTCGCCGCTCGAGAAAAGCTGGGCCAGCCGGCGGGGCGCTATGCCAAGTGGACGCCCTTCGTCGCCTCATTGATACTCATGGGAGATTCCGCGCCCCAGGGCTGGGTGGATCCCCGGGACGACGTGATTAAGGCTGCGCGCAAGGCAAAGGTGCGTCGCGTCGAGGCCCCCGCCCGCAATGTCAGCGACATGGTCTCGAAGGTGTTCTCGAACATGGACCCAGCCCTGGAGACGACCTGCCTCTCCGCCGCTGTCCGGACGGTAGAGCGCGCCCGCCCCGGTACCGTGGCCGAGGGCTGGGCCCGGGGCGATGTGGCCGCCGCCATCAGCGGTCCGCGGGACTATGAGGGCTGTGTCCTGCTGCTGAACGGAGGGGCGCAGATCTGGCGGGCCATCGTCGATGACCAAACCCGGCTGATCGCCGAGGCTCTGAAGACTCCGGGCCACAGCGTCGCCCTCGTCGACATCTCCAGTATGGTCGCCGAGGAGGGGGTCATCCGCAAGCTGGAGGCCCGCGGCCTGGAGGTCACGGGCCCGGACGGACGCTGAGCGGGCTCAGACCAGGGCCGGCCCCTTGCCCAGGGCGGCGTAGGCCTGCTTCTGGAAGATGGGCAGGGCAGCCCGGGCGCCCATGCGCTGGCCGGTGGCCACCTGGCTGGCGGACTCCGGTCCCAGTTCCATGGAGTTCTGGATCAGGTAGATGAGGACCATGTCCTCCTCGCGGTCAGCCTGCCACCAGGTGCCGAAGGCGCCCGGCCAGCCGAAGGCCCCGGTCGAGCCGGCGCCCATCCAGGCCTGCTTCTCCGGGTCGGTGATGACCGAGAGCCCCAGGCCGAAGCCCTGGCCCATCCAGAAGGGGATGCCCATGAAGGGGATCTCGCGCTGCTCCGGGGTCAGCCGGTTGGAGGCCATGAGGTCGAAGGTGTCCTCGCGGATCAGTCGCACGCCGTTCAGCTCGCCCCGGTTCAGCATCAGCCGGGCGAAGGTCAGGTAGTCGTCGACGGTGGAGATCAGGCCGCCGCCGCCCGCGCAGAAGGCCGGCGGATGGTCCTCGTGCACGTAGGAGACGTCCTTGAGGGGCGCGCCGTCCTCGGCCTTGTACAGTTTGGCCATCCGGTCGCGCTTCTCCGGCGGGCACCAGAAGTCGGTGTCGGTCATGCCGAGGGGCTCGAGGATCCGCGACTTAAGGAAGTCTTGGTAGGTGGTGCCGGCGACGCGGCCGACCAGGAAGCCCAGGACGTCCGTGGCGTGGCTGTAGTGGAAGCGCTCGCCGGGGGCGTAGGTCAGGGGCAGGTTGGACAGCCGCCCCAGCCACATGTCCGGCCCGTGCGGATTGCCCAGGGGCGGGCCCAGAACCTCATGATAGGCGTGGGCGATGGGCCCCATCGAGGTGAAGCCGTAGGCCAGGCCCGAGCGGTGGGTCAGAAGGTCCTCCACCGTGATGTCGCGGGGGGCGTCGACCACCTCGTCCAGCGGCCCGGTGGCCGATTTCAGCACCTTCATGTTCGAGAATTCCGGTGCCCACTTGGTGATCGGGTCGTCCAGCTTCAGACGGCCCTCCTCCATCAGCATGAGGGCCAGGACCGAGGTCAGGGGCTTGGTCATGGAGGCGATGCGGAACATCGTGTCCCGGGTCATGGGCTTGTCGGCGGCGATGTCGCGCTTGCCCAGGGTGTTCAGCTGGACGATCTCGCCCTTGCGCCAGATCAGGGTGACAAAGCCCGACAGGTCGCCGGCCTCCACCACGCCCTGCAGGGCGCCGGGGATCCGGTTGATGAGGTTCATGTCCATGGTCGTCCTCCCGCTGGGCATCGCGCCCATCTGACTTCGGAGCCTGTTGTCCCGTCCGGCGTGCGGAGCGTCAAGCGCGGCGTCGCCTCGAGGCCAGAAGCGGGATAGAAAGGCTCTCCCTCCGGAGGTCGATCATGTCCCTGTTCCGTCCCGCCCTCGCCGCCGCCCTCACCGCCGGCGCCCTGACCGCCGCCTGCGCGCCGCCCCTGCCCAAGGGGGTGGACCCGGCTGTGCTGCAAAGGGCCGTCGAGGTTGCGATTGGCGATCCCAACACCTGCGTCCTGCTCGGCCAGGCGGGGACCGGCCGGGTGGTCTGGACCTACGGGAACCCGGGCGTCTGCGAAAAGGTCTGGCCCGCCTGCAACGGGACAGACGCCCGGGCCGCCGGTGCCCTGCTGAAGGCAGCAGGACGGGAAGGCACCGTGATCCAGGCCTCCTGCCCCTCCAATCCTGACCGCAGCCGCACCGTTGCCTGGGCGGCGGGGCCTGTCCCCGGCCAGCCTGACCTGGTCTTCACGGCGGTGATGGAGGGGCCCCGCACGCCGCCCGGCGTGGTGGTCAGCGACAAGCTGCGCGGCGCCTTCGAGCGGGCCGGCCTGACCCCGGCGTCCGTCAGTCCCCGCTGAACTTCGGCGGGCGCTTTTCGAAGAAGGCCGCCGCGCCCTCGCGGAAGTCGGCGCTGCGGCTGGTCAGGAGATACTGGTCCCGGTCCATGAAGGTCGCGGCGTGGTGGTTGGCCTTGTCGAGGGCGTCTACCGCCTCCTTGGTCATGCGCACGGGCAGGGGCGGCAGGGCGGCGACCTTGCCCGCCCAGACTCGGGCCGCCTCGAGGGCACCGCCCGTGGGGGCCACTTCCTCGCAAAAGCCCCAGGTCAGGCAATCGGCGGCGTGCACCGCCTCGCCGAACATGACGAACTGCTTGGCCCGGGCCGGCCCCACCAGGGCGTGGATGCGCGGGATCGAGCGCCAGCTCATGTTGATGCCTAGGGGAATTTCCGGCAGCCGCAGATAGGCACCTTCGCCCATTATGCGGAAGTCGCAGGCCGCCACCAGGGCGCAGCCCCCGCCGATGCAATAGCCCTCGATGGCGGCGATGGTCACCGCCTCCACCTGCTCCCACGCCTCGCACATGTCCGGGCCGGCCATCACCGCCTCCCGGGTCTCCATGAGGGTCGGCCGTCGCCGCTCGCCCTGGGCGGCCAGGTCCGCGCCGGCGCTGAAATAGCGGTCCGACCCCGTCAGGATGACGGTGGAGATGTCGGTCCGCCGCCGGATGGCCCGGGCAAACTCGGTCAGCTCGACCATCAGGCCCGTGTTCAGGGCATTGCGGGCCTCGGGGCGGTGCAGGCGCACCACCACGGTGGGGCCCTCCGCCTCGACCTTCAGGAACTGCCAGTCCCGGGAGAGGGCATCGTCCATGCTACTTCACCAGATCGAAGACGCCGTTCACCGTGATGCTGACGTTCAGCTCGCCCGGCGAGACGGGGGTGGGGGCGGAGTCGGCCATGGGCGCGGCCATGGCGTAGGCCTTCATCATGGGACGGGGCTGGGGCACGAAGCCGCCTTCGGACAGGGCGGTCAGGCGCACGCCCGAATATCCGGTGGCCCGGGCATAGAGGTCGGCCTTGGCCTTCAGGGCCTTCACGGCCGCTTCCCGGGCGGCGTTCTGGGCGGTGAGGGGATCGGACAGGCCGAAGTTCACCTGGCCGGCCGTGTTCGCTCCGGCACCCACCGTGGCGTCCAGCACCGGCCCCAGGCGGGACAGGTCGCGCACCGTGGCAGTCACCTGGTTGGCGGCCTGGTAGCCCCTCAGCGCGGGGGGCTTGTTGTTGGCATAGTCGTACTGGGGCGAGACCGACAGGCCGCTGGTCTGGATGTCCCGCTCGGCCAGGCCCGCCTTCTTCAGCGCCGCCATCACCTTCGTCATGCGCTCGGCGTTCACCTTCAGGGCTTCGCCGGCGGTGGGCGCCTCGGTGATCACCCCCAGGGAGAGGCTCGCCATGTCCGGAGCCAGCCGGCTGACGCCTTCAGCCGAGAGCGTCAGGGTGGCGGGGTCCTCGGCGGCCCGGGCGGGGCGCGCCGCCAGGAGGGGCAGGGCCAGGGTCAGGGCGAGGACGGCGGCGGTTGCGGTCTTCATGTGTCGGCGCTCCTTGTTCGGCATTCAGCCTAGGACGCCCCCATCCCCGCGCCAACCCTCTGCGCCCCCGCCTGAACCCATGCTGAACATCCCGGCGCCTTCCGACACGCCAGCCGCCATGCTAACCCGGCGCGGGGGCCTGTAGCTCAATGGTTAGAGCCGACCGCTCATAACGGTCTGGTTGCAGGTTCGAGTCCTGCCGGGCCCACCAGCCTCCGCTCGCTTCGCGAGCTACGGCTCGGCAAGCCAGCCCAGGGGGGTGGGGGCGAAGCGAGGGGAGGCTGCCGCGACGAAGCCCGAAGGGCGGAGGCGGGCTGGAGCAGGCTTCATCGGAGGCTCAGGAATGACCTACGTTTACATCCTTCGAAGCCTGCAAACGCCCGAGCGCTTTTATGTCGGCGTGACCAGAAATCTGCAGTCACGGCTCACGCGTCAAAACGCTGGAGAAGTCTCACATACGTCGAAGTTCGTGCCGTGGGAGATTAAGACCTACCTCGCCTTCTCCGACGAAGGACAGGCCTTCGCCTTCGAGAAATACCTGAAATCGGCTTCCGGCCGCGCCTTCGCGACAAAGCGACTGTAACGCCTCAACCTGCCAGCCAAATCGGCGGTGCGCGGGGACACTTGTCGATGTTCGGATCGATCCTGCGTTCCCAGCCTGGCGTGCGTCCTTCCTCGATGGCCTGGTCTTGCTGCGCGAGCAGCACCAGGAAGTGACCCAGGGAAGAGCCGGCGGCCCAGCGCGGCCGCTCGAACAGGTCCTCGTGATCAAAGAAGTAGACCGCCGGGCTCGCCGCGCCGGAGGACAAGTCCAGTCCGTAGAGGCTCCCGGCTCCATCCGAGAAGATCGGGACCGCCTGAGCCGGCAGAAGGGCCCGCAGCATACCCTCCCGTCGCCGCTCAGGGCGTTCATTCCACTTCGGAAGGATGGCCCTGAAGTCACCGACAGCCTCTATGCCCTCGCGGTAGAAGGCTTCGAGGTCGGCAGGCATCCGGTCGCCCAGGAGTGCCCGGACGTAGGCCACGAGGCCGTCCGGACTCCCCCCCGGCCGCCGGCGAAGCGCACCCTGGGCATCCAGTGTGCAACAGGACTCCTGAACCGAGACATCCATGTTTGGCTCCATCGTCAGGGGAGAGGCGGGGATTGATGGTCGGTCTGTGCGCGAGCGACGGACCAAGCCTTTGACGTTACGCCTTGAAGTGGGGCATTGCGGCCATAGGATGACGAGATGACAGCGCCCCTCATCCACCTGAACGGTCCGCCCGTCGGATGCGTCGCCAGGTAGCCAAAGAGTCACTTCAGCTGGATGTCGCAGAGCTGACAGCCGATTATGCCGCTCACGGAATCGCCCAGTGGCTGGGTTCAGTGTCGAGTTTGGTTCCCTGATCCATGCTGGTGATCTTCGCGAAACTCGACATCCCGGCGCGCGATCGCGCAGAGATCGAGGCTATCCGCCGACGGCATGACGCCCTGCATGGACGAGTTGAACCCCACTTCACCCTCGTCTTCCCGTTCCCCGGCATATCGGTGGGAGAGGTGCTGGGGCATGTCCAGCACATCGCCTCCGAGGTGGAGCGGATCCCCTTCAAACTGGCGAATATAGCCGCCGTTCGCGACCCCATGAGCCCGGGGGCCCATCTGTTCTTTCTGCCTGACGATGGCGCGCAGCAGATCACCGACCTCCACGACAGGCTCTACTCGGGTGTGCTGGCCACAAGGCTTCACCCCACGGCCGTCTATCTCCCTCACGTCACCGTCGGCAGGTTCGGAACCTTCGAGGACGCTGAGGCTGCAGCGGCGTCCCAGGTGGCTGTCGACATTGGAGGGGTTCTGACGGCCATCACGATAGGAGATTTCGATGGGCATCGGGTGGAAGAACTCCACCAAGTCCTGCTGGGTGACCCCTGAGCAGTGCCAACCACCTGGTCTGGCCTGCGCATGAAGCCGCTTCCCCCCATTGCCTCCGCCCTCCAAACCCCCTTCTATGCCGCCCGCCCCGTCCGCTGCGGACGGCCATGCACAAGGGGAAACACCGATGTTCTCGCACATCATGATCGGCACCAATAACCTGGAGACGGCCAAGACCTTCTACGACGCCGTGCTCGGCACGCTGGGCGTGCCGCCGGCCCGGGTGGATGGGCACCGGATCTTCTACATCACGCCCACGGGCATTTTCTCGGTGAGCCAGCCGATCAACGGCGAGCCGGCCACGGCCGGCAACGGCGGCACCATCGGCTTTGCCTGCACCACGCCGGCCCAGGCCGACGCCTGGCACGCGGCGGGCGTCGCTGCCGGCGGCACCACCTGCGAGGACCCGCCCGGCGTGCGCGAAGGCGGCCAGGGTAAGATGTACCTGGCCTACCTGCGCGATCCGGACGGCAACAAGCTGTGCGCCCTGCACCGGATGTGATCCGGGCCTGAAAGGGCCGGGAGCGGAAACGGGCGGCGTCCTTCGCGGGGCGCCGCCTTTTTCTTTGGGGTCGTCAGCCCTGCGGCGGGAACTTGTCCAGCAGGGCCGCGGCACGGTATCGCCGACGGGCCCCCGAGGATGCTAGAAGGACTCCATGGCCGAAGCCTTCAACTCCACAGAACTCCCCCGGGACAAGGCCGCGCGCTACGCCGCCCTGGCGGAGGAGATCGCCTCGGTGCTCGAGGGCGAGCCCGACCGGACCGCGCGGATGGCGGTGGTGGCGGGCATGCTGGCCCAGTCTTTCCCCCACTTCTTCTGGACCGGCTTCTACCGGGTAGATCCGACCCGGCCGGGCGAGCTGGTCCTGGGCCCCTATCAGGGCACACTGGGCTGCCTGCGCATCCCCTTTGGCAAGGGGGTCTGCGGGGCTGCGGCCGAGCGTCGCGAGACCGTGGTGGTGGAGGATGTTCACGCCTTTCCCGGCCACATCGCCTGCGACTCCCGGTCGGCCAGCGAGATCGTCTGCCCGGTCTTCGACGCCGCCGGCGGGCTGATTGCCGTGCTGGACGTCGACGCCGAGATCCCCGCTGCCTTCGATGCGATCGACGCTGAGGCCCTCAATCGCATCCTTGCCCAGGCCTTCTCGGCCTGAAGCCAAGTCCCTGAACTTAAGTTCGGGCTTCGGAACGGCTTGGCTTCCCCCGCGTCCGGGGCTTATGTTTTCCCAAGAATGCACCCTGGGATCGCCCGGGGGCGAGTGTGGGAGCGAAGACATGGCTGAAGCCTATATCGTTGCGGCGGGTCGCACCGCCGGCGGCCGCAAGGGCGGCAAGCTTAAGGGCTGGCATCCGACGGACCTCGCGGCCGTGGTGCTGAACGACCTGGTCGACCGGACCTCCATCGACCCGGCGGCGGTCGAGGACGTGATCATGGGCTGCGTGATGCAGGTGGGCGAGCAGTCCACCAACGTCGCCCGCAACGCCGTTCTGGCCTCCAAGCTGCCGGAGAGCGTGCCCGGCACCAGCATCGACCGCCAGTGCGGATCCTCGCAGCAGGCCCTGCAGTTCGCTGCCCAGGCGGTCATGTCCGGCACCATGGACGTGGTCATCGCCTCGGGCGTCGAGAGCATGAGCCGGGTGCCCATGGGCCTGTCGGTGTCCCTCCCGGCCCAGAACGGCTTTGGTTTGCCCAAGAGCCCCTGGCAGGAAGAGCGCTATCCCGGCATCCAGTTCTCCCAGTTCGTGGGCGCGGAAATGGTCGCGGAGAAGTACAACCTGACCAAGGACCAGCTGGACGAGTTCAGCTATCGCAGCCACCAGCGGGCGATCGCCGCCAGCCAGTCGGGCGCCTTCAAGGACGAGATCATCGGCGTCGAGATCACGGACGCCGACGGCAACAAAACCATCCACACGGTGGACGAGGGCATCCGCTTTGAGGCCAGCCTCGACGGCATCAAGGGCGTGAAGCTGCTTCGCGAAGGCGGCCGGATCACGGCGGCCTCCTCCAGCCAGATCTGCGATGGCGCCTCGGGCGTCATGGTGGTGTCCGA
>CAMAOY010000042.1 GCA_945859865.1 Phenylobacterium deserti
TCTTCGAGTTCGGGATGCAGGCAAAGTTCTGATCCACCGCTTCGGTCAACCGGAGCGACTTGGGGGCGTTCATCCCCTGGCAACCTGCGATCCGCCCCACGGGCGGGTCGCAGTGTGCGTTTTGGTCCCGTGAAATTCGGTCCGCACACTTGGCTGGTGGTGCCTGCGTGCTGATCCGGGGAAAGCACGCCGGGGCGCAAGGCGGTCCTTTGAGCCGCTCGGCCCGCAATTCGTAATCAGACCCACGCGCCTGAGCCCGCCGTTCGGGGAGCGTGAGTAAAGCGTGAAAACATAAGGCCCCCCAGGGGTTGCGGGCAGAACGATCATTGACGTCACGTAAAGGACAAGAAAAGTATTTGTGGCCTGAGTTCCTCTTCGGGAGCCGGGGCCTGTTGTGCGTGAGGGGGCCATGTCCAGTTACGGCTATGAAGACGCTGGTGAACCCTCCGTCAGGATCAGTGGCCACGTAAAATGGTTCGATGTCGGCAAGGGCTATGGCTTCATCGTCCCTGACCAACCGGAGCTTACGGACCGCAAGGATGTGCTCCTCCACGTGACGTCCCTCAGGGGACTGGGGCGGGAGCTTGCGCCGGAAGGTGCGTCTCTGTCCTGCTCGGTCGTTCGTCGCCCTAAGGGCTGGCAGGTATCGGAGATCCATGACTTCGACGAGAGCACGGCTCAGCCCAGGCAAGCGCGGGATCCTGAACGGGGCGACTATGGTTTGCGCCAGGGCCGCGGTGACTATGGCCAGGGAAATGGCCGCAATGGCTATGACCGCGGCAGGCGAGACGGCTTCCAGCCCCACAACGGTGCCACCGACCGGGCCCCGGATGCAGAAGGTCCCTTCGAGCCTGCCAAGGTGAAGTGGTTCAATCGCACCAAGGGCTATGGGTTTGTGGTCCGGGACCAGGAGCCCGGGGACATCTTCATCCACATCGAGATCCTGCGCCGCGCCGGCGTCGAGGACCTGTTGCCGGGTGAAGACCTGATGGTCCGCTTCGGCAATGGTCCCAAGGGCCTGGTTGTGGCGGAAGTCCAGATGATCTGACTGGCGCCCGGCCCAGCCCGGCGTTAAGGGCATTTCATGCCGAACCGCATGTCTCCACGCCCGCTTGTCCTGGGGCTCATACCCGGGATCATCGCCATCCTCGCAGGATCGGCCATCCCGGCCTCCGCGCTGCCGCCAAGGTCTGCTCCGTCCGCCTGTCGAGGACAGCCGGAATTGACGCCCCTGCGCCCGCTTACGGTTCGCACCGCCCGCGGGAACTTTCGGTTTCGGGTCGAGGTCGCGGACTCCGAGCGGGAGCGAGAGTTCGGCCTGATGTGCCGGACCTCCCTCGCTCCGGACCGGGGCATGCTGTTCGACTTCGGCCGGGAACAGCCCGACGCAGCCTTCTGGATGCGCAACACCCTGATCCCCCTGGACATCATCTACATCCGCGGGGACGGCGTCGTTCGATCGATCGCCCGGAATGCGCGGCCCCTGGATGAGACACCCCTGCCAGCTGGCGGTACGACCCTGGGGGTCCTGGAACTTGCCGGGGGACGGGCGGCTGAGATCGGCCTGCGGCCCGGCGACCGGGTCGACTTTCCCATCTTCCGGAGCCGGCCATGACCGCAGGGCCTGAAGACACCGCCGTCCTTCCACCCGAAGGCTTTGTCCTGTCTGCCAGTCGCGGGCCCTATTCGACGCATAACGGTCCCTACTTCCACCGGGAGATCCAGGGTGAGGCGACCGAACACGCCTTCCTGGCCCTGCCCAGGCACGCCAACGGCCTTGGCCTGGTACACGGCGGCATGCTGACCTCCTTCATGGACGGCCTTCTTGCCGCCGCGGTCTGGCGGGCCTCCCGGCGGTCGAGCGTGACCATCCACCTCAGCGTCGATTTCCTGCACATGGCCAGGGTTGGGCAATGGGTCTTCGGGGAGAGCCGGGTCACCCGCCTTACCCGCGACGTGGCCTTCGTCGAGGGGCGCGCTCACGCCATCGGGGCTGACGTGGTCCGGGCCAGCGGTGTGTTCAAGCTGATGCGCAAGCCCGCCGAGTGATTGCGGTTTCGCGCGAAGACGGCTATCGCGATCGTCGGCCGGTACTCTTCGGGGCGTAGCGCAGCCTGGTAGCGCATCTGCTTTGGGAGCAGAGGGTCGCGTGTTCGAATCACGCCGCCCCGACCAGAGCCGGCCGCGGACGCGGGTCCAGGGGGCCCAGGGTCCAGGAACGGAGGAAGAGGGCAAGGATGATCGCGCGCATTTTCAGACCCGCGAAGACCGCCATGCAGTCGGGCAAGGCCCGGACCCGGGACTGGGTCCTTGAATTCGCTCCGGCATCTGCGCGGGTTTCGGATCCCCTGATGGGCTGGACCCTGACCGACGACACCTCCGCCCAGGTCCGCCTGTCCTTCGAGAGCCGGGATGAGGCTGTCGCCTATGCCCAGAGGCACGGCCTCGCCTTCCAGGTGACCGAACCTAAGGCACCCCGCCGGATCCTGAAGGCCTATGCGAACAACTTCTCCGCCGATCGCAAGCAGCCCTGGACGCATTGAGCCGACAGCCGTTTCCAGAGCGCCCGTAGCTCAACCGGATAGAGCATCCGCCTTCTAAGCGGACGGTTGCAGGTTCGAGTCCTGCCGGGCGCGCCAGTCCAGGGCTAGTTACGGGCTTCCGGCACCTCGGGCAGGGGTTTTTCGGGCATGGGTGGCTCGATGATGTATTTCATGTGGCAGGCGACGCAGGTCTCGTAGAGCCGGCCGCCAGTGTCGAAGACGGCCTGCTTGTCATGTGCGTCAGCCGCCGTGCGGGCCTCGAGGGCCCTGGCGGTCATGTCCTGGGCCATCCGGTTCCAGTCCGCCTCCGGTGCGCGGGCGCGGCCAGGAAGCTGCAGGGCGTTGCCGGCCTCCGCCACGGTGGAGGCCGCCGTGACCAAAGCCTCCCATCCCGCCTCATCCTTCGGGGACAAATCCCTTTCGCCGGCCATGGTGACCTCGATCCCTGAGCCCCGCCAGTAAGCCTGGGAGGCAGGGTGGACCACATGCAGCATGAACTCGTTCATGGGCAGGGAGGTGTCGTACTTTGGTGCGGCGGCGGGGTTCGTAACGCCCTGCGGTCCCGAGCAGGCAGCCAGGGCCAGGAGCCCGGCGACGGCTGAAATGTGCTTCATGATGTCTAGCTCCCTGGCTGTCCGCCCGTGGTGGCGGATCAGGCCTTGGCCATGTTGATGACGTGCAGCTGGGTGAACTCGGCGAGGCCCTCCTCGCCCAGTTCATTGCCCACGCCCGAGAACTTGGCGCCGCCGAACGGGATGTTGGGCGCCAGCTCGGCGTGCTTGTTGATCCAGACGGTTCCTGTGTCCATGCGCCCAGCCAGGTCGAGGGCCCTGTCCAGGTCCTTGGACCAGATGGAACCGCCGAGGCCGTAGTCGGACGCATTGGCCCGGCGCACGGCATCCTCACCGTCCTTGATCCTGATGACCGGCAGGACGGGACCGAACTGCTCCTCGTCCACCAGACGGGTGCCGTCCTCGATGTCCCGGACGATGGTCGGACGGATGAAATAGCCCTTGCCCTCGGCACGGCCGCCGCCGGCTATGACCTTGCCCTGGGTCTTGGCGTCCTCGATCAGGGCCAGGACCTTCTCGAACTGGCTCTTGTTCTGGAGCGGGCCGATCGTGACGCCCTGCTGCAGGCCATCGCCCATGACGGCGGCGTCCGCCAGCTTGGCCAGTTCGTCGCACATGGCGTCATAGATGCTCTCGTGGACATAGGCCCGCTTCACGGCGATGCAGACCTGACCGGAGTTCTGGAAGGCGGCCCCGAAGATCTTGGGCGCGGCTTCCTTGGGGTCCACGTCGCCGAGGACGATGGCCGCATCATTGCCGCCGAGTTCAAGGGTCACCCGCTTCAGCGCCTCTGCGGCGCCCGCCATGACCTTTCTGCCGGTCTCGGTGGAACCTGTGAAGGAGACCTTGCGGATGTCCGGATGCGCCGTGATGGCACCGCCGAGATCATTGGCGTCCGAAATCACGTTCAGGACGCCGGGGGGCAGGAGGTCCTTCACCAGCTCGCCGATGCGCAGGGTGGTGAGCGGGGTGGTGGCCGCCGGCTTCAGGATGACGGTATTGCCAGCCAGCAGGGCCGCTGGAACCTTGAAGGCCATCAAGATGATCGGGAAGTTCCAGGGCACGATGGCACCCACCACGCCCAGGGGCCGGCGGCGGGAGATCACCTTTCGTGTGTCGGAGTCCTCGATCACCTTCTCGGGCAGGTCGAGGCTGGCGAAATAGCGGAAGAAGGCAGCCGCGCCGAAGATCTCGCCCATGGCGTCCTGAAGCGGCTTTCCCTGTTCCTGGACAAGGGTGCGGGACAGGGTCTCCAGATCGCCCTGGATGGCGTCGGCCATGGCCAGGAGGGCCTTTCGACGCTCGCTCATGGGGGTGGCGGCCCAGGCGGGGAATGCCCGTTTGGCAGCGGCCACGGCCTGGTCGAGCTGGGCCTTCGAAGCCCGGGGGCACTCCACCAGCACCTGTTCGGTGGCCGGATTGATCACCGGCATGCCGGCGTCGCCATCCACCAGCTGGCCGTCGATCAGAAGCTTGTAGGGACCCATGTCGCTCTCCCGGAATTGACCGTGTCACAATGGGCGGATGACGCAGCGCTAATCAAGCCCGGGGTTGCGCAGGACCGGGACGCTAGGCCAAGCTGATGCTCGTTTTCCCACCGGAGCCCGTCATGCTCAAACGCGCCGCCTGCCTCGCCGCCTGCGCCCTCGCTTTCACTGGGACCGCATACGCCGCAGGACTGTCTGGGGCCGAACGGCGGATGGTCGCCGCCGTCGATGCCTCCCAGGACGCCCAGCTGGGTCTGCTGGAGCAGTTGGTGGCAATCAACTCGGGCACCATGAACCTCGCAGGGGTGGAGGCTGTCAGCCGGCGGCTGGAGCCTGAGTTCCGGGCCCTCGGCTTCGAGGTTCGCTGGAGCCCCATGGCGGAGGCGGGCCGGGCGGGACACCTCATCGCGACCCACACAGGATCGGGCAAGGGCCGGCGGATGCTGCTGATCGGACACCTCGATACGGTGTTCGAGCCCGACAGCCCCTTCAAGGGCTATGTCCGCTCCGGGAACACCGTGACTGGGCCCGGGGTCAACGACATGAAGGGCGGTATCGTCATCATGCTCGGCGCCCTCCAGGCCATGAAGGCCGCCGGGACCCTCAAGGACGCTGACATCACGGTCGTTCTGACCGGTGACGAGGAGCGCATGGGAAGGCCGACGACGATCGCGCGCCGCGATCTGGTCGAAGCCGCCCGGCGGTCCGATCTCGCCCTGGATTTCGAGGGCTTAGCGACCGAGAACGGGGCCGACATGGGGTCCATCGCCCGAAGGTCATCAAGCACCTGGACCCTGAGGGTCAAGGCCAAGCCGGGTCACTCCTCGGGGATCTTCTCGGACGCCGCCGGATATGGCGCCATCTTCGAACTCTCAAGGATCCTGGACAGCTTCCGAGAGGACTTGCGGGAACCGAACGCCACCTACAACGTCGGTCTTGTCCTCGGGGGGGCCAACGCCGACCTCAACGCCACCGCGACAGGGGGCAAGGCCTCTGGCAAGTCCAACATCATCGCCGCCGAGGCCCTGGCCATTGGTGACCTTCGGACCCTCTCGAACGCACAGACCGAAAGCCTGAAGGCGAAGATGGCGAGTATCGTCCAGACCAGCCTGCCAGGCACCCGGGCCAGTCTGGAGTTTACCGAAGGCTATCCCGCCATGCCCCCGACGGAGGGTTCGCGGCAACTACTTGCACGGCTCAATGGCGTGAACCGGGATCTCGGTTACCCGGAAATGGCGGAGCTCGATGCGCTCAAGCGGGGCGCCGGGGATATCGCCTTCGTCTCTGGCATTGTCGATGGGCTTGTCGGTCTCGGCGCGGGAGGGGAGGGCGCCCACGCCCCTGGGGAGACCATGGACATCCCGGCCATGCGCCGCCAGACGCGTCGCGCGGCCCTGCTCATGAGCCGGCTGGCCCGACCGGGGAGTTAGGCCGGTAGGCGTCGCCAGGCCTCGAGGCCCGCCTCCAGGTCCGCGATAAGGTCCTCGGCGTCCTCGAGCCCGGCATGAAGCCGGACAAGGGAACCCCCATAGTTGCGCCGGAACTGGCGGACCTTCAGCTGTGGGTCACAGTCAATGGCGAGGCTTTCGAAGCCCCCCCAGGAAAAGCCCAGCCCGAACACCTGGAGGGCGTCGAGGAAGGCGGCGGTCGCGCCGGCCTGCGCGGGCTTAAGGACGAGGGCAAAGAGACCGCAGGCGCCGGAATAGTCCCGCTTCCAGAGGTCGTGGCCCGGTGCGCCGGGCAGGGCAGGATGCAGGACCTGCCGCACCTCAGGCCGGGCCTCCAGCCAGCTTGCGAGCGCCAGCCCTGTTGCTTCATGCTGGCGGAGGCGCACGTCGAGGGTGCGCAGGCCCCTGAGCATGGCATAGGCGTCTTCGGCTGCCACCGACCAGCCCAGGTCTGTCACGCCGGCCTTGAGCCGGGCGGCAGTATCCGGATCTCGCGCTGCCGCCGAGCCCATGAAACTGTCGGAATGCCCGCCAACATACTTGGTGAGGGCCTGGCTCGAAATGTCGACACCAAGGTCCAGCGGCTTGAGCACATGGCCTGCACCCCAGGTGTTGTCGATCAGGCTCACGATCCCACGACGGCGCGCAATCGCGGCCAAGGCCGGCACATCCTGCATTTCGAAGCTGAGCGAGCCAGGGCTTTCCAGGAAGATCAGCCGGGTCTTCGGCCCCATCAGCGCCTCGACCTCATCGGGCAGAAGGGTGGGGTCATAATATCGGGTCGAAACGCCAAAGCGGGCGAGGGTACGGTCGCAGAACCGGCGGGTCGGCTTATAGGCCGTATCGGTCATCAGGAGTTCGTCGCCAGCCTTGAGCACGGCGAGCAGGGCGCCGGCGATGGCGGCGACACCGCTCGGATAGAGCTCGACGGCCTCGGCGCGTTCAAGGTCGCAGAGGGCGGCCTTCAGGGCCTCGTGCGAGGCTAGGCCACTGCGACCGTAGGTGACAAAGGCGTCATCATCGTAGAGGGCCCTGGCGTCGGGCAGCAGGACAGTCGAGCCCTTCTGGATCAGCGGGTTCACAGTCGCGGTGGGCTGTGTCCCCGGCCCGGGCGGATGAACAAGGCGGCTCGCCGGCTTCATGCATCCCCCGTGACGACGTCACCACCCGAGGCACCGCCCCATTCCGCCCAGGAACCGTCGTAGACTGCCGCCGGCGCGCCGAGGATCTCAAGGGCGAGGGCCAGGACCGACGCCGTTACGCCCGAGCCGCAGGTGGCAATGACCAGTCGGGTGGGGTCGACACCCGCCGCCTCAAAAGCCGCGGCGATCTCCTCCGGGGACTTCATCCGGCCCTCAGCCGTAAGCAGGCGGTCAAAGGGCAGGTTGATGGCCCCAGGCATGTGCCCGGATCTCAGGCCCGGCCGGGGCTCCGGGGCCTCGCCGCGGAACCGGGGCGCGCTGCGCGCATCGACGATCTGAGCCAAACCGGTCTCGAGGGCGGAGGCGACTTCGGACTGGCTCCGGACCCTTTCCGGCTGCGTCTGCGGACTGACCCCTACGGCTGGGGGCACCCGGTGCAATCCCGTCTCCAGGGGCAGGCCTGCGGCCCGCCAGGCCCTGAGGCCGCCGTCGAGCACCCTGACCCGCAGATAGCCCATAGTCCGAAGGGTCCACCAGGCGCGGGCGGCGGACCGGACGCCGAAGCTGTCATAGACGACGATCTCGGCCTCGCGGGACAGGCCCAGGGCTCCGGCTGCCGATGCAAATGCCTCTGGCGTTGGCAGCATGTGGGGAAGGTCTGTCGCCGGATCGGAGATCGCGTCGATATCGAAGAAGACCGCGCCGGGGAGCCTCTCGGCTTCAAACTCGGCCCGACCCGACCGTCCCTCGGCGGGAAGGAACCAGCTGGCGTCCACGACCCTGAGGTCTGGCACGCCGAGCCGGGCCTGGAGAGCCTCGGCGGTAATGAGGGGAGAGCTGTTCATGTCAGCCACTGCGGGACCGGCAGCCCGCGTTCGCGCAGGAAGGCCGGGTTGTAGATCTTGCTCTGGTAGCGCGAGCCCTGGTCGCAGAGGATGGTAACGACGGTGTGTCCAGGCCCAAGGGCGCGGGCCATCCGGATCGCCCCGGCCACGTTGATGCCCGTGGACCCGCCCATGATCAGGCCCTCGTGGGTGGCCAGGTCGAAGATCACGTCCAGCATCTCCTCGTCGGGGATCTGGAAGGGCATGTCGACGGCCAGGCCCTCAAGGTTGGCGGTGATGCGGCCCTGTCCGATCCCTTCTGATATCGACCCCCCCTCGGCCCGGAGCTCGCCTTGGGCGTACCAGTTGTAGAGGGATGCGCCCATGGGATCGGCAAGGCCGATGCGGACGTCCGGACGACGGGCCCTGAGGGCCTCGGCGACCCCGGCCAGGGTTCCGCCCGAACCCACGGCGCAGATGAAGGCGTCGACCTTGCCAGCGGTCTGCTCCCAGATCTCCGGACCCGTCGTCTCGGCGTGGGCCTGCCGGTTGGCGACATTGTCGAACTGGTTGGCCCAGACCGCGCCATTGGGCTCGCTGCGGTTGAGCTCTTCAGCCAGGCGACCGGAATAGCGGACGTAGTTGTCCGGGTTTGAGTAGGGGACCGCGTCGACCTCCACGAGTTCGGCGCCGAGCAGACGGATGGCGTCCTTCTTCTCCTGGCTCTGGGTGCGGGGAATGACGATGGTGGTCCGGTAGCCCAGGGCCTGCCCGACCATGGCCAGGCCAATGCCAGTGTTTCCCGCCGTGCCCTCGACAATGCGGCCGCCGGGGCGCAGAAGCCCCCTCCGTTCGGCGTCGCGGATGATGTAGAGGGCGGCCCTGTCCTTCACCGACTGGCCGGGGTTCATGAACTCGGCCTTGCCGACGATCTCGCACCCCGTGGCCTCGCTGGCGCGGTTGAGCCGGATCAGGGGGGTCCGGCCGATGGCCTCAAGAACGTTCAGCGCTATGGTCATGAGGACAATCTAGGGGGTTCCGAAGCCCGGTGCCAAGGCGACAGGCCCATTAGGCGCGGGCAAGGCCCAGCTGGATCACCTGTGTCCGGCCAGTCCGGAACCCGGCTTCGCAATAGCTGAGGTAGAAGTCCCAGATCCGGCGGAACCGCTCGTCGAAGCCTAGGCTGCGGATATCCTCCCACGTGGCCCCGAAGCGCTGCTTCCAGGCTGCAAGGGTCTCGGCATAGTCCGGGCCGAAGCGGTCAGGCTCGGACCAGGCCAGTCCCGCCTTGGTCGTCTCCTGGTTCAGTCTGTTCTCTGAGATCAGCATGCCGCCGGGGAAGATGTAGCGCTGGATGAAGTCAGCGCGCTTGCGATAGCCCTCGAACAGCTCGTCCTGGATGGTGATGATCTGGAGGCCCGCTCGGCCGCCAGGCTTCAGCCGGTCGTGGACCGCCTGGAAATAGGTGGGCCAGTAGCGCTCACCGACCGCCTCGAACATCTCGATGGAGGCGACCCGGTCGAAGGTCCCGGTCACGTCGCGATAGTCGACCAGTCGGATGTCCGCCCGCTCGGAAAGGCCCGCCTCGAAGATCCGGCGGCTGGCAAACTCGTGCTGCTCCTTGGAGATGGTGATGCCGGTGACCCGGGCGCCGATCTCGCCCGCTGCGAATTCGGCAAAGCCACCCCAGCCACACCCGATCTCAAGGACGGTTTGGCCTGCGGCGAGAGACATCCTGCGGGCAAGGGCCCCGTACTTTTCCTTCTGCGCGGCCTCAAGGCTGTCGGCTCCGTTCTGGTAGCGGGCCGAGGAATAGGTCATCGAGGGATCCAGCCAGCGGGAATAGAAGGCGTTTCCCAGGTCATAGTGGGCGTGGATATTGCGCCGGGACCCGTTCCGCGAGTTCCCGTTCAGAAAGTGCCCCAGGAAGTTGATCACGCCGACAAGGGGATTGCCCTCAGTCACCCGGGTCAGGTTCTGGAAGTTCAGGCTGAAGACGGACAGGACGGCCGTCAGGTCCGGCGTCTCCCATTCCCCAGCGGCATAGGCCTCCGCGAAGCCGATATCGCCGGCCAGGAGTGCCCGGCGCACAAAGCGGAAATCGTGGATCCGAATGATGGCGGCGGGGCCGGCGGCTTCCGACCGGAGCCTCAGGACCCGGTTGTCGGGGGTCACGAAGGTGACGTCCCCGGCCATCCATCCCCGGGTGATGGAGTCCAGCGCCGAACGGAAAACCGCCGGCAGGCCCCTGAGGGCTGGGGCTCGCTTAACCGATCCATGATGGACAAAGAGGGTGTTCAGGCAGATTTCTTGCACAGCGGACACGGACTGCGGCTCCCGGGAGTCGCCGGCGGTCGCCGGCCATTACAGGTGCATTTCCGGCTTGTGCGGAGGTCCGCTGCAAGCCACTTAACGCCCTGAGGCGAAGTCGTCTCGCAGGAGAGACGAATTGTCCAGTCTGAACGCTGTCGTCGAACTCACTCCGCCGTCGGGACGGACAGTGCGGATCGGCAATCGCGAACGCCTGACGGTGATCGCCGGCCCCTGTCAGCTGGAAAGCCGGCAGCATGCCCTGGAGATGGCGACGGCCCTGCAAGAGATCGCCGAACGCCTGGATATCGGCCTGATCTACAAGACCTCCTTCGACAAGGCCAATCGCACATCAGCGCGGGCGGCGAGGGGCCTTGGCCTGAAGGCCTCCCTGCCGATCTTCGCCGAGATCCGGGAATCGATTGGCCTTCCGGTCCTGACCGACGTCCACGAGCGCGAGCAGTGCGCGCGCGTGGCCGAGGCCGTCGACGTTCTCCAGATCCCCGCCTTCCTGTGCCGCCAGACCGACCTCCTGGTTGCGGCCGCTGAAACCGGGCGGGCGATCAACGTCAAGAAGGGCCAGTTCCTGGCGCCCGGCGACATGAAGAATGTCATCGCCAAGATCAGCGGTGCAGGCAATCCCAACGCCCTGGCGACCGAACGCGGCGTGAGCTTCGGCTACAATGCCCTGGTCAGCGACATGCGGGCCCTGCCCATTCTGTCGGAGATCGGTTGCCCGGTGGTGTTCGATGCCACCCATTCGGTGATGCAGCCCGGCGGTCAGGGCGACCGGTCTGGCGGGCAGCGGGAGTTCGTCCCGGTCCTCGCCCGGGCGGCTGTTGCGATTGGCGTCGCGACCGTCTTCCTGGAGACCCATCCCGATCCCGACAACGCTCCGTCCGACGGACCCAACATGGTGCCCCTGTCCGAGTTCGAGGGCCTGATCGCCGATCTGCTGGCCTTCGATGCCCTGGCCAAGCGGCCGCGGGCCTGAAAGCGATGGAGTTCACTTCGCTCCAGGACCTGATCCGCAGCATCCCAAGCGTGCGCGTCGTCTGCGTCGGCGATGTGATGGTTGACCGCTTCGTCTATGGCGAGGTGACGCGGATGTCTGCCGAGGCGCCGATACCGGTCCTCGCCTGGCGCCGCGAGCTGGTCATGCTCGGAGCCGCCGGCAACGTGGCGCGTAATGTCTCGGCACTGGGTGGTCAGGTTGCCCTGGTGGGCGTGATCGGCTCCGACATCGAGGGTCACGAGGCCCTGCGGCTGGTGGGTGGCGACGGGCGGATTGAAGGCGCGCTGGTTACAGATACCGCCCGCCCGACGACCCTGAAGACACGCTTCGTCTCCGGCACGCACCAGCTTCTTCGTGTGGACATCGAGGATACGGATCCGGTTTCGGCGGAGACCTCTGCACGCCTGGCCCGCGCGGTTCGCGACGTCGCGCCGGGCGCGGGGGTGATCATCCTGTCTGACTACGGCAAGGGGGTCGTCACCGACGAGGTCATCGCCGCCTGCCGGAATTCTGGCCTGCCAGTCCTCGTAGATTCCAAGGCCCGCTCCTTTCAGCGCTACGGCCCGGTGGACGTGATCAAGCCCAACGCCTCCGAGCTGGCGCATGCCTCCGGCCTGCCCACCGGAACCGACGCCGAGGTCGAGGCCGCCCTGGTCCGGGCCCTTGAGCTCTGCGAGGCCCGCTCAATCCTGGTTACCCGGGCGGCCAAGGGCATGTCCCTGGCGGTCCGCGGCCAGCCAGTGCGCCACTTCCCGGGATCGCCTCGGGAAGTCTTCGACGTTTCCGGAGCTGGCGACACCGCCATAGCCGCCCTCGGGACCGGCCTCGCCGCCGGGCGGCCCCTCGAAGAAGCCATCGCCTTGGCGCTGCTGGCCTCTGGCGTGGCCGTGGGCAAGGTCGGCACGGCGACGGTCTCTCCGGACGAGCTCGTCGAGGCGACCCTGGCGGCGCACATGGCCGTCGCCGAGGCCAAGGTGGCGACGGGTGCCCGGATGGTCGAAGAGATCGCCAGATGGCGGGCCCGGGGCCTGCGCATAGGCTTCACCAATGGCTGTTTCGACATCCTGCACCGCGGTCATGTGGCCTACCTGGCCCAGGCGAGGAGCTGGTGTGACCGGTTGATCGTCGGCGTGAACTCCGACCGTTCCGTCCGCGCCCTCAAAGGGGAGGGACGGCCCGTGAACGACCTGGAGAGCCGGGCCCTCGTCCTTGCCGGCCTGACCAGTGTCGACCTTGTCGCGCCCTTCGACGAGGACACGCCCCTCGAGCTGATCCGGGCCGCCCGGCCCGACGTCCTGGTCAAGGGCGCGGACTACGCCGAGTCCGAAGTGGTCGGCGGCGATCTGGTCCGGGGCTGGGGCGGCGAGATCCGGCTTGCCCCCCTGGTCGAGGGGTATTCAACAACGGCCGCTATCCGCCGGATGGCCGGGGAGGGGGAACAGTGACCCGCAGGATCGTCTTCGTCACCGGCGGTGCCGGCTTCATCGGCTCGAACATCGTCGCCCGCCTCGCCGAGGACCGGAGCCTGGACGTGGTGGTCTGCGATCGCCTGCGCGAAGTTGACCTGGGCAAGTGGCGCAACCTTTCCCGCCACCCAATCGGCGACTTCGTGGCCCCCGAGGAGATGTTTGACTGGCTTGAGAAACGCTGGCGCGACATCGAGGCGGTGATCCACATGGGGGCCATCTCCTCCACCACCGAGCCGGACGCCGACCGCATCATCCAGACCAATTTCGGGCTCAGCCGGGACCTGTTCCGCTGGTGTACGGACCGGCAGAGGCGGCTCATCTACGCCTCCTCGGCGGCCACCTACGGCGACGGCGCGCAAGGGTTCGACGATCAGGACGACTTCGAGAGCCTGGCCGCCCTGCGGCCTCTGAATGCCTACGGCTGGTCCAAGGCCCTGTTCGATGTCTTCACCGCCCGGCAGGCTGCAAGGGAATACGCCCCGCCCCAGTGGGCTGGCCTCAAGTTCTTCAACGTCTACGGCCCCAACGAGGGTCACAAGGGGGCGATGCAGTCTGTCGCCGCCCAGGTCTGGCCCTCCGTTCGCGACGGGCAGGCCGTGCAGCTCTTCCGCTCCTACCGTGAAGGCATCCCCGACGGTGGGCAGAAGCGGGACTTCGTCTATGTGCGGGACGTGGCTGAGGTCGTGGCCTGGCTGCTCTCCTCTCCCCAGGTGAACGGGGTCTTCAACCTCGGTTCGGGACAGGCCCGAAGCTTCGAGGACCTTGCCCGGGCGGTGTTCGCCACAGCCGGACAGCCAGCGCAGATCGACTACATTCCCATGCCCACCGCGATCCGCGACCACTACCAGTACTTTACCGAGGCGCGGATGGAGCGGCTGGTGGCTGCAGGATATCCAGGAACATTCACCTCCCTCGAGGACGGCGTCGCGGATTACGTCAGAAGCTACCTCGCGACCGACGATCCCTACCGTTAGGCCACCCGGCATGACCGATACGCCGATTTGGAAGCGTCCCCGCCGCCTGGGCCTTTGGGTTGGCCTGGCCCTGGTGCTTCTGTTGGGTCTGTTCGCCTGGATCCGCCGGGATGACATCCGGCTGGCAGCCATGGATCCGGCCAAGCCCTTCCAGGTCTCAACGCCGCCGTCTGCGCCGGACTATGATCGTCCCGAGGCCTGGGCGCTCCTGCCCAACGGGCCGGGGAAAGTTGGTGAGGCGGCGATCTTCTTCCTGGGACCGACCTCCTATTCGGGTACCGAGCACTGGAATGGTCCGATTGAGGATCCGGCGTCCGCCGATGTATTCCGAAGGGTCATGGCACCCAACCACGCCGGTCCCTTCGCCCCGGCGGGACAGGTTTATGCGCCAAGGTATCGGCAGGCAGGCCTCTATTCCTTCACGACCCTTCGCGAGGACGCCCGCGAGGCCCGCCGCTTCGCCTACGTGGACGCCGAGGCGGCCTTCCTGAATTTTCTCGCCCGCACGGGACCAGATCGTCCGATCCTCATTGTCGGCGTCGAACAGGGAGGCGAGCTTGCCGCCCGGATCCTGGCCGAGGCCGGATCGACGCCCGCGGTGCGCAAGCGGCTTGTCGGAGCCTGGCTTATCGACACTGTGGTCCCCTCCGATACGCCGCCCCTGGAGCCCTGCAAGACCCCAGGTCAGGTCGCCTGCCTCGCCGCCTGGGCCTGGGCCTATGAGGGCGACAGCCGCACGGCGAGGGACCTTCAGGATCGCGCCCTGGTCTGGGAGGGAGACGACCTGGTGAACCTCGGTAAGCGCAGGCCAGTCTGCTACAACCCGATCCTTCAGGCGACGACGGACAGCGAGGCTCCGTCGCGCCTGGCGAAGGGGGCCACGAACGCGACCGATCTTGAGTGGGGCGCCAGACCGCCCTTCGTTACCCGGCAGGTCAGCGCCCGGTGCATCAACGGCATTCTGCGGGTGTCCCGGCCAGAGGCGCGGATGCTCCGCCCCTTCGGGTCCTGGGAAGACCGCCTGAGGACGCCGGGCTTCAATCTCTTCTACGCGGACATCGAAGCCGATGCGCAGGCCCGCCTTAGGGCCTTCCTGGCATCTAGGCGCCTGTTCCCTTCAGACGAAACGTCTGAAGGGGCAAAACAGGCTCCCAGCACATAAAGACAGATCCTGTTTGGCTCCGATAACCGGTTCCCACTTATCGGAACAGGATCTAGGCGCCCTTCATCCCCGTCTCCGGACGCCAATCGAACAGGGCCTGCAGCACCCTGAGCGCCTGTCCGCGCGGGGTTGAGAAGTCCGGGTCCCTGGCCAGGACGAGCCGGGCGTCGTCCCCCGCCGCCAAGATCAGGTCCCGATGAATGAAAGGGTCCACAAACACATAGTCGGGGAAGCCGGACTGACGCAGGCCAAGGGCGTCGCCGCCGCCGCGAAGCTCAAGGTCGGTCTCGGCAATGGCGAAGCCGTCGTCTGAACGCCGCAGGATGTCCAGCCGCCTTTGGGCAGTGTCGGACAGGGGCGGATCGTAGAGCAGGACGCAGGCGCTCTCGGCCCGGCCCCGGCCCACCCGTCCTCGTAGCTGGTGCAGCTGGGCCAGGCCGAAGCGCTCGGCCTGCTCGATCACCATGATGGTCGCATTGGGTACGTTCACGCCCACCTCCACGACGGTTGTGGCGACAAGGACCCGGACCTTGCCGGAAGCGAAGTCCGCCATCACGGCGTCCTTCTCGGCGGGCGGGAGCTTGCCATGAACCAGGCCCACGCGGCTCCCGAGGCGCCCCTGCAGCTCCAGCGCCCTCTGTTCCGCGGCCTTGAGGTCCACAAGCTCGGACTCGGACACCAGGGGACAGATCCAGAAGGCCTGTGCGCCGCCAAGGACGGCGGCGACAAGTCGATCCTCGACCTCAGTCACACGCGTCATGGGGGCGGCCCGGGTGGCGACAGGCGTGCGCCCCGGGGGCTTGCCGACGATCCGGCTGACATCCAGGTCCCCGTAGGCCGCAAGCTCCAGGGTCCTCGGGATGGGGGTCGCCGACATCGACAACAGATGGACACCCTCGCCCTTATCCAGGAGGCGCTGGCGTTCCCCGACCCCGAACCGGTGCTGCTCATCAATGACCGCCAGGGCTAGGCGAGCGAACTTCACCTCGTCCTGGAAGAGGGCATGGGTTCCGACGGCGACGCCGGCAGAGCCGTCAGCGAGCCTCTGAAGCTTCTCACGGCGCCCTGGCCCCCGATCCCGGCCGGTCAGCAGTACGACGCTGATGCCCTGGGCCTCCATCGGGCCCGTCAGGGTCTCGAAGTGCTGGCGAGCAAGGATCTCCGTCGGCGCCATCAGAACGCTCTGGGCGCCGGCCGCTGCCGCATCCGCCAGGGCCAGCATGGCCACGACGGTCTTGCCCGAACCGACGTCGCCCTGGAGCAGGCGGCTCATCCGCACCCCGCCGCCCAGGTCCGAGCGGATGTCGCCCAGGGCCGAGGTCTGGTCGGGGGTCAGGCGAAAGGGCAGGGCGGCCTCGATGCGCCCGGCCAGGGCGGACCCGGGCAGCCTGGGCGCTGCGCCCGAGCGCCTGTGCGAGCGTCTCTGGGCCATGGCCAGCTGGTGGGCGAGGAGTTCATCATAGGCCAGCCGGCTGCGGGCCGCGGACGCCGGGGACAGGTCGGCCTCTGATGACGGCGCATGAAGGACGCCCAGGGCGTCCAGCCAGCCGGGAAACCCCCGTCCGGCCTGCCAGGCCGGGTCCTGCCATTCGGGCAGGGCCGGAGCGCGCTCCAGGGCGGCCAGCGCGAACCTGCGGACCAGCCTCGGCGCCAGGCCCCCGCCTGCCGGATAAACCGTTTCGTGCTCGGGGATTTCGCCCGCCCGGGTCTCCTCGACCACATAGTCGGGGTGGACCATCTGGAGGTCGAGGCCGAAGCGTTCGACCCGGCCCGAGACCAGGCGCCGGGCTCCGACCGGCAGGCGACCCTCGATCCCGCGGGAGGCGTTACCGAACCAGACCAGGTCAATCCGGCCGGTCTCGTCCTCGGCCCGGATCCGCAGGGGCTGCTGGGGGCTTCGGGGGCGCAGGTGCTCTGTGACGGTCACCCGAAGGGTCGCGACCTCCTCAGGGCGGACCTCCACGATGGCCAGGCCTGGGCGCTGGATCAGGCCATGCGGGGCCAGGAACAGAAGGTCCCGGACCAGTGGCCCCGCTATGCGCTCCAGTGCTGGCGCAATCCGGGCCCCTACGCCCTTCAGGCTGGTGATCGGCGCAAAGAGGGGGAACAGGATCTCAGGCCGCATGGGTCCTTTTCCGGGCGCCGCTGGCCAAGACGGCCATCGCGCACTATACCCGCGCCGTCACATGTCTATCCATGATGAAAACCGCCTGAAGAGGCTGTCCTTCCGCGCCTGGAGGCGGGGGTTCCGCGAGGCCGACCTTATCCTCGGCCCGTTCGTGGACGCGCATGCCAGCGGTCTTAGCCCTGAGGGGCTCGACGCCCTCGAGTTCCTTTTGGCCTACCCTGACCAGGACCTCTACGGCTGGATCATCCAGCGGGAGCCTCCGCCGCCGGAAGTGGATTTGGAGATCCTTGGGCGGATCCAAGCTTTCAGGGAAACAGTGTACCAGCTCCCGAGGGCCGTGCGTGGCAGCTGAGGTCGGGGGCGGACCCGGCCCGGCGGACCTTCGGCGGCTTGCGGAAGATCCCGGGCGTCTCGATGTTAGCGGTGCGCCGGAGGGCTTCGACGCCCTCGTCATGGCCGACCTGATCCGGCGCCGGAAGGCTCCGGCCCTGTTCATTGCCAGGGACAGCGCGCGCATGTCGGCATTTGTCGATGCGTTCCGGTTCTTCGGCAAGGGGATCGAAGTCCTCGAGATCCCTTCCTGGGACTGCCTGCCCTATGACCGTTCCGGACCGTC